>CALCWV010000031.1 GCA_937907645.1 uncultured Clostridia bacterium
CATTAAAAAAAGACTTCAATCGAAGTCTTTGAATTAATTGGTGCGAGCGGGGCGACGCGTTAAGAAAACAAGCCGTTGTGCTTGTTTTTAGCAAGAGAGTGAAGCTCTCGACAAGCCGGGAGCGACTTGTTCGCGGTCCGGGTCCGGCAGGAAGGACTTGAAAAGTCCCACCTAAAAAATTTGCTCAGATTTTAAACAAAAAAAATAGTAACAAACGTTACTATAAATTTTGATGGTGCGAGCGGTGGGACTTGAACCCACACTCTTTCGAACACGCCCCTTAAACGTGCGCGTCTGCCATTCCGCCACGCTCGCATATTAAGTTATTTTGAATACAATTGAAGTGGCGGATGGCAGACGGGGCTGCACTAGGAGGAAACCTCTGTTTCCGACGCATCGACTGTAATTCCCTTTTTTCTAAAAGATTTCTAAGGGTCAAATCTTTTAGCTTCGCTCACTTGGTGGAGATATTCCGCCACGCTCGCATAATTTGTTATTTTGAATACAATTGAAGTGGCGGATGGCAGACGGGGCTGCACTAGGAGGAAACCTCTGTTTCCGACGCATCGACTGTAATTCCCTTTTTTCTAAAAGATTTCTAAGGGTCAAATCTTTTAGCTTCGCTCACTTGGTGGAGATATTCCGCCACGCTCGCTTAACTTGTACTTTGTTATTATACTTGGTGATAAAAAAGTTGTCAAGCAATTTTGACAACTTTTTTCTTTGTTTTTACATAATTTCAACTGTTATATTGCCCTCTTGGTTTTTATCTTCGATTTTTTCAACTTTATATATGATTTCAGGTTCTGCATCTTTATCTTTTATAAAGTTTTCATTTATAACAATCTTTTCGATATTCTTATGACTTGGAGCATCAAACATTGTCTTCATCATCTTGCTTTCAATGATTGTTCGAAGCCCTCTCGCACCCGTCTTTAACTCGATTGCTTTTTGAGCAACTGCTCTTACAGCTTCTGGAGTAAATTCTATATCAATGTTGTCCATTTTGAACATCTTTTTGTATTGTTTTACAATAGAATTTTTAGGTTCAACAAGGATTTTGCACAAAGCATCTTCTGTTAGGTCGTCTAATCCAACTACTACTGGCAATCTTCCAACAAATTCGGGAATTAGACCATACTTAATTAAGTCGTCCGGCTGCATTTCTTTAGCAAAATTGATCTTATCTTTCTCAATTTTTGATTTAATCTCTGCGTTAAATCCAACAGTTGAGCTGTTTTTTCTCTCCTCTATAATCCTATCAAGTCCAACGAATGCTCCCCCGCAAATAAAGAGAATATTCGTTGTGTCAATCTGTAACATCTCTTGATGAGGATGCTTTCTACCTCCCTGAGGTGGCACACTTGCAACTGTACTTTCAATAATCTTTAAAAGTGCTTGTTGTACTCCTTCGCCGGCAACATCTCTTGTGATTGAAACATTTTGGCTCTTTTTTGAAATTTTATCGATTTCATCGATGTAAATTATTCCCCTTTGAGCCTTCTCAATATCATAGTCTGCCGCTTGAATAAGTTTTAAAAGGATGTTTTCAACGTCATCCCCGACATATCCAGCCTCAGTTAATGTTGTCGCATCTGCTGATGCAAAAGGAACTTTTAATATTCTAGCAAGAGTCTTTGCAAGCAGTGTTTTTCCTGATCCTGTAGGTCCAATGAGCAAAACATTACTTTTTTCAAGTTCGACTCCGTCATTTTCACACTCTTTTTTATCGAAATTGTGATTTATTCTCTTATAATGATTATAAACTGCAACAGCTAAAGCTTTTTTAGCCTCGTCCTGTCCAATTATATATTCATCAAGTTTTGACTTAATTTCAGCAGGAATTGGAAGATCAATCTTCTCTAAACTGCTCTTCTTATCCTCTTTTATAATATCTTTGCATATGTTGATACATTCATCACAAATGAAAGCATCTCCATTAGGACTTGCTACTATCTTTTTAGCATTTTTCTGAGGTTTCCCGCAAAATGAGCAAAAACACTCGTTAGGATCCTTCATAACACCCCCTATTTAGAAATCTTTCTTGACACAAAAATCTGGTCAACTAAGCCATATTCCTTGGCTTCCTCTGCAGACATATAGTTATCTCTATCAGTATCTTTTTCAATAGTTTTTATTGATTTTCCAGTGTTATTACTTAAAATACTGTTTAATTTTTCTTTAGTCTTCTGCATATGTCTTGCTTGGATTGCAATGTCACTCGCTTGTCCTTGCGTTCCACCAAGTGGTTGGTGAATCATAATTTCACTATTTGGAAGAGCAAATCTCTTTCCTTTAGTTCCGCTTGAGAGCAAGAATGCCCCCATTGAAGCAGCTAATCCCACGCAAATTGTACTTACATCACATTTGATGTAATTCATAGTGTCATAGATAGCCATTCCTGAGCTCACGCTTCCGCCAGGGCTATTGATATACAAGAAAATATCTTTGTCTGGATTCTTCCCTTCCAAATATATCATCTCAGCAATGATTGTATTAGCCACTGCGTCGTTAATTTCTCCATTCAAGAAGATAATTCTATCCTCTAAAAGTCTTGAATAGATATCATATGATCTTTCATTATTGCCTTTTTGGTCAATGACCATAGGTATTAACATGCCTACCTCCTAAATTATTTGATTGTGTTCTTTTCTTTCAACATGTTGAAGAGCTTAGTCATTAAAATATCGTTGTTAATGTATGCTCTTTCATAATCTGATATTTCCTTATCAAATTCGTCAACAGTCTTTCCGCTTCTTGTAGCAAACTCTTCAAGTCTATTGTCATAATCTTCTTTAGTAACTTCTAAGTTGTTTTCCTTAACAATTTCCTTGAGTACAAGAGTTGTTTTTAAAGATCTAACAGCTTCATCTCTTCTTTGATCTCTAAATTCCTTCATGCTAACTTTAATAAATTCAAGATATTGTTCTAAAGTGATTTGTTGATATGATAATTTTCTTCTTAAATCCTCAACAATATGGTCGATTTCGTGTTCAACCATTGAGTTTGGAAGTTCAATTTCACTTGAGTCAACGATAGTTCTAACTAATTCGTCCTCAGCTGCTCTCTCTGCTCTCTTTTCAGCATCTTTAGTAAGTTTTGCCTTTACGTCCTTCTTGTATTCAGCAAGAGATTCAAATTCTGTCGTATCTGAAATAAATTTGTCAGTAAGTTCGGCAACTTCTTTCTTTTCAACTTTCTTTACTTCAATAGCAAAAACAGCTTCCTTTCCAGCAAGTTCTTTTGCAGGATATTGCTCTGGGAATCTAACTTTGATATCTTTTTTATCATTAACTTTCATTCCGCAGATTTGTTCTTCGAAATTGTCAATGAAAGAATGTGAGCCAAGTTCTAATCTGTAGTCTTCAGCTTTTCCTCCTTCAAATTCAACTCCGTCAACTGACCCAACAAAGTCGATTGTTGCATAGTCGCCCATAGCAGCTTCTTTATCGCTCTCTACAAATCTTGCGTGAGCGTTTACAAGTCTGTTAGCCTCAGCGTTAACTTGCTCAGCTGTTACTTTTTCAACTTTCTTCTCGATTGTTAATCCTTCATATTTTCCTAACTTAATTTCAGGCATAAGTTCAACAACAAGAGTTGCTTCGACTCCGTCAGCAGTAATTTTATTTACTGTAACATGAGGATAATCCACTGGATTCACATCTTCATTAGCATTCAAGAAATCGTTATATTCCTTTGAAACTACTCTTTCGAAAGCTTCATCGTAGAAAATTGTATCGCCATATTCTTTTTCGATAACCTTTCTTGGAGCTTTGCCCTTTCTAAATCCTTGGATGTTAAATTTTCCCTTTGTTGCTTCATAGGCAACTTCCAAAGCTTGTGCCCAAACTTCAGCAGAAATCTTTACGTTTAATTTTAAAGTGTTCTTTTCACCTTTTTCTCTAGTAATCATTTTTTTCTCCTTTTTTGCTTTTGTAGTATAACACAATCTATGTTTTTTATCAAGCAAAAAAACTACGCTAGCATAAAATTTTTATACTAACGAAGTCGATTTTTATTTTTAAATGTCATTCAATCTTTATTCTACATGAAGAATCCGCAAATATCTGCGATAACAATTCCAAGTAAACAGCAAATTGTCGCAATTCTGAACGCTGATTCCTTAAGTTTTGTCCTTTTGAATTTTTTATAATATTTCTTTTTGCCACTATCTATCATTTCCATTGTGAGGCTTGCATTTGAATTAAGAAGTTGAACTTTGTATATGTCATATTCTTTTGTATATCTCTTTCTAAAATAAACATAATCGAGAATCAGCTCAACCATCCAGTAGAGTGCAAAAACGCCTGCAAAAACTAATGTCGCATAGTGATGACCTGCAACGTTTCTCTCAAAAATCAATGAAAGTACAAGGCCTAAAGATAAGGTGCTGCTTATTGAAATCCTTCTTATCATAAAACAATTCCTAAGATATATAGTACAACAATTGCAACAACGAAAACCACATAGCAGATAAGCCAAGCAATATGCTTTTTCCCTCTAACCCATGAACCTGCAACAATCATTGTAATTATGTATGCGATAGCTTGTCCAACCTGACTACAAGCTTTTGAAACTGTTCCGTTTCCCTTAAAGATTGTAACTAGCATAAGAGCAATCGCGATTAAAGCTGTTCCGATGTACGCAATAAATTGTAAAACCTTTTCAATTGACCAGTTTTTACTCATTTTTATCCCCTTTTTATTTTGAAATATGAATTGCTAAGTCTACCACTCTGCAAGAGTATCCCCATTCGTTGTCATACCAAGCAACTAATTTAACAAACTTATCATTTAACATAATTCCAGCGTTTATATCAAAGATACAAGATCTTGCATCTCCAATAAAATCACTTGAAACAAGTGCTTGATCTGTCCAGCCAAGGATCCCCTTCATTACTCCTTCAGACTCTTGCTTGATAGCTTTAACGATTTTTTCATAAGTTGTAGATTTTTTCAATCTACATGTGAGGTCAACAACAGAAACATCAAGAGTTGGAACTCTAAAACTCATTCCAGTTAATTTTCCCTCAAGTTCAGGGATAACCTTTGTTACAGCCTTTGCTGCACCTGTCGATGATGGAATTATATTCCCGCTAGCGGCACGTCCGCCTCTCCAGTCTTTCTTGCTTGGGCCGTCAACTGTAAGTTGTGTTGCAGTTGTCGAGTGAACCGTTGTCATAAGTCCCTCTTCAATCCCGAAGTGATCATTGATAACCTTAACCAATGGTGCTAAGCAGTTAGTTGTACATGAAGCGTTTGAAACAACCTTCATGTCTTTTGTAAATTCCTGTTCGTTTACACCTACAACAAACATAGGCATTTCTTTCCCCGGAGCAGTTACAAGGACACGTTTTGCTCCACCATTCAAGTGAAGTTTAGCGCCTTCATAGTTTGTGAATTTTCCCGTTGCCTCAATAACAACATCAATATCTCCCCAAGGAATATTTTGAGGTTCTTTTTCAGCATAGAACTTAATATTCTTGCCATTAACATAGAATTTTCCATTTCTTACTGATGTCTTACCCTCAAACTTGCCTTGTACAGTGTCGTGATTAAGCAGATATTCAGCATATTCAACTGTTAAGAAAGGATCATTGATAGCAACAACTTCAATATCACTTCTCATTGAACAAATTCTTAAAACTTGTCTTCCAATTCTTCCAAATCCGTTAATTCCAATTTTTACCTTTCTCATAGATCCCCCTTATTTAACTATTTTCCCTTTTTTAAAGTCTCTTCTTCCTGTACGAACATTTAAAGTATGAACAGCTATTGAAATAAATAGACCAACAACTGCAAGTAAAATTGCACAAGCAAATAGCAAACATGTCAAAAATTTTGGTGTAAAGTACAAGAAGAAAATTACTGTTGAAACGATTACAGCCATAAGCAGGAAAACCCACATGCAAACCGTCGCAACACTTCTTGTTCTGCTGTACTCTTTTGCTACCGCAGGCTCACTTGTTTCAACTTGTGAAATTGTCACATATTTCCACTTGTTCACTCTTGAAGCATATGATAAATTACTTAAATTTGAGATTACTGGAAACATATTTTCTTTAAAACAAACAACTGAGATATCTCCGTCGAAAAACTCAAATCCAAATAACACCCTAACGAAATATTGCCACATCTTGAATAAAAAATTCTTAAATTTGTTTCTTTTTTCTGCGCAAACAGTGATATCTGAATTTGAAGCAAAGAAACTGCTAATTTCCCCTTCTGTGATAGCTTTTCTACATATCAAAACTTTTCCGTCGTCAAGCTCTCCATTTAAAGAATTGATAATTTCCTCTTTAGTTGTTCCATCTTCAAACTGCTTAATGCATCCATCGAAGCTAGTTGGAGCTTTAATTTGTGATACTAAGCTTTCAGTAACACCAATCACTACTCTTGAACCTTTTCTTTTTAGCGTCTCATTTGCAAATGAAATCATTTCTTCCGAAATAACAGGAATTATGATATTCTCCATATTTCTCTCCTATAATTTTTTAATTCTTCTTGCGTGTCTTCCGCCCTCAAATTCAGAGGTTAAGAAAATTTTAATAATTTTGATAGCTTTAGAAAGTTTCATGTATCTTCCTGGCAAAACAAGGACGTTTGCATCATTGTGCGTACGAGCATATGTTGCCATTGTTGCATCATGGCATAACGCCGCACGAATTTTTGGATTTCTGTTGGCGGCGATGCTCATCCCTATTCCTGTTCCGCAAATGAAGATTCCAACGTTTCTTGGATCTTCCAAAACCTTGGCACAACCCTTCTTTGCAAAATCAGGATAATCTACTGGCTCTTTACTATAAGTCCCAACGTCAATAGTAATAATATTTTGATCGTTGAAGAATTTTTTGATCCCTTCTTTTAATTCAAAACCTGCATGGTCGCTAGCTAAAATAATCATTTTATTTACTCCTCACATTTAAAATCTTTGTCAATAAAACATCTATTCCTTCTAGAAGTTGAACAGCCGTTTCGTTATATACTTCTAAACCTTGTCCATATGGATCTGTTATATCGTATCCCAACAAGTCTCTCATACTGATCACTCTTCCGTCGATTTGCTTCTTTATATTGTCTGTCATAGCAACATAAAGAGTGCTTTTATCAATTTTCTTAAGTTTGATTGACTTTCTGTCTTTATCCGACGCTCCAAATCTCTTTAAAATTACCTTTGCCTGACTAGATATATTATCTCCCAAAGCATTTATTCCTCTGGAAGAAACTTTTAATCCCTTTATTTTCCTGTCTTTCATTATTTTTTTAAGCAATCTTTCCGCCATAATTGAACGACAAGTGTTGCCCGTGCAGACAAAACATAATTTTATTTCTTTATCCATAGCATCATTTTAACACAAGTATAAAAAAAAACAAAATGAATTACACTTTGTTTTTTATGCTTTTTTCTTTTTTGAGAGCTTTGGAAGATTAATTTCTTTTCCTTTATAAAGCTTGTCCATGTTATATTTTTCTCTGTGGCCACTTGCAAATAAATGAATAACAATGTCTTCCATATCAATAATCATCCACTCGCCCTTGTGCCAGCCTTCAATTTTTCCAGCATATTTCATCTCTTCAGCGAATGCAGTTGAATATTTCTTGTTATCAGTTGTTGTTACAGCTGTTGCTACGACAAGAAACCTAGAAACTCCACTTTCTTCAATGTCATAAGCTGAAATGTTTCTATACTTCAATCCCCATAAAACTTGAATAACTTTCTCTAATTTCTTGTCCATTATCCCCTCGATATGCATATTTTACACTATTCTTTATAAAAAAACAACCTTTTTTTGCATCTTTTTGTATGAATAAGCTCAAAACAGTTAAAATTTATGTATGCAAAAAATTAAATTAATTATTTCCACTCTTTCGAGATTATTTCTTATTTTTCTTCTCGTTTTTATATGGGTGAGATTTTTTGTAAGAAAACTTTGGGTGTCCGTGCTAGTATCCGCTGCAATAACACTACTAATTGACATGGTGATTAAGATTTTTACAACTAAGAAAACAAATCGTGAAATGCTTAAAATAAAGGAAAAAGAAAATTGCGAAAATATGTTTTTTAGCCTTGCAATTTCCAAAAATTATCTAACATTTTTTGAAAATTTAGCAAAGAAAAAATATAAAGCTCAAAAAAATAAAAAATATGTACTTATTGAGCATAACGACGGCAATGTAATATTATATCCACTCCTTTCATTTTCTCCTTTATCTGCAGAAGACATTAAAACAATAATTTTAGAATTAAATAAACTTGAATATAGAAAAATAGTCATCCCTTGTGGCGAAATAAACAAGGATTGTTATGATTTTATAAGCAAATTCAATAAAGAAATAATTTTGTTAGATAAATATGAAACGTACACAAAATTATATAAGGAATATGATTTTTATCCGGAAATAATTAAAAATGAAAAAATAAATAAAAAAGTGACATTTAAGGAAATTTTGGATTTTTCTTTTAATAAATATAAGGTTAAAAGTTATCTTTTATCGGCGCTCGCCTTATTATTTTCTTCCATTTTTGTGAGAAATAATTTATATTATTGCATTGTTGCTTCAATTCTTATGATATTCGCCATTTTATCCTTTTTTAACCCTTTTAGGCGTGGCTCAAGAGTTATTAACACTTTGGAATAAAAAGTATTTTATTAATTTTTCTCTTATATTTCATCAAAAAAAACAATATCACATCAAAAAAACGGCTCGTGCCGCTTTTTTAAATTAACTCAATGTGTTTGATGTCTTTTTTTGTTGAGCGTCTGTAAATAATTATCATTGCCCCAATTACTTGAACTGGATCAGCTTTTAATTTCTCACAAATCTCCCCGCAAAGTTCTTTAGCTGAGCTATCGCAGTTTTTAAGAACTTTTATCTTTATAAGCTCTCTTGCTTCTAACAAAAGATCGATTCCTGTCAAAGCGTTTTCAGTGAGTCCGTCTTTTCCAATCTGTACAACTGGATCTAATGCATTCCCAAGACCTCTGAGGAATGCCCTCTGTTTAGTTGATATCATTATTCCTCCTTAATTCATATACTCGAATTCAATATCTTTAATTCTAATCATATCCCCATTTTTAAGGCCACGTTCCTTAAGCATGTCGATAATACCCATTTCCTGCAATCTTCCTTGGAAATATGCAAAAGATCTTGCATCAGAAAGCACAACCCCTCTGACGAAGTTGTCGATCTTTCCACCAGTTACTACAAATGTTCCGTCGGCCTCTCTATCAATGTAGATTGATGTTTTGTCTTTTACATCAAAATCATGTTTTGTAACAACGATAGGAGGTTTCTTTGGAATTGTATTTAACTTTTCAAGTGTTTTATTCTTCAAATCCTCTACTCCTTCATGAATAATTGAGCAAATTTGAAGGGTTTTAATTTTGTATTTATTTTCAAACTCTTTGACTTTCTTTTCTCTTTCTTCGTCAGAAATCATGTCGCACTTTGTGAAGACAACAATCTGAGGTGTTTTAGTTAGCTCTTCACTATAGTTTGCGAGTTCTCTATTTATTGTCTCGTAGTCATCAAAGATATTTCGACCTTCGCTTTCTGAAATGTCGATGAGGTGAAGAATTAATCTAACCCTTTCAACATGCTTCAAGAAATAATGGCCCAGTCCTTTCCCGTCGCTAGCCCCTTCGATAAGTCCAGGGATATCCGCAACGACAAAAGTCTGCCCATGTGCTTCCACAACACCTAAATTAGGATAGATTGTTGTAAAAGGATAATTTGCAATCTTTGGATTCGCATTTGAAATTACTGAAAGTAGAGTTGATTTCCCTACGTTTGGATAACCTACAAGTCCGACATCGGCAATTGTTTTTAACTCCAAAATTACTTCCCTAAGCTGAGTCGTTTCTCCTGTTTGAGAGAAATTAGGAGCTTGCTTTATTGATGTTTTATAATAAGCGTTTCCATGCCCACCAGCGCCGCCTTTTAAGGCAACAAATGTTGAGTCCATATCGCACAAATCCGCAATTACTTCATCACTTTCTGAATCGATTATAACTGTTCCACAAGGGACTTCTATTATTTCATCTCTTCCCTTCGCTCCAGTCATATTTTTCTTGTCACCGCGCTCTCCGTCACCTGCAACAAATTTCTTTTTAAAACGGAAGGAAAATAGTGTGTTCATGTCTTTGTTCACTTTGAAAATAACATTTCCGCCATTTCCACCATCTCCACCATCAGGCCCGCCATTCATTACAAGTTTTGTACGCAAAAAAGAGGTGCATCCGTTTCCACCATTGCCTGCTTTTATCCAAATTTTAACTCTATCTAAAAACATTTATTTACCTCTTTTTTCGTTATAATATTTACAATCCTTTTGGAAAGGACAGTTTTCACAATCTGGCCTCTGTGACTTACATTTATATCTTCCAAAAAGCACCATTTGATAGTGTAATCTCGTCCAGTCTTTTTGTTTAAATATCGCTTTAAGCTCCTTCATGCACTTATCAGGATTCTTTGTATCCACTAACTTCAGTCTATTGGCTGTTCTAAGTACATGAGTGTCCACCGCAAAAGCATCTCCACCAAAGGCGACTGATGTCATAACATTTGCGGTCTTATTTCCAACACCAGCAAGACTAACTAAATCATCATAGTTTTGTGGAACTTCGCCATTAAACTTTTCGCAAATATCTTTGCTAGCAGCAATTATATTTTTTGCTTTATTGCGATAAAAACCACAAGAATAAATCAATTTTTCTAGCTCCTCTTGAGGCATTTTTGCAAATTGCTGTGGAGTATTAGCTGTTTTAAAAAGTTCCCTTGTAACCTCATTTACTCTTCTATCCGTGCACTGAGCAGATAAAATCACCGACACAAGTAGTTCAAAATTGGATTTATGTTCCAACTCGCAACTTGCATCGGGAAATAGTTTACTTAACTCGTCTACTATCTTTTCTCTTTTCATTTTATTTCATAATTGGGAACAAAACAGTATCTCTAATATTTGGCAAATCATACAAGAACATTAAAAATCTGTCAATTCCAAAGCCCAATCCTGACATAGGTGGCATTCCGTGTTCCATAGCAAGAAGGAAATCTTCATCGACGTCCATTGTTTCGTCGTCTCCTTGAGCTTTTTCTAATTGTTGGTCTTCAAGAGCCTTTCTTTGAACGATAGGATCTATTAACTCTGAATATGCATTACACATCTCTACACCGCAAGCTACAACTTGGAATACGTCAACAACTCTTCTGTCTTTGTCATTTCTTCTAGCAAGTGTCTTTAATACTGCTGGGTAGTTATATAAAATTGTAGGTCCAACGATGTTGACTCTGATCTTTCTCTTGTAGATGAAATCAATGAGTGTTCTTACACACTTGCATTCTTCCAAATCTTCATAAGTGAATAATCCTTTCTCAACGACTTTCTTCTTAAATTCATCTAAGTCTTCTATATCAAGATAGTCAAAGCCCAAGATTTCTCTCATTCTTTCTGCATAATTAATTCTTTCCCATTTTTCTGCACCGAAATCAAGTTCTTTGCCTTGATAAACAACTTTTGTTGTTCCGATTGTGTTTAAAAGTAACTTTCTAATTAAGTTTTTGAAGAAAACAATATTATCCTCAAAATCCCAGTATGCAGCATACCATTCAACTTGAGTAAATTCTTGTAAGTGTTGGAAATCCATTCCTTCATTTCTAAAATCTTTTCCCAATTCAAAAACTCTGTCAAATCCTGCAGCTGAGCACATTTTTAACCATGTTTCAAAAGCGATTCTCAAGTTACACTCTAAATCTAGAGCGTTGTGCTTTGTGAAGAAAGGTTTTGCACTTGCCCCAGAAATGTTAGTTTGCAAAATAGGTGTTTCAACTTCAAGGAATCCGTTGTCTTCAAGGGTTCTTCTAATCATAGAACAAATTTTGCTTCTGCTAAGGAAAACTTGTCTTGCTTGTTCGTTAGAAATAATGTCGAGATATCTCTGTCTGTATCTTGACTCTGTGTCTGTAAGCCCATGGAATTTTTCTGGAAGAGGCCTCATTGCCTTTGACAAAAGAGTAACCTTTTCAGCTTTAACAGTTACTTCCCCTGTTTGAGTCAAATATACTTCACCTTCAACACCTACGAAGTCTCCAAGGTCAATCATTTTTTTGTAGAAATCATATGCTTGTTCGTCTAATTCATTTCTTCCAACTGAAACTTGAATTTTTGATTCAATATTTCTAATTTGCATAAATCCGAATTTTCCCATTACACGGCGAAAAACCATACGTCCTGCAACTCTAACTTTTTCTCCAACCTTTTCACGTGCCTCAGCTATTGTGCATGTGCAATCATATTTACTCTTATATGGAATTTCTCCCATAGCCTTCAAATCTTCAATTTTCTTTTTTCTAATATCGACCTCATTAGAAAGAGTTTTAACTTCTTCCATTGTCTTCTCCTTTTTTTAATCTGATGTCAGAATATCAAAAAGAGAAAAAATTGTCAATCTTTTATAGTAAAAAACATTATATTTAATATTTATTTTTATAGTGCCTCAAATTTTTGGCAACTTTTTTCAAATATGCTTTCGTTTCTGCAAAAGGAATTTTAATAAGTCTTCCATCCTTTGACAGTGCTTCATCCTTCAGCCACTTCGACACATTTCCCATGCCTGCGTTATATGCACATATAGCCAAGTTTTCATCCCCAAAATATCGATATAAATAACCTAAATAATAGCTTCCGAGCTGAATATTGTAGTCTACATCGAATAATTTTTCTTTGTCATATTCCACACTAATTTTTCCGCAAATCCACTCTGCCGTTTCAGGCATTATTTGCATAAGTCCAATTGCACCTTTCCCAGAAACACAAGATGTTCTATATCCACTCTCGACATTTATTATTGACGCAATAAGTGGCGCGGAAATATTATTTTCTTCACTATTTTTTTTAATTATTTCAGCATATTTTATCGGATAAAAAAATCCTTCAAAACATCCGATAAAAAAGGTTAATAAAATAATAAAAATAATCGACCAAAGGCAAATAAAAAAGGACTTCATATTTTTATTTTATGAAATCCATAATTTAATATTCTATTTAGTTTTAATTTAAACTCTAACAACCATATTTCTACCATTGATAGTTACGGTTCTTATCCATCCACCAAAGCTACTATAATTTAAATTTCCGAGAATTTCTTTCGCCATAGATAGATATTCAGGCAATATTTTTACAGATAAACCACAGGTCCTTCCAGCCTCTTTAGGTGTAGGCACAATTGCAGATGGAATACTCCGCATTCTTAGGTTGTTTGCAAAGGAAAGAGCCTCTGCTCTAGACCAAAACACAGCAATATAATATTCCATAACAAATCTCCATGCACAAATTCCCCTCTAATTTACTATATTGAATTATAAGAAAAAATGTTCTTATGGAGGAAATAATGATTTATTTAGATAACAGCGCTTCAACATTAATCAAACCTAAGGAAGTTCAGCAAATGGTCAATCTTGCTCTAACAAAGTACTCTTCAAATCCAGGAAGAAGTGGTCACAAAGCAAGCTTAATCACTGCAAATCAAGTGGAATATATTAGAGAAAAAACAGCAGAAATGATGGGCTCTACTCACTTTGAAAGAGTGATTTTCACTGAAAACTGCTCTGATGCATTAAATCTTGCGATATTAGGTTCAGCTAAGCAAAATGGACATGTCGTTTGTACAGAAAATGAACATAACTCCGTGCTTAGACCTCTTGAACATCTAAAGAAAACAGGCGTAATTGACTACACTGTTGCAAGGCAGTCTAACTCTCTTGGAATAACAGTTGAGGATATAAAAAAAGAAATAAAGCCAAATACTTATCTTGTTATCTGCAATCATATCTCTAATGTAAACGGCGACATTGCTGAAATAGAAAAAATTGGCAAATTCTGCAGCGAAAGAAATCTACTTTTTATGGTGGACGGGGCTCAAAGCGGCGGGCACGAAGAAATTAATATGACAAAACAACATATTGACATGTTAGCACTTGCTCCACATAAAGGATTTTATGCCTTGCAAGGCCTAGGAGTCCTGCTCTTTTCAGATAAAGTCGACATTGAACCTGTGAGATTCGGAGGAACTGGAACAAACTCCCTTGAACTTAATCAGCCGTCAATTTATCCCGAAAAACTCGAAGTTGGGACGATCCCGACGCCCGCAATTTTAGGCTTTGGAGGCGGGCTAAATTTTGTAGAAAAAAATTACAGAGAAATTCGTGAAAAATTAGATGATTTAACAACATTTCTTCATTATGAACTAACAAAATTACCTGCAAAAATATATACAAATCCCCAAAACTCAAACGGCGTTTTATCCTTTAATTTAAATAATATACATTCAAATGAAGCGGCGTCGATCCTCGATGAAAAATATGGAATTTGCACACGCGGGGGCTATCACTGCGCACCAAAAAAGCACGAAGCCCTTGGGACATTAGACACCGGAACAGTGCGAGTTTCCTTGTCATATTTTAACACAATTAGTGATATCCAGCATCTTATAAATTCTCTAAAACACCTTATTAAAGCCGAAAAAAAATCAAGTTAATCTTGATTTTTTCATTAAATTATAGTTATAAAATGATTTTTTTCAAACAATTTCCAAACTTGAAATGTCTTCAAATTTTATATTTGTATTAACGACAGTTATATTCCCAAGAACCTTATCAATATGAGAAACAAGCCCTTGTTTTTCTAAATACTCCCCATGGTCGAAATAGACGATTTTAATCATTTGACCTTTTTGAAGTTGCGTCATTCTTTGATTTAAAATTTCGATCTCTTCATCACTTAAATTTCTCTTTTTTACAACGATTTTTTCCTTTTCCCTCAGAGCTTCTTCAAAGCCTTTTAATGCTGCAAATGGCATAAAAATCTTCGCTCTTTCAGCCTTCTTCTCCTGCATTATGCCCTCCTATAAGTTTATTTCTCTTCCTTTGAGTCGCTCCTTCTTGCAAACTTATTCCCCTCATGATAGCGCCCTTGCCAAACTTCTCTTTAATGCTCGACATGGCTTTCTGTTTTTTCCTTTCTTTCGCAACTTGCTCTTGACTTGTGAAAAAATCAAACTGCTCTGTTGCCTCGTCTTGAAGATCATTAAAACCTATATTTATTTTCCTAATAGGTGTATCTTTCATCGTGATTTCATGATATAATTTTGTCATTTCTTCCTGCAAAATTGAAAAAACATTTGTCCTTAATTTTATTCTTCTTGTCGCAGATGAAGGAGGAATTGTGTCTTTTGAATAACCAATAAGAAGAGAAATTGAGCCCGTCACAAGGCCTTTGTCTACAAGTTCAAGGCTTAGATTGTCCACCATTTCTTTAACCACTAAAAGCGTCTTGTCATAGTCATAATCTTCAAATAAAATCTGTCCTTGAGAAAGAGAATGCCCTTTTGGAACATATGCTTTTATATCAGCCAGCGTTGTTGGTTCAATTCCCTTAGAGTGGTCGATTAAAATTTCAGCGTTAACACCAAATTCACGATACAAAACTTTCTCATCACAATGTGCAAGGTCGTACATATCTTCAACTCCAAACTTCTGAAGCCTTTTTGCAATTCCCCTGCCCACCTGCCAGAAATCAGTCAATGGCTTATGGTGCCAAAGTATACGTTTGTACAAATCTGCATCTAATAATCCAACATTATCTTTGACGTGTTTTGCCGTTATATCGAGTGCAACTTTTGCAAGATAAAGGTTAGTTCCGATTCCTGCAGTAGCAGTTATTCCAGTCTCTTTCCTAATATCATCCATTATTTTTTTTGCTAAATCTCTTGGCGATAAGTTGTATTTAAAAAGATAATGTGTGACATCCAAAAACATTTCATCAATTGAATAAGGATGAATGTCCTCTTTTGCTACGTATCTTAAATAAATAGCATAAATGTTCGTGGAATAATCAATATATTTCTGCATTCTAGGTTTTGCAACAATGTAATCTATCCCTTTTGGAATTTCAAAAATCCTACATCTATTCTTCACGCCAAGTTGTTTGAGTGCTGGAGAAACAGCAAGACAAATTGCACCATTGCCTCGGCTAGGATCTGCGACAACAAGTTTTGTAGTCATTGCATCTAATCCTCTTTCGGCACATTCCACGGAGGCATAAAACGATTTTAAGTCAATACACATGTAAATATGATCATCCATTTTAACCTCCTTTCTTCTCATATAAATTTTAACATAATAATAAAAAAAATCCTACATAAATAGGATTATTTTTTTTGATTTTTTTTAATCGTTGTAAATTATTCTTCTGCAATTTTCACAAACAAGAATTCCTTCCTTTTTGAGCTTCGAAATTGAAGACGCAGGAACTTCCATGTGACATCCTCCACAGCACTTATCATTTAAAGAAACAAATACAGGAAAAATTCTGTCATGGCGACGCTTGTTGTATTCTTCTAAAAGTTTTGGGTCAACTTCATTTGCAAGTTTCTTAAGTTCACTTTGCAATTCTTGAATCTTTGGAGTCATGGCAGCAACTTCTTTATCATAAGCTTCCTTGCATTCCTTGTATTTTTCTCCAGCGTTCTTGTAATTCACCTTTGTCTTGTTAAAATCAGAAAGAACTGCATTTGCAAGCTCTGCAAGTTTTGTTGCTTTCTTGTCCAAAATTGCTAGATTTTGCATCAGTTTTTCTCTTAAAGCGAGTGATGAATCTATTTGCTCAGCTGACATTTTCTCAACGTCTTGAGCAAGGATTTCTTTGATTTTTAACTTATTTTGATCAGCAATTCTAAATAAATCTTGAATTTCCTTTGCAATTTGAGCCGCCTGTTCTTCTAATTTTGCAGACTTCACTTGAGAATCTCTTGCAATAGAAGAAAGCTGTGCGCACTTTTGCTTGTTAACACTTTGACTGAGTTGTCTTTCTATTTGAAACAACTTGCTATCAACTCTTTGATATTCAACTATTTTCTTAATATCCATTTCTGTATTTTCCTTTTAATCTATAAAATCAACTAAACGTTTGCTTCTGTTTGGGTGTTTTAATTTTCTTAAAGCCTTGGCTTCGATTTGTCTAATTCTTTCACGAGTAACTCTAAACTCTTTTCCGACTTCTTCCAAAGTCTTTGGTCTTCCGTCGTTAAGACCATATCTCTGGCGAATAACCTCTTGTTCACGAGGTGTCAATGTATCAATAACAGCAAGAAGTTGTTCTCTCAGCATTGTTTGTGCAGTATAATCTAATGGTGACTTTGCATTGTCATCTTCAATAAAGTCTGCCATCTTGCTATCATCTTCTTCCCCGACAGGTGTCTCCAATGATACAGGATCTTGAGCTATTTTTTGAATTTCTACAACTTTTGATTCTGGAAGTCCCATTGCATCGGCAATTTCAGCAATGCTTGGCTCTCTGCACAGCTTTTGTGTTAACTGACGGCTAACTCTTCCGAATTTATTGATTGTTTCAACCATATGAACTGGAATACGAATTGTTCTTGACTGATCCGCAATCGCTCTGGTAATAGCTTGCTTAATCCACCAAGTTGCATATGTAGAAAATTTATATCCTTTGGAATAATCGAACTTCTCAACAGCTTTTAATAATCCTAAATTCCCTTCTTGAATAAGGTCAAGGAAGGAAAGAGGTGTTTTTGAAACCCATTTTTTAGCTACGCTTACAACAAGTCTTAAGTTAGACTCACAGAATTTAGCTTTTGCGTACTCATCACCTTCATAAATTCTCTTTGCGAGTTCTGTTTCTTCTTCAGATGTCAAAAGAGGAACTTTCCCTATGTCCTTAAGATACATTTTTACGGGGTCATCGCTGACGCTTGAAACAATCTGTCCAAAATCTTCTTTCGAAATATCTTCCTCGGCAGACTTTATGATCTTGATTCCTCTTTGTTCCATTTGATCTAAGAAATACTTAATATCGTCAACTGAAACTTCATATTTAAATAGCCTTCCATAAACATCATCTTCGTTTATAGAGCCTTTCTTTTGAGCCATTTCGATAATTCTTTTAAGCTCAACTTCTTTTTTTACATCAGCCATAAAAATCCTCCAAGTTTTTTTCTTTTATTTTCTTCATAATGCTTTGAAGATCCATCATTATTTTCTTTCTTTCCTCTGAATCTCTGCATTCCGTGAATTTCTTAGATATTTGCTGTTGTCTTTCCTTCAAAATCTCTTCAGCGATGTTCCAAACGCACTCATTAAAGTATCTTTCTTCAATTCCATTAAATTCATCGAAATTGAAATAGATTAAATCCTGCAAGAAAACATCATTATCAACATCATATTCGTCATATAATGCTGAAATCTTTTTATCGGATGAAACAATATCCACGTATTTTTTTCTTCTAGGCAATAACGCACTATAATTTAGTTTTGAGTTAACATAATCTTTTTTATGTAAAATTGATGCAAGAATAAATTTTTCAGCCTTAATATTTCCATTTTCCCTAACAACTACTGGCTCTTCTTTCTTTTCAGAAGATTTAGTTGAAGTTTCTTTGTTAGAATTTAAATCTCTTCTTAAAACATCAACTGGAATATTTGTAAGATCTCTTAGCTTGTCCAAATAAGGCTCTTGCTCGGAAGCTGACCCTAGTTTTTTAAGATGTTCGAGCACTGCTTTCACAAACGCACCCTTTTCATCCGGCTTAGATAAGTCATACTTTGCCTTTTCAACTTTAATAAGATAATCCATTACAGGCACAGCACTATTAATATACTCCTCTAACTTCGATTTTCCTTCTTGTTTTAAAACTTCGTCAGGATCTTTTCCCTCTGGCAAACAAGCAATTCTAATATTAAAGCCCGCATCCTTTAAAATATCTATTGAACGAAGGGTCGCTTTAACGCCTGCTCCATCTCCGTCAAAACAAACAATAACGTTGTCACACATGCGCTTTAACTCTCTTGCATGATTCTCAGTAAGTGCTGTTCCAAGGCAAGCAACAGTTGACTTAAATCCCGCTCTATGCATCGCAATAACGTCAATCTGTCCTTCAACTAAAATAATGTTATTGAGGCCATTGGCCTGCTTTAATTTCTTGAGCAAATGAATTCCAAAAACAACTTTATTCTTTTGAAATACAGGTGTTTCGGCTGAGTTTTTATATTTTGCATAGTCTGTCTTTTCAAGTACTCTTGCACTAAAACCAATACATTCGCCAAAAGAATTAAAAATTGGAAAAATCAGTCTTCCGCCCATGACGTCATAGTATGTATTTGCTCCTTCTTTTTTTGCAATTAGCCCCGCAAGAAGCATATCTTCATAAGAAAATCCCTTTCCTTTCAAATATGTAATTATGTCTGTCCAGGAATTACTATATCCAATTTTAAAGTCATCGAGCTCTCTCTTAGTAAAGCCCCTCATTTTAATGTAGTCTTGAGCTTTCTTTGCCGAAGGGAGATACAAGTTTGCCTCATAATGCTTATATGCACAATCAAGCACCTTCAAAACTCTGTCTTTTTCCTTTTTTTTCTTAATTACACCCTCATCAACTCCAGAAAGCTCTGGCAAGTCCATGTGACACATCTCAGCAAGGCGTTTTACTGCCTCCATAAAGTCGCAAGATTCCATTTTTTCTACAAACTTAATGACATCTCCACCCTCTTTGCATCCAAAACAGTGATAAAATCCTTCCTGATCAACACAAAAAGATGGGGTCTTCTCACTGTGAAATGGACAACAACCCCAATATTTTCTGCCTTTTTGCTCTAATTTTACGTATCTCGAAACAACGTTGACGATATCGGCTTTTCTTTTTAACTCTTCAAGCCAATCTGTCGAATACCCTTTTTGCAATTGCAACCTCAAAAATAGTGTCTTATAATCTTTATATACTACTACGTTTTCACAATTCCTTTTTATTTTTAAAATTTTTTTAAAAAAAACGACAATATTTCATAATATTGCCGCTTTTATTGTTTAAAATCATTATTTTTTAGAAATTTACTTCAATTAGACCTAATTTTCCGTCCTTTCTCGTATAGAGAACATTAACTTTCCCTGTTTCTGCATTCAAGAAGATATAGAAATCATGGTCTAATCTTTCAAGAGCTTCTTTTGCATCCTCTGTTGTCATTGGATCAAGTTCAAAAGATTTCTTTTTGAAAATATCAGCTAATGGGGCTGGCTTTTCTTCGATAAATTCAAAAGCTACAGCTGGAGCCTTTAATTTCTTAGGATTACTCTTTTCACTTCTTCTAACAATTTGTCTTTCAATTTTTGGAAGAGCGAGGTCAATATTTGAATACATATTATCCCCTTCAACTTCGCTTCTGTATAATACACCGCTGTTCATGATAGTAATTTCAAGTTTTTCCCTCTTGCCTTGCTTTGCTACTACTACTCTTGCAATAGCACCTTTTCCAAAGTACTTGTCAAGTTTCTCAAGCTTATCAGTTAAAATATCATTAAACCTTTTGCTTGCCTTATATTTTCTTTCGATTACTTCAATTTTCATATTTTTCCTCCCTGATTGTAGTATAACATCAATTTATCTTTTTTCAAAATGATTTTAGTCGTCTTCTGACGTAAAAGTTAAATCTTTTTCGTCACAGTCGATAATAATTACGCCTTTCTTTGAAAGTTCGCCAAGCAAAATCTTCTCAGCAATTCTGTCTTCAACCTGTTGTTCAAGATATCTCTTTAAAGGTCTTGCCCCAAATCCCTCAACTTTACCCTTGCTAACTATAAATTCAAGAGCATTTTCGGTGATTTTAAGCGATAATCCTTTATCTTTTAATCTCTTGTTAATATTAGAAATTAAAATCTTAGCGATCTTAACCATATCATCATCAGTTAAAGGATTGAAAATGCAGATAGAGTCTATTCTGTTTATAAATTCTGGCTTAAATCTCTGTTTCAACGCATCCATGTAAATCTGTTTGTCGTTAATCTTTTCTTCCTCTCCGAATCCAAGTTTTCGGTGTGATGAAACTTCGCTTGCACCAAGGTTACTTGTCATGATTATAATTGTATTTTTAAAACTTACAGTTCTGCCCTGTCCATCCGTCAATCTTCCATCATCTAGAATTTGAAGAAGTGCATTGAAAATGTCTGGATGAGCTTTTTCGATTTCATCAAAAAGCACAACTGAATATGGCTTTCTTCTAACTTGTTCAGTCAGCTGTCCGCCCTCTTCAAATCCAACATATCCTGGAGGAGATCCGATAAGTTTAGAAACGGAATGTCCTTCCATGTATTCACTCATATCTATTCTTATAATGTTATTCTCGTTATCAAACATAGCCTCAGCAATAGCCTTTGCAAGCTCAGTCTTACCAACGCCAGTTTCTCCCATAAATAGGAATGACCCGATAGGTCTCTTACTGTCCTGAAGACCAACTCTAGACCTTCTAATCGCCCTAGAAACAGCCGATACGGCTTCGTCTTGACCAATTACTCTCTTGTGAAGAATTTCCTCCAAATGAATCAATTTCTCTTTCTCTCCCTCAGTGATTCGAGATACAGGAATTCCCGTCCATTTTGACACAACTGCTGCTATTTCATCTGCGCCAATTGTCTTAGACTGAGTCTTAATATTAATTCCAAGTTTTTCAGTCTTCTTCTTAAGTTCGTCCTCAAGCTTAATTATTTCAGACTGGAGCTTTGCAGCTTTTTCATAATTCCTCTGCAAAGATGCCTCATCTCTATTGGATGAAAGTTGTTTAATTTGATCTTCTATTACTCTAATCTCGTGAGGTTTGAGTGTAAAATTAACTTTTGCCTTGCTGCTTGCTTCATCAATAAGGTCAATCGCCTTATCAGGAAGGCTTCTGTCCATAATATATCTATCAGATAAAACAGCGGCAGCTTCAATCGCCTCATTTGAAATTGTTATCTTGTGGAATGCCTCATAAGAATCTCTAAGGCCTTTCAAAATTTGAATGGTCTGCTCAACTGTTGGAGGGTTTACAATAATAGGCTGGAATCTTCTCTCAAGAGCTTTATCTTTTTCAATAAATTTCTTGTATTCATCCGTCGTTGTTGCCCCAATAGTTTGCATCTCTCCTCTAGCTAAATATGGCTTTAACATATCCGCTGGGCTAGCTTCCCCTTTCTCAGATCCTGCCTGAGCAAGTGTGTGAAGTTCGTCAATAAATAATATAATATCTCCTTCCGATTTTTCTATCTC
>CALCWV010000032.1 GCA_937907645.1 uncultured Clostridia bacterium
ATGCAGAAGATTATCTTTTGGCAAGAAAAGCTGAATATGAAGCTCAGCTCACCAACCCAGACGCTGTTGAACAAAGGCTTTCAGAAGAAGTAATTAAAGCTGATATAAAAGCAACACAAAAGTGCATCGAATTGTATCACAGCCTACAAAAAGGCAAAAACAGGTAATCAAAGAGCTAAAAACAAAAATGTTGAATCTTTTTATTAACACATGAAAAAACGAAGAGATTTCCTTCGTTTTTTTGTTTTTATATTTACATTACTAGCCAAAGTCAACTTGTTTTTTCCCGATGCGAGTTTTTGATTTTAATTATTTCAAGTCTCCAATTTCTAGCACTTATTCATACAAAAAAGTGAGACGAATCTCACTTTTTTTCTTTCCAAAATATTACATTATTGTTTGGCAAGGGTCTGTTGGAAGCACAGATCCATTGTGTACTAACGATCCATTTGCAAAATAGTTATGGTTAGTTTCACAAACCACAAGGAATTTCAATTCCATTGTGAACTAACGATCCATTTGCAAAGTAGTTATGGTTAATTTCAGTTGTGAAGGTGTAGGCATAAACTCCTTCCTCATAATAATTTCTTTCGATTGAAACTATTTCCTTTTCAAATAGACCATCTCCAGAAAGAATTATATCACCAACCTTTGTCACATTACCTTCTTTAACAACCCCTGTATATGCCCCATTTTCGCTAAGATAAGGGTCAAGCGATACCCAACCTCTCTTACTTAGCATTGGGTGGTCACTAGTAATCTTAACAAATGTTCCATCACTAAATGTTATTGTGAATGTCTCCAACTTCCTAACAATTGAATTGTTCATAACCTTTGAAGCCTCAATGACACCTGTCTCAAGGTTATATGTCATGACAAGATCACCAGTTCTTATATCCTCTATGTTCTTAAACGTTCCATCGGCCATTGTAATCTGAGTTCCAGCCTCAAGACAGCAAATTCCACCGCCGCCGCCGCTATCAAATGAATAATTCTTATTTTTAATTTTGAGTGTTAAATAACCTTTAGAGGTTATCGGTACACCAGCCCTACTAGTCTTAGATGCTTTAGGAGAGAAATCAACATAGAAATTGTAATCGCCTGCTTTTGTCGTTGACGTAAACGCTAATAATTCAGAAGGAGTTGATGAATAATTCACTTTTCCAGAGGCAGTACTTCCATTAAACCTTACTGACCAATTCAGATTATTCTCAGATGTTTGACGTGAATCAAAAGAATAGGAAAAAGATGCATCCATATCGCAATTTGTAAGATTTACCCATTCACTGCAATCAATTCTATATCCTCCAGTGATCTGTTGCTCTGTAATCGTCACTGTTCCTGAATATTCTAATGTTACACTTGAATCCCACCATTGAGCATATAAGGTTGTATCGCCTGCAGTTGTATACTTAGTTGAAGAGGTGATTTCCGTTCCACCGCTTGCAGCTGTATACCAGCCATCTAGCGTGTAACATGGCTTTGTTCCCGTTGGAAGCTCTCCATAGGTTGAGTTATATGTCACAGTCTTTGTCTTAAACGACGCAACTCCATTACTTGCCTCCGCGTTAAATGTTACCGTATAAGTATTCGCAGTCCAATTTGCCTTGACTGTAAGGTTTCCATAAGTATTCGCTGAAATTGTAAGTGTTGTTCCCGATGCACTAGCTGTGCCACCTGAATAACCTGTCACTGTCCAGCTTGAAAGAGTATATCCTGTTTTAGTTGGCTTTGTGATTGTGACTGTTTGAGCGGAGGTAGAAGTGCTGTATTTTGTCTTTGCTAGGCTTCCGCCTGATCCGCCATTAGCATTCAATGTGATTGTGTAACTGTTCGCTGTCCAATTAGCTTTTACTGTAAGGTTTCCATAAGTATTCGCTGGAATTGTAAGTGTTGTTCCCGATGCAGTAGCTTTGCCACCTGAAGAACCTGTCACTGTCCAGCTTGAAAGAGTATATCCTGTTCTCGTTGGTTTTGTGATTGTAACTGTTTGAGCGGACGTAGAAATATTATATTTTGTCTTTGCCAGACCTCCGCCTGATCCGCCATTAGCATTTAATGTGATTGTATAATTGATTGCAGTCCAATTTGCCTTAACTGTAAGGTTTCCATAAGTGTTCGCTGGAATTGTAAGTGTTGTTCCCGATGCAGTAGCTTTGCCACCTGAAGAAC
>CALCWV010000033.1 GCA_937907645.1 uncultured Clostridia bacterium
TTATCAAGGTTTTTAATTTCTATAATATCATTTTTCATAACAAATATATTCCTTATAATAATCTTTCTAATTATATAACTTTAAACCAAATTTTGTCAAATGTCTGAATATTTAAAGTGAAATTTTTTTTAAATTCAACCCTTTAAAACTAGGTTATTTCAAACTTGTATAAAAGTTAACACCAAAAACTTAGATAAAAATATAGAAAATTGATATAAGATGAAATAAAATTATCTAACACACATTTACTAGATAAAATAGGGAAGAAAATGAGTTTTTAAAGAATAAAATATAAACTATTAAATAAAATAATTTAAATGTTTATATAAAAAAAAGAAAAGTCAATAAGACTGTTCTTTTTGTTTACTTGGTGCGTCGCAAGGGATTCGAACCCCTGACCTTTCGTTCCGTAGACGAACGCTCTATCCAGCTGAGCTAGCGACGCATGTTATGGTAAAAATAATATTTGTTAGAAGAATTTAACTCATCGTTCGTCTATCGAACGCTCATTAGATGAGGAAGAGAGACGAAGTGATTGCTTGCAAGCACTAGCGGAGGTCTGACGAAATCGCATCGTCGGAGACGATATCCAGCTGAGCTAGCGACGCATGTTATGGTAAAAATAATATTTGTTAGAAGAATTTAACTCATCGTTCGTCTATCGAACGCTCATTAGATGAGGAAGAGAGACGAAGTGATTGCTTGCAAGCACTAGCGGAGGTCTGACGAAATCGCATCGTCGGAGACGATATCCAGCTGAGCTAGCGACGCATACAGGACTAGCGCGGGTCTGATGACCCTTGCTTAGTGAACCCGCACAAATCAATTCTTTTTCAGTATTATCTTTGTTTCAGAACCGCCGATGAGGAACCTCTATCGGGAACCTGAAACAAAGAAACTACAAGAAAAATCTCTTGATTTCTGCTGCCATATCTCTACGATTGAGGGAAGATGGCTATTTGATTTTGTTTGAATAGGTCTTATCTTATTTATTTCTTAAAATAAATGAAAAAGACAATTTCTTGCAAAACTAAGGACATTGTAGCACAAAAAAATAAAAAAAGCAATAATTTTATTGCTTTTCTCTATTATTAAAAATATTTTCGATCTCTTCAACACTTTCTTGTGGGATTGTAATGTCTGCATATTCAGCTGAAACAGGCTCAGTGTTAACAATTTCAAAGTGATCCTTTGCTCTGTCAACTTCTTCTAGATAGAAAGAAATGCTCTTTCCTCTGTGTACAAATCTATAGATTGTGTTTTCTCTCATATTGATTATTGGAGTATATGAATCATCTTTGTAAATTCCGCGGCCTATACTTAGGAGTTGAAATCCTACGAGAGCAGTAGCAAAATTTCGTGAGTCGTTAATCTCAAAAGCCCCATCTTTCTTTCTAAACAAAGTTTTTACATGTGTCTCAGGCAATCTCTTGTCCTTGTCTCCAGCTTTTTGAAAAATAACTGCCATGTTACTCTCTTTTACGTTAAATATAATCACATTTTTGCTTTTCATTTTAATACCTCTTACAAAAGTATAATAAATTAAAACATATTAAATGTCAATATCTATTTTTTTAATTGATTAATAATTTCTTCAAGAGTTAAGCTCTGTTGCTCGCCAGTAGTCATATTTTTAAATGAATACTTTCCAGAAGCAACTTCGTCTTCCCCGACTACGATTATATATGGGATTTCTCTCTTATTTGCGTCCTTCATTTTGCTTTTGAAAGACCTGTTTTCGCAAGCGACCTCAGATTTAATATCATTTTTTCTAAGAGTGGTTGCGAGTGCAATACAATTGTTTAAAGTCTCACCAAGTGGGATTATTGAAACTTCAGTGATTGTCTTCTTTGGTTCTGGGAGAAGTCCGTTGTTTACAAAGAGGTCAAAAAGTCTTGAAAGACCGATACTCATTCCAACGCCTGGGAGTTTTCTGTCAGTGTAATATTCTGCGAGGTTTTCATATCTTCCACCACCGCCAAGGGCTCCAAAATCTCTGTGTCCTTTAAGGAATACTTCAAACACTGTGCCAGTATAGTAGTTGTGTCCGCGGATAATTGATAGGTTGTAGGTATAGCTATCCTCGCTAACTCCGAATGCTTTTAAGTATGAGTCGATTTCTTTCAAATTATTTAACCCTTTCACAAAAACTTCATTTGAAGAAAGACTTTCTATTTTTGAAAGTAGATCCCCGAGAGATCCCTTGTTGTCAGCAACTAAGAGGAGTTTTTCGCAGTCGTTTTCTGGGATTCCAAGAGCTGAAAGCTCCTCCTTGATAGTATTTCTTCCGAGCTTGTCAAGCTTATCCAAAAATGTGAGAATTTCGTTCGTCTTTTCTTCTTGTTCGATGTCAGCTATAATCCCATTCAAAATATTTCTGTCAGAAACTTCAACAATAATGTCAAAACCTAAGGCTTTAAAACATTCTGGATAGAGTGCAATACATTCTGCGTCATAGACAAGAGGAAGCGACTCGCTTCCAATAACATCTGCGTCACATTGATAAAACTCTCTAAATCTGCCTTTCTGTGGACGCTCACCGCGATAGTTTTTCCCAATCTGATATCTCTTGAAAGGAAAGTCGAGTGTGTTTTGATTCATAGCAACATATCTTGCAAGAGGGACAGTGAAGTCATATCTCATGCACATATCTGTCGAGCCTTTTGAAAATCTGTAGATCTCTTTGTCAATATCTCCACCTGACTTAGCAAGCAAGATCTCGCTTAACTCCAAAACAGGGGAGTCTAGGGGAACAAAGCAATGATGCTCAAAAACATCCTTAATTTTCGTTATCATTTGGTCGAATTGAAGTTGTCTCATAGGATCTAATTCATTAAAGCCCTGTAGACGTCTAGGTGTAATTAGTTTTTGCATAGTTCCTCCTTTTTCTAGATGAATGTATTCTACGATATTATACAAAAAAAGTCAAGCAAACACAGATTTTGAATATATACATAGCGTAAAATATTCTGTAACAAGAGAGAAAAACAGTGTTTGTTATGATAATAAAACTAATATGTCGAAAAATGGCGTGTCACTTGGTAAAAATATTAAATGTGTGAAAGTTATCCACAAATCCACAGTTAAATATTTATGCAAAACAGCTTATTTTTATACATTTTGTATATAAAACGGGCAAAAATGGATAAGTTATCCACATTTCCACATTTGATGTTTAAAACTTAAAGGTGGATTATTGGGTTAAAAAAGGGTGAAATTTGGTTATTTCGCCCTATTTTATTAGTTTTGAAAGCTCGCCAGTGTATAACAATGAAAGTTTATGCAAAGCTCTAGTACCGGCAATGTATAGTAAATTTTTATCTAAATTGTCTTTGTAGTTTGATTGTTCAACGTTTGGAATGATTACATAGTCGAACTCAATTCCCTTTGAAGTAGTTGCAGTTGTTACTATGAACTTATAGTCAAAGGATGAATCGCTGTCTTGGACCATGTGAATATCGACGTCGCGAGAAAGCTGATTGTAAAGCTGAGTTGCTTCAGTTGTTGACTTGCAAACGATTGCTATGTGCTTAAATTTGCCTGCATTTTTAAGAAGAAGCTCCTTTATACTCTCAATCTGGTCCTTGGTTTTTATGATATCTGGCTTTTCGCCCGATCTACACATATTCTGCACGCCCTCAAGGCCAATGATCTTTTGACAAAATTCAGAAATCTCTTTTGTAGAACGATAAGTTTTGTTCAAAACAATTTTCTCTGCGCCAAGGTACTCTGAAAGCATGTCTAAATATTCCGGTGTAAGATTTTTTTCAATGCACTGGTTTATATCCCCAAGAAGCAGCTTAGGGCAGTCCCAAAGATTATTGATAAGATAGAAATGTGCAGGAGTGAAGTCTTGCACTTCATCGATGATTAGATATTTTGTTGGGATATTGATTTTAAGCCCAAACATATATTCCTTGATGATCAAAATTGCTGGGATGTCGTCATAGTTGTAAATGTCCGTCTTGTTTTCCTCAATCTTGTGAACTGAGTAGAAAAGATTTAGGATTGTTTGAAGATCTGTTGAAGGGAAGAAGTTGTATAAGAATTTTTGGAATCTTTCCTTCACTGGAAGAAACTCTTTTTTTCTTAGATTAAATCTTTCAACGAGATATTCCGCCATGTAGGAAATACGTTTGCAAATAGGGAGATTCTTGTATGTTTCGTAGTAAAGCTTTTCCATTTCCTCTTTAGTAAAGACAAAGAGGGGCTCTTTGCTGTCTGGTGTTGAGAATGAAAGCATTTGAGGGCGGAAAGTCTTCATGTAAACATTTTCAAGGAAATGCGTGAGATCATCTATAAATGCGAATGATGACTTGTATGCAGAAGCATAGAGCTTTTCGTTTGACTTATGTGTTACTAAATCGTCGATGTACACATCTCTTGTTTGTAGCTTCTTATCTAGCTCACTCTTTGCAATAGTGAAGAATGGCGTTTCCATAACATTATCTTCGCCAAGTTCAGGCAAGACGTTTGATATGTAGTTTGAGAAAAGGTTTGAAGGCGAAAGGATAAAGATATCTCTGTTTGTAAACTTGTTGTTCTTATATAATAGATATCCTGCTCTGTGAAGTGCGATTGAGGTCTTTCCTGACCCGGCAACACCTTGAACAAGAATGTTTTTGTTTTCGTCACAGCGAATGAGCTTGTTTTGTTCCTTTTGTATCGTTGAAACAATCTCTCTCATCTTTGAAGAAGTGTTATTTGACAAAACTTCTTGCAAGATTTCGTCGTTGATAGTTTCCTTTGTCTCTATGTAATATTTTAAGTGCTGATTTTCAATAGCATATTGTCTTTTAAGAGTTATCTCTCCAGAGATTTCTCCCTCTTCACATGAGTAGCTTGCAGGGCCGACGTCGTAGTCGTAGTAGAGTGAAGAAATTGGAGCTCTCCAGTCATAAACTAATGAGGCATCTTTATCTCTAACAACGCCAAGTCCAATGTAAATTTTATTCTTTTCGTCTTGTGACTGAAAGTCTATTCTAGCAAAGTAAGGCCGATTAACTTGCTTTTCAAGTCTTCTCTTATCTTTTTGCATAAGCTCAACAACTTTCTCGGACTCATCGAGGTCCACTTTGTGTCTAGCCATTTCCTCTTGGTCAAGTTCGTAGTAGCTATCGGTGATTTGGAATTTCGAGAGCTGCCCTTCTTCCTTCTGTTTTGCGATCTCTAATTCATAGTTTGCAATCTGCTCATTAATGCTAGATATAACCCTAGTTAGATAAGCTTTCTCTTCCTGCATTTCTCCTCCTTAAGTATGTCCTAAGTATATCACAGAAAATTGGCTAAAGTCAATAAATTAATTTCTCTAAAAAACCTTTTCAAGAGAGTCAAAATGTGATATAATACATATGTAAGCATGGAGGGAAGAATGGGGAAAATTATAGTCATAGAAGGCACAGACGGGTCAGGAAAAAAGACTCAGGCCACAAAACTATTTGAAAGACTCAAGGCGGAGGGATACAATGTAATCGAGAGAAGCTTTCCAAATTACGACAGCCCTTCATCAGCTCCAGTAAAGATGTATCTTAATGGAGAACTTGGAGAAAACGCGAAAGACATAGATGCATATCAATCTTCAGCGCTTTTTGCAGTGGATAGACTATGCACAATGTTTAGTTTAAAGGATTTTTATAGACTTGGGGGAATCATCATTTTAGATAGATATGTTTCTTCAAATATGGTGCACCAAGCGGGAAAGATTGATGACAAGGAAGAAAGAGACAGATATCTTGACTGGCTGGACGATTTAGAGTTTAACAAACTAAAGCTTCCAAGAGCTGACAAAGTCATTTTCCTTGACGTCCCTGTTGAAATAAGTAAGAGTCTCGCTAATCATAGAAAGGATTTAAAAGCGGGAACACATCAAGATATCCACGAAAAGGACAAGGATCACTTGGAGCATGCATATAACGCGGGAAAATACGTTGCAGAGAAGTATAACTGGGAAGTAATTCCTTGCACGGAGAATGGAAAGATGCTAGGCGTGGATACAATCAATGATAAAATATACAAATCAGTGAAAGAAATTTTGAAAAAGGATAAAATTAAGTAAGAATGAAAGAAAGAGATAAACTTGTCGCAGACACAGTCTTTTCAGATGAAAGAGTGATTAATACTAGAATACAATCCTGCCTTAGAAGAAGATTCGGATATGGATGGAGAACAGAGTTTCCAACAACTCTCGGCGAAGTCGCAGATCTTGGAAAATGGGAATTCTTCTATATGCCAAAATTAGGGAAAAAATCACGTGAAGCAGTTTTTAAAACTTTGGAAGAACACGGATTGTACTTTAAACCAGACAGCAAACTATTTTTGAGAAATGAACACATGGAACTTGAGCTCTTGACAAGATTGAAGAGAAAAGGACTTGCTGCGCTCGGCAAATGTCCAGCTGACTTCTTTGAAGAGGATTGCAAAACTATGGGCTTGATTGACGATTGTTTTTATAAGTATTTGGATTATTTAGATGAAATGAGAACATTGAAGCTTCCACCAAGCAAAAGACCTTTGGAATTGGATGTGCCAAATAAGGACTTGATTGAAATATATGACCAAACAGTACGAAGCAAGAGAGCAGAGTACGATGAGATCGTTGAAAAAAGAAGACTACTTAGAGAAAAACGTGAGTACAAAGAATATTCCCTTTCAGAAAAGTATGAAAAAGAACTTTTGAGAGAAGATAACAAATATGTTTCAAGAGAAAAGTTATAAAAAAGAACTTTTGAGAGAAGATAACAAATATGTTTCAAGGGAAAAGTTAAAAAAAAGAAATTTAAAAAATTAAAATAAAAATTTTATTTATTTAAAAAAACAGCAAAATTAAAAAAAACTAAGCATATGCCTAGTTTTTTAATTTTTTTAATATAAAAATTCTTATAAAAATATTTAATGCACTTAAAAAACTCATATAAAAATATTTTTCATTTTTTTAATAAATATTTTTATAACGATAAAATAAAATATTTTTGTGAAATTTACAAGTTTAGAATATTATTTATTAAAATTTTAAATTCTTTAAATAATTTTTAAAATCCTCTCCGAGATTTTCATCTCTAAGACCATATTCAACAGTTGCAATAAGGAAGCCGAGCTTATCTCCTGTGTCATATCGCACAGAATCCATGATAAGGGCATAAGCAGGCTGATCTTTCATAATAAGGTCCATCGTATCCGTGAGATTCATTTCCTTGCCGGCAGGAGTAACTTTGATTTGTTCTTCAATATATTTGAAAGTGTCTGCAGGCATAATGTATCTTGCAAGCCCAGCTATTTTTGATGGCTCAGTGCCGAACTTTGGCTTTTCAACAATTCCAGAAATTTTGTATAGCTTATCATTTATCTTCTTTTCAAGTTTACATGCTCCATAAGCTGAAATCTCTTTTCCAAGAACTTCTTTGCAGCCGATAATCATTGCCCCTGTTTCGTTGTAGGCGTCAATAAGCTGTCCGATAACTGGACGAGCGCCCTTTGGAGTGTAATTTAAATCATCAGAATATAGAACTGCAAAAGGCTCACCATTAGCCCACTCTTTTGCAATGTAGCAAGCTCCTGCAGTGCCATTGTACTCAGGTTTTTGATAATCATAAGTAAAAGTCATGTTATCAATGATTCGATTGAGCCTATCAAGCATATGTCCTCTATTTGACTTAATCATTTTTTCTTCAAACTCTTTGTCGTGACTAAAGAAGTCCTTGATGTATTCCTTTCCTTTTCTTAAAACGAAAAATACTTCAGTGATTCCACTATCCAAGCATTCCTCAAGAATAAGAAGAAGCGCAGGTGTGTCCACGATTGGGAACATTTCCTTTGCTATAGTTTTAGTAGCGGGCAAAAAACGGGAGCCTAATCCCGCAACTGGGATAATGACTTTCTTAACTTGCTTCATACAAACTCCTTTTTTTATTTAAAGATAACATAAAAAAACATAAACTCCAAGCAACTTGCAAATATTAATTATGAAAAAGATGTTTTTTATATATAAATATTTCACAAAATGTAAAAAATGTGTTAATATGTAAAAAAGGAGAGGAAATTTATGCAATGGTGGGGTTGGTTAATAATTGTTGGTGCTGTCTTCGTAATTTCAGTAGGCATTCTAATTTGGATTATTGTTGTAAGTAATAAACTTGTAGTTTTGAAAAATGCTGTCGACAGAAATTTTCCAGTTATAAACAGCAAAATTAAACAATATTGCGAAAAAGTAAATGCCGTTGTTGACTATATCGACAAGAAAGAAGGGAAGAAAGGGAAGGAAGGTAAAGCCCTAAAGAAGGAAGTTGCCAATTGCCTTGCAAATGAAGGGATGATAAATAGAGCCATTGCTCAAAAAAAGCTCGCAGAACATACATTAAAATATATTAAGGCGGAATATAAAAAAGCGGAGCTTAAGTCCAGCAAAAAACTTGTTAAGGATGCAAAAGAGCTTGATGAAATTCAGTTGCAACTTTCAAACGCAATTGGGAAATATAATAGTTGCGTTGAGAAATACAATAAGCTTAGAAAATCTTTCCCATCAAACATTATTTCCGAAAGATTTAAGTTTGGGGCAAGAAATCCATGGAATATTTAAACAGGTGGAATTACATGCGTTATGAAACATGCACTCCATATTTATAAAAATAGTATATTATAAAAATAGATTTTCATAAAAAAAGAAGATCTTTTAGTCTTCCTTTTTTTAATTATAACTTTAGAATGGGAGAAGTAGATTTCCTGTTGCGATTCCATAAATAAGGAATGTAAGTCCGATTATAAAGAAAATTACTGAGAAGAATAGATTCGCTGTGTTTACAGTATCTCTTCCGGCAACCTTAGCTACTGTTGCGCAAGTGATAAAGTTTATTGCACTAAGCATAATTGTGCAAATCGAGAAAACCCACTCGTCGATAGCTTTGAAATAAAAGCAGAGTAGCAGTGAAAAAATAGCGATTGAAACTGCCATTCCAAAAACTCTGTTTATCATTAAAATTTTCTTTCTTCTTTGATCTACTGGGCTTAAATTTTCCATATTATTCTCCATATATACAATAGTTTACACTTTTTGTTTTTTTATGTCAAATAAATAACTTTAAAATTCGGGGATATAGTTTTCGTCCGCCGAACTTAGCTCTTGGAAATAGCCCTTTGTTAGCCCAAGTTTTTTGATATGCGAAAGAACTGTTTTGTATTCAATGATATTTAGTTTTCTTCCTTCCTTATCCTCTCCATTTGGAATGAACTGCGACATAACGCTAATAATGGGATCGTCTATGTTTTGTTTTATGAAATTAAATATTTCAAAGCTGTCTTTTGCGTGAAAAGGAAGAACTAGGTGGCGGATGATAACACCTTGGACAAGATTTCCATTCTTTAACTTATTTGGCTTAAGCTCGCTCATTCTTTTAATGGCTCTGCTTGCGACATCAAAATAATCCTTCGCCTTAGAGAATTGCAAAGAAAGTTCGGGCGAAAAATATTTGAAATCTGGAAGAAAAATGTCAACATATTTTGCAATTTTTTCAATGCTTGCAAGACTTTCATATCCGCTTGAATTCCAAACGACTCTCTTCTTTGGCTTATATATCCTAAAAGCCTCAAGAATCTGGCCTGTGAAGTGCGTTGGAGTGATAAGGTCAATGCTTTCGTTATCACTTTCATCTGCTTGTTTTAAAATTTCTGCAAACTCCTCTGGCGAATATAAATTTCCGACATTGCCACGAGATATTTTGTAATTTTGACAAAAAGAGCATTTTAAATTGCAGCCTGAGAAAAATATGGCACAAGTGCCATTTGTTCCACTGATAGGAGGTTCTTCCCACTTAAAATTGTTTATTATCTTCGCAATTCGAATTTTCTCTCCCTCGTTACAAAATCCGAGGGAAGTGCTTCTGTCAACATTGCATTTTCTTGGGCATGCATTACATTTCATTTCTTCCTCACAAAACAACTATCGTTATCCCAGGATTTCTTCTATTCAAGTCTGAGTCCCCAACGATAGACTTATCTCTACTTAGTATTTCAATAACCTCTTTATCGAAGATATTCCATTTTTCTCCGTTAAAAAAGTCCTTTATTTTCTTCTGCTTTTTTAGATAAGAAAGCTCTTTTCTAACTTCTTTTAATATAATCCCGCCTGAGCCGTGCGAACCATATCCGTGAAGAAGTTTGAGTACAGTTATTCCTTCTAGCTTTGCGTTATCTATTTCCATATCAGTAATCGCAATTGAAGCTTCAACTGACCCGACTTCTTTTAAATTAATTTCTTTTAACATCTCTTCCTCTTTTATGTTTTACATTATATCACAAAAAAGCAAATTTTAAAGAGCAAAATAGCGATTATATTTTAAAATAGGAATTTTAAAGAAATAAAATGTTTGTTTATATAGTTTTTACTTTTTTTTAATCCACGACACAGTGTCCTATGTTTCGCAAATAAGTAGCTTTTAGCAAGATGTCCTCGCACAGCATTGCTTTAGGAATATGTTTTCGTGCAAAAGCGGTCTTTGAAATATTTTCTTGTGCATAAGCGAACTTTGCTGCGGGTGGAGATTTTGAAAAAAAATATTTCGACTTTGCGGATATTCCAATAAACAAAAAAGGATATTTTACTATCCTTCCATTATCATTTTGTCGGCAATAAGAGCAATCAGCTCGCCATTCGTTGGCTTTTCATTGCTGCTGTAAATTTTAAGGCCAAAGAGGGAGTTGATATTTTCAATTTTTCCTCTGTTCCAAGCAACTTCGATAGCGTGACGCATACCTCTTTCAACTTTGCTTGAGCTTGTTTCAAATCTCTCAGCAATTGTTGGATAGAGCTGTTTTGTGATTGACCCAATAATCTCTGGTTTTTCAACAGCGAGTTTAACAGCTTCTCTTAAGAACTGATAGCCCTTAATATGTGCTGGAATTCCAATTGAAATAAAGATGTTTGAAATCTTTTCGTCAAGTTGCTTTCCGTCCTTTGATTTTTCATCTTTGTTTAAAGCAAGATCGAAAATACGCTCCTCTAAAATCTGAGGTGAAACAGGCTTAACCATAAAATAGCTTGCGCCCTCTTTCATAGCTTTTGAAACAAATCCGCTATGGCTGAGGTTCGATACGAAAATAACCTTTGGACAATTCTTGCCCATATCCTGTTTGAGCTTCTCGAATACAGTAAATCCGTCTAGTCCAGAAAGTATAACTTCCATGATAAGATAGTCAGGTCTAAGAGCCTTAACGTCTTGGAGAATTTGTTCGCCACTCGCAGATGAGCCAACTACAGAGAAGTAGTCCTTTGCTTTAAAATATTCCTCGAATGTATTTTTATCTTCGTTATCCGCTATGTACAATTTTATCCTTTCTCCATTAGTTAAGTTTTCCATGATTACCCCCTTATATTTAATTTCAAATTAAAACAAAAAAATATCTTTTGTATTGTTAAAGTCTATGTTTTTGTTTATTTTGTGGAACATCTTTAAGATACCACAAAAAACGCAAATAAAAAAATCATAACACGCAGATTAAATGCGAGTTATGACTAAAAATGTAGAATAGAGTATTATCCTTATTTTTTACCAACTAATGCTGGTTTTTTAGCACCATTTGCGTCAACTTTGAAGAGATAATAGTTAGTGTCACTTTCTTCTTTTCTTTCTTCTTCATTTTCTTCTTTGCTCTCTTCAGCGTCTTCGTCAACAGGAACTTGAGCATAGAAATATATGTTGTTTAAGTTTGAAATTGCACCGTCTACATAGTAGTAATCATATCCGAACCCATCGTTCTTGATTGTCATATCACTAACGATAGTTGTCTCTTCGTTTGTATCAAAAGTTTTTCTCATGATCTTGTCACTTGTCATGTAATAGAAATATGTTCCATAGCTAGCAACTGTATTTGCATAGCCAGCGTCTCCAGAAACAAATAGTGTAGTTGAGTTGTTCATTTGATTGTAATACATAACCTGTGTTTTGCTGTTAACAGTTACTTCAAAAGTGTAGCCGTTGTACAATGTGTTATCAACTGAAACTTCGCTGATATTATCAATAGCTAAGTTGTAGAATCTCTTGCTTGCAGTGTTGAATGATTTTCCGTTTGCGCTGTCAGCGTCGAAAACATATGTTTCTGTAAAGTCAGAGCTTTCAGTTTTTCTTGAGAAGAAAACTTTGTTCTTTACTCTGCCTGTGAATGTAACAGTAAGGTTAATTTCTTGACAGATCTTTTCTGAATTTGAATTTTCAATGTTTACTCTGTAAGCAACATTTCCTTTTTGACCAACTTCAGAGCTATTTGCAGTAGTGTAGTATATCATTCCATTCCAGTTTTCACCTTCAGCTGGGAGAGCAACACTTGTTACAGTAGAGTCAGTGAGTTTTTCGACCTTGTCGCTTCCAAGTGAAATTTTCACTAAGTTTGTTCCGTCAAAGATAACTAAGTAATGTTTGCCATTATATGATAAAGCTCTAATTTGAGCTGAACCCTCGTCATAAGCTTCAGTTGTATAAATTTCATTAGCTTTTCCGCCATTAATTCCCATTTTGAAGAAGGAAACATAATTCCAAATATACTTGTTTTCATTTGTCTTGTGTAGGTTTGGTGTTGCGAAATAAATATCGTTTCCAAGTACAAACATATATGAGCTGCCATATCCAGCAATTCTGTCATTAAGTTTGTCAACATTGTTTTCATTCTTATACTGGCTGTCTGTACGTCCATTTAAGTTTGTTCTAGCAAGATATGAATATTCTTGAGCTGTCTTATATTCACTGTCACTTGATGTACTGAAATCAGAAACACCACTAGCATAGCCATTGCCATAATAAAGATAATTGCCAACAGCGACAACGCTTCCTCCATTGTATAAAATCTCTGTCTTGTCATTTTTTACTTGTTCGATTGAGGAGCAACCTGTTAAAACGAAAGCTCCAGCGAACGCAACGGCCAAAAGCCCTTTAGTCCATTTTTTCATATTTTCTCCGTTTCTAGTCCTTGTTATTTTACACTATAATAACATTCTTGTCAATTTTTATTTATTTAAGCTTAATATTTATTTAAGAATATTTTAAAACCTATACGTCAATCTCGATCAGCTTGTTGTCCACCATATCGCAGGATGTTAGATAATATGGGATATTGTTTTTCACATATCTTAAATTTACTTTCTTGTAGCCATGAAGATGCCCATAGACAACTGCATCAACATTGTACTTTTCAAGAAGAGCAGTGAAGTCGCTGTCTTGCTTGTGGAAGTTGCAAGGAGGATAGTGCATCATGCAGATTACTTTATCTCCCTCTTCTTTGAATTTCATTGCTGTTTGAAGGGTCATTTCCAAACGAATAACCTCGCGGTCATAGATTTTTTTATCTTCAGCCGTCTGAACAGCATTTTCCTCTGGAACGCTCCATCCACGTGTCCCGCAAATTATGTAATTTCCAAATTTCAAAGCGTCATTTTGAATGGCGTACATCCCTGCGGGGAGGAATGCTCTCACTGAAGAAATGCTTTTCCACCAATAGTCGTGATTCCCGCGGATAATAATTTTCTTTCCCGGAAGATCTTTAAGCAGGTCAAAATCCTTTTTCGTGTCCTCCAATTTCATTGCCCACGAAAAATCTCCGGCAAGTAGAACGATATCTTCATCAGTGACCTTCTTTTTCCAGTCAGTGAAAATCTTTTCTTCATAACCTTCCCAGACTTCTCCAAATATATTCATAGGTTTTGGGTTATTGATTGATAAGTGTAAATCGCTAATTGCAAAAATTTTCATTAATTTCCCTTTAAAACTTCTTGAACCATTCTCATGTCGCACTTGCCGGCATAGTTTGCTTTAAAGTGTTTCATAACAAATGGGATTGATTGATCTGGAAGAGAAGAAATGATATTTTTAATTTCCTCTTTACTCATCATCTGAGGAAGGAATTTAGAAATAATCTCTATTTGCTTTGCAGATTGCTCAGCCATATCACTGTGATTAGCTTTGAGATAATTTTCTTTCTCTTCTGTTAATTCCTTAATTGTTTTTTGAAGGATAGCAACTAAGTCTGCATCAACAAGCTCAGTTCCATTTTCTCTCTTTCTGATTTCTTCGAGTTTAACTTTGTTTAAAACAACGCTGAAAATTCCGCGAGATACAGTATCTCTGTTTTTCATAGCGTCAATATTAGCTTTTTTGATTTCGTCAATGATCATAATAATCTCCTTTATGTGTATATTATATATTTTTTTAAGTAAATAAGCAAGTTTTTGGGCTTTATTTATCATAGATTGTTTTGCTTTTTTCTGAAATAAATTGAAGAAATAAGAAAAAAACATGAAAAAATGTTGACAAATTCTTCAGTTTAAGTATAATTGTGATTGTACCTTTATAAATCCCTCTTTAAAGGTTATGGCGGTATAGCTCAGCTGGCTAGAGCGCACGATTCATACTCGTGAGGTCAACGGTTCGATCCCATTTACCGCTACCAATTGAAGACCAACCTTTCAAGGTTGGTTTTTTTGTTATGAGCATTATGATGCGTACTAGCTTTGCTTGGAGAATTTTTCTAAAAATAAATCTAATTCACGGGCGGGTTTACCCGTCCCGTCATACCGACCGATTAAAAATCAAAAAAGTCAGCATATACTGGCTTTTTATTTATCTAATTTAATTTTTTAATAATTTTTCCAATTCCATGCACTTTTGCTTGTCCATTTCTGGCGTATCTCCGAGAGGATAGGAAAGACCAAGTTTTGCATATTTGTCCTTTGCCATTGAATGATAGGGAAGAAGCTCCACCCTTTCAACATTCTTTAGCTTTGAGATAAAGTTTTTAAGCTCTAAAACGTGCTTTTCGTCGTCGTTTATCCCCGGAACGATAACTTGTCTAATCCAAAGTTTTTTGTTCTTCTTTTGGCAGGTTTTTAGAAATTCGAGAGATATTTTCACTTTTTGTTTTGTAATTTTAGTGTAAAGCTCAGGATTTACAGCTTTTATATCTAGGATAACGAGATCTGTATAGTCTAGAATTTCGTCATAGTTAAATCCAAAGCCAGATGTGTCAAGACAGGTGTTAATTCCTTCTTTTTTGCAGAGTTTTAGCGTTTCCAAAAGGAAATCTCTTTGCATGAGTGGTTCTCCGCCTGAAAATGTCACCCCGCCGTTGTCTTTATAATAACTTTTGTATCTCTTCAAGATATCAACAATCTGCTTTGGAGTGTACTGTTTTACCTTTTGCATAGAATCTTGCATTTCTGGGTTGTGACAATAGAGACATCTTAGCGGGCAGCCCTGCAAAAACACGACCGTTCTAATCCCCGGCCCGTCCAAAAGTCCCATGGTCTGTATTTCTGCAACTTTTCCTTTCATTATTTCTCCGATTATTTAGATTTTTTCATGGAATGTTCTGCTTATAACTTCCTCTTGATGAGCTCTACTTAGTCTGTTGAAATTTACAGCATATCCCGAAACTCTGATTGTTAAGTTTGGATATTTTCCTGGATTGTTCATAGCATCAATGAGAAGTTCTCTGTTTAGAACATTTACATTTAAGTGGTGTGCGCCTTGGTGGAAGTATCCGTCCAAGATGTTTACTAAATTCTCAGTTCTTTCTTTCTCGCTTCTTCCAAGAGCTGAAGGAACGATTGAGAATGTGTTTGAAATTCCGTCCTGACAAACATTGCAATATGGAATTTTTGCCACAGAGTTTAAGGAAGCTAGCGCTCCTGAGCTATCTCTTCCATGCATAGGATTTGCTCCCGGAGCAAAAGGAACTCCGCAAGCTCTTCCGTCAGGAGTTGCTCCCGTCTTTTTTCCATACATAACATTTGATGTTATTGTCAAAATTGAAAGAGTGTGTTTTGCATCTCTATAAAGTTTGTTCTCGTGAAGATATTTATAGAACTCTTTGACAACTTCCACAGCTATCTTGTCAACTCTGTCGTCATCATTTCCATACTTAGGGAAATCTCCGTCAATTTCGAAGCCAGTTGCAATTCCTTTATCATTTCTGATAGGTTTAACTTTTGCATACTTAATAGCAGAAAGTGAGTCAACGGCAACAGATAGTCCGGCAACTCCAAACGCCATAAGTCTTTCTGGCTCAGTGTCATGAAGCGCCATTTGTCCTCTCTCATATGCATATTTATCGTGCATATAGTGGATTATGTTCATGGTATCAACATAAATTTTAGCGACTTTTCTCAGCATATTAAAGTAAGCTGTTTTAACTTCTTTGTAGCTAAGTAAATCTGATTTAATTGGCTCGCAGTCATTTATAACTTTTGCGCCAGTTTGCTCATCAATCCCACCATTAATCGCATAGAGCAGAGATTTTGCAAGATTGCATCTTGCTCCAAAGAATTGCATTTGCTTTCCAACTTTCATGGCTGAAACACAGCAGGCAATTGCATAGTCGTTACCATAAATTGGGCGCATAATATCGTCGTTCTCATATTGAATAGCGTCTGTCAAGATGGAAATTTTTGCGCAGTAGTTTTTAAAGTTTTTAGGCAAGTTTTCAGACCATAAAACTGTGAGGTTTGGCTCTGGACTTGAGCCGAGGTTAATAAGAGTGTGGAGCATTCTGAAAGAGTTCTTTGTGACTAAGCTCTTTTTGTCGTTAAGCATTCCCGCAATACTTTCTGTGACCCAAGTTGGATCGCCCGCGAAAATCTCGTCATATGCCGGCTCTCTTAAGTGTCTTACAAGTCTTAACTTAATTACAAATTGGTCGATGAGCTCCTGAGCTTCAAGCTCTGTTAATTTTCCTTCTTTTAAATCCCTTTCGATGTAGATATCTAAGAAAGTTGATGTCCTTCCAAGGCTCATTGCAGCCCCGTTGTTTTCCTTAACAGCAGCAAGATATCCAAAGTAAAGCCACTGAACGGCCTCTTTTGCATTTTGAGCAGGTTTAGAGATATCAAATCCATATCCTTTTGCCATGTCCTTTATAAGACCAAGAGCCTTAATCTGCTCGCTAAGTTCTTCCCTAGTGCGGATGTGCTTTTCTTCGCTGAAGTCCTCATAATTTAAAAGATCTTTCTTCTTTTCTTCAATAAGTCTATCTATTCCATAGAGTGCAACTCTTCTGTAGTCCCCAATGATTCTTCCTCTGCCATAGGCGTCAGGAAGGCCAGTGAGAAGTCCATTTTTTCTTGCAGCACGCATAACAGGAGTGTAGCAGTCATACACTCCGTCATTGTGAGTCTTTCTAAATTCCTTAAAATCGTTGAATCGCTTTTCGTCAAAAGATTTGTTATATGCTTTCAAAGCTTTTTCGACCATTCTATATCCGCCATAAGGATTTACAATTCTTTTTAGTGGCTTATCTGTTTGAAGCCCAAAAACAACTTCGTTTTTCTTATCAATAAAACCTGGCTTAAAAGTGTTAATTCCTGAAAAATGTTCGAGGTCAACATCTAAGAGTCCTACAGCCATTTCCTTTTTGAGAAGTTTTGAGCAGACAGCCCAAACTTTCTTAGTCTTATTTGAAATTCCTTCCAGGAAAGAGTCGTTTCCTTTATATTCTTTATAGTTAGCAGCGATAAAGTCTGCGACATTAATATCGCTCTGCCAGTCTTGTCCTTTAAATCCTCTCCAAGGATTGTTTTGTTTATCCATTGTTTCCTCCGTTATACTAGATAAAATTCTACATTTTATAGGAATTTTTGTCAACAAAAAACAACAACAATTATAATAAATATTTACAATATGTTGTTGTTTGATTTATTAAATGATACAATATATTGATTTTAGCATCAATATCACATTCATATTATTTTTCAAAATTTTTCTTTTATTCTTATTATGCTTGCAACATTGGAACAGTAATCATTGGTCCGATCGCTGAGTTAACTGTTAAGTTAGCAATGATTGTAGCAATTTGAGCTGTGAGCATTCTTGCAACAGGGCTCTTCTTAAAGTATTCCTTAGAGTCTGCAAGATCATCATATTCTTTTCTGTTAACTAAAACTTCAGCGCTCATTTCAACAAAGATTTTGAAGATGCATTCTGGGTTTGAAGCAACTGTTCTTGCAACTGAAACTTTAACAACGTCTTCACTGATTTCTGTAACAGTGAGATCATCTCCAATTCTTAAATTTACTGTAGCACCTTTATCTGGTGTAGCCAATCTTTCAAATTCAGCTCTTTCAAGCATAGGCTTAACATTCATATTCTTAATAACGTCCATTTTTCTCTCCTTAATATTTTTTGCCCAAAGACTTATCTCTAAACATGGTTATTATAGCATTTTTTGACCTTATTATCAAGCAAAAGAGTTACTTTTTAAGTAAATTTTTTCATAGACATAGCTAGCTTCGATTGAATCGCCTAAATCCATGAAATATTTTTTGTACTGTTGAACAGGCTCGTCCAAAACGTCAAATTTAATGACAAACTTGCCGTCTTTTTCATATTCTTCAACAAAGTCCATTCTGTTAAGTTTGTGATGCTTAACATTCTTCGCAGCTTCTTCGCTTGGACATGTTACATACAAGTATGGAGTAAATCCAGATTTCATGAAGAAGAAGTTTGAACCTTCATATTCGTTAATCTTTGCAACTGTGTATCCTGCTTTTCTCAAAACGTACTCCATGCTTCTCATAAGTGTTCCACCAACACCGCTCTTGAGATACTGCTTTCTAACGACAATGCATTGAATATATACATCGTGGCTGTTCTTATCTTTATCTTGGGCCGCAATAAAGCCAATTAAAAGACCTCTCTTTTCAGCTTTTAGTTGCAATTTTTGCTTATTCTCAATCTGTTCCATCATTCCACTGTAAGTGTCGGCAAGTGGGAAGGGAACCTGATAACTTTCTCTGCTCTCTTCTGTAAATCGGTCTGTCAAGAATTTATACACTCTCTTGACATCATCCAAAGTCTGAATAGGTGTAATTCTCATAAAAATGCTCCTTAACTTATTTTAACACATTTCTTTTTATTTTCCAACAAAATTTAGGGAGGAATCATATCAAATCTTATATATACAAATAGTAAAATGCTTGTTTTTTTCGGGGATATATGCTAAAATTACAAGCATAGAGGAGAATACAATGAATATAGAACCATCAAACTTTATCGAGAACATTATTGTCAGTGACCTAGAAGAAGGAAGATGCGACCACGTTCAAACAAGACATCCGCCTGAGCCAAGTGGATATCTTCACATCGGACACGTGAGAAATATTGTGCTAAATTATGGCACTGCAGAAAAGTTCGGAGGAGTTTGTAACTTAAGATATGACGACACAAATCCAGTGAAAGAAAAACAGGAGTTTGTGGACGCTTTGCAAGAAGATGTTTTGTGGCTTGGATACAAGTGGGCTCACATTTATTATGCAACAGACTATTTCCAACAAAACTATGAGATTGCTTTAAAACTTATTAAAGAAGGTAAGGCATATGTTTGCGATCTCTCTCCAGAAGAGCTTTCTGCTACAAGAGGAACATTGACTGAGCCGGGAACAAACAGCCCATATAGAAACAGAAGCGTTGAAGAAAACCTTGAACTTTTTGAAAGAATGAAAAACGGGGAGTTCCCAATGGGAGCACGTTGCCTTAGAGCTAAGATAGATATGGCAAGCCCTAATATCAACATGCGTGACCCTGTAATTTACAAGATTCAATACATGGAGCACCAAAGAATTGGAAGAAAGTGGAATATCTATCCAACATATGACTTCTCACATCCTTTGGATGATGCTTTGGAAGGCGTTAGCCATTCTATCTGCGGATTGGAATTTGAGGACCACAGACCACTTTACAACTGGGTTGTTGAAAACAGTGGACTCAAGAACAGACCAAGACAGGTTGAATATTCAAACCTTCTTATCAAAAATGCTGTTTCAGGAAAGAGAAACATTAAAAAGCTCATTGAAGACGGGATTGTAGAAGGTTGGGATGACCCAAGACTTTATACACTTAGAGGATTAAGAAGAAGAGGTGTTTTGCCACAAAGCTTAATTGAATTTGTCAAAGGCGCAGGCTTCTCAAAGAGTACAACAATCGCCGAGAGAAGTAACTTAGAATTCTATATCAGAAACACACTCAATGAAGTTTCAAAACGTGTTATGGCAGTTATCGATCCTATAAAACTTGTTATCACCAACTATGATAAGGTAGAAGAGAATATCCTTTTGGAAGATTATCCACAAAGGGAAGACACAACATATAGGACATATAAGTTTGGAAAGGAACTTCTCATTGAAAGGGGAGATTTTGAAGTTAATCCACCACCAAAATATCACAGATTATTTGTTGGCAACAATGTAAGATTGAAAGGAGCATACGTAGTTAAGTGTACGGGATATGACCTAAACGAAGATGGTAGCGTGAAGACTGTATATGCAGAATATGACCCAACGACAAAGTCCGGCGAAGGCTGCGAAGTGAAAGTTAAGGGAACAATCCACTGGCTTAACGAAAAATATGCAACAAAGTGTGAAGTTAGACATTTTGAGAATCTTCTTGACGAAGAAGACGAAGGATCAACAAGCGAAAGAGCTGTTAGAGATGAATACAAAATCAATCCAAACTCAAAACAAGTTTTGACAAACTGCTATGTTGAATCAGACGTTGAATTTAATCACGACGATAGATATCAGTTCATGAGAAATGGATACTATTGTTTGGATAAGGACACAACTGATGGGCACTTAGTGTTCAATAGAACAGTTGGACTTAAGGACACAAAACTTAAGAAAATTTAATAAAAAAAATACATCGCAAAAATCAAAAATGAAGCATATTCTTGAATTTGCGATGTTTTTAATAAAAAAATATGGATTTTTAACATTTTCCATATTTTTTTAAGTTGTTTTTATTCTTTATTATTTGATTCTTTTTCTTCAATCACGTTTTCAGAAGCTTGATCTTTTACTTCTTCAACTTTAATTTCTTTTTCAGGTGTTTCAGTTTTTGGCTCTTCCACTTTCACTTCTTCCACCTTTTTTTCCTTTCTTTTGAAACCTTTAACTTTTTCGGCATATGAATACTCAAGAAGTGCTCTTACTTTTTCTGAAGAACCAGATGAGAAGCTTGAATTGTCAACTAAAAGTGCGCTTGTTTTGTTGATGTAGAGATAGATGTATTTCTTTGTGAAAACGATCTTATCTAACTTTGAGTAGAAGAGTTCAGAAGTTTCCCTTCCATATGCACTAGTTCCGTCAAGTTTAATTGAGTCTGTTTGGAAGGTGTATTCAATTGTAACTGGAACAAAAGTTTTATTTTGCTTTATAAAAACTAGTTCAAGGATTCCGATATATAGCGGATAAGCTAGGCATCCAATCACTAAGAAAGGAATGCTGTTTAAAACTAATTTTCCGTCAACTACTCTGAATGAAACTACGATAAGAGCCAAAGCGCAGATTATAATAACCCAAGACCTTTTAAATATTTCTTTGTTTTGAAAAGCGAACAACATTTTCTTTGTTAGCGTCGTTTTATTTTTTGCGATTTCCATTTTTTTCTCCTTTTTCCCTTTCATTATAAAAAAAAGGGCGAATAAAGTCAATGTTTTAACACAACAAAACTTCGTGACATAAAAGATATTGTTTAGGGGGACATATGAAGAAAGGAAGAAATTGTAAAATTTCAAAAAAAAGTGTAATTGAAAATAGCGTTGTCATAGGCGACAATGTAAAAATATATGACGATGTTTACATACTTGGGAAAAGCGTGATAAAAAATGGCGCAATAATCTATCCTAGCAGTGAAATAACCGATTCAGAAATTGGGGAAGATAGCATAATAAAACACAGTGTAATTTCTGATTCAATAATTGGAAAAAACAATCATATTGGCCCTTTTTCACATATTAGACCTAATTCAGAAACAGGAAAAAATGTAAAAATTGGCTCATTTGTTGAGATAAAAAATAGCTATTTAGATGAAGGTGTCAAAGCGAATCATTTGGCTTATGTTGGCGATAGTTATATTGGCAAAAAAGTGAATATTGGATGCGGAGTTGTATTTGTTAATTATAATGGAAAGATTAAACAGCGAAGTTATGTCGATGATGAAGCGTTTATCGGCAGTAATTGTAATATTATTGCCCCAGTAAAAATCGGAAAAAAAGCGTACATTTGTGCGGGAACAACCATTGATAAGGATGTCAAAGATGGAGCATTTGTGATAGGTAGAGTTAGACAGGAAGTTAAAGAAAATTTGTCGAAAAAATATTTGGATAAGTAGGAAAAGAATATTTTTCTCTTGATTTTACATAATAAAAATGATAAAATGCGATCAAAGGAAATAAAAATGTATTCATATATATTTAACATTGGAAATATCGTTTTTTACATCATGTTAGGTGTTTGTTTTTTGCTTTTATTGCAAAAAATTGTTTATCATATTATTGGACTTTTCCCATCACAAAAATTTCCAGATGCCAAAAAAGATCATAAATTTGTAATTCTAATCCCTGCAAGAAATGAAAGCAAGGTGATAGAAGATTTATTAATTTCAATAAAAGATCAAGACTATAATCCTGATTTATTAAAAACTTATGTAATTGTTGAGAGTGAAAAAGATCCAACTTGTGAAATTGCAAAAAAATACAAGAACACTGAAATCTTTGTTAGAAAGCGTTTAGACCTAAAGGGTAAGGGATATGCTCTTGATGAAGCAATACAGTATATTTTTAAGAAAAAAGAAGAATATGATGCACTTTTTGTGTTTGATGCTGACAATGTTTTAACAAAAAATTACATCAAAGAGATGAACAAGACATATGACCTTGGTTATGAGATAGCACTTGGATATAGAAATAGTAAAAATTGGAATGGTGGCTGGGTCGCAAGTTGCAGCGCTCTCACATTCTCAATGGTGAACACATTTCACAATAAATGCAGATCCAGATTTAATCAAAATGTTATTTTAAGCGGAACAGGCTTCTACATCGATTTTAAAATCATTAAAAAAATTGGCGGATGGAAATTCTATGCGCTAACTGAGGACTATGAACTTTCGATGTTTTCAACAGTGAATGATTTGAAATCGACTTACAACGAATATGCGGAATTCTATGATGAGCAGCCAACAAAATTAAAAGTTTCTTGGAATCAGAGAATGCGCTGGGTCAAGGGATATGGACAGGTTGACAAAAAGTATAAAAAGCAGCTTCTTAAAGGATTCCTTTTTGACAAAAAAAACAAGATTAGCAAGCTTGAATACACGATGAGCATTCTTCCAGTTATGAGTTTAATTCTAACTGCAGTGGGATATAGCCTCTTCACTCTGATAATGGGAATTATTGGATCAATTAACCATGAGCCTATGAGAATAAGTGTGTATATTGCGTTTGCAGCTGCAACCTTCTCAATATATTTGTTCCTAGCTCTCTATGGAATGTTTATGCTTATTGCCGAGAGAAAACATATCAACATCACATTCAAAAACGCACTTGTCTGCTGCCTTATGATGCCAATTTATATGGGGTCATACATTCCTATCTATTTCTCAGCAGTTACAAAAAAGGAAGTTGAGTGGGTGCCAATTGACCATAATGTAAAAATGAACGTTGAGAGCGACAAACAACAGGTTGTTGAAGAGGTTGAGTGACAAATTTAAAGTTTGTCATAATAAAAAGATTTTATTAGAAACTGAAACAGTTTAAAGTAAAAAATAAGGTGAAAAAAAAGAATAAAAAAACTGCGATTTCGCAGTTTTTTTGTTTTGAATAATTAAGCATTGATGATTCTTAAAATTCTCTTGTTTACAATCATAAGGATCAAGTCTAAAATCCAAACGATGTTGAAACCAAAGATTAATCTAAGAAGTCCAGCAAGGAATTTTCCTTCTGAGAATCTTGTGATTGCTCCACAGATCCATGATGTTACAGGGATGATAGCTAAGATTACGCTAACAATATATCCTAAACCAAAATAGTCTCCAGATCTTTTCTTTGTTGCCATTTTTAAATCCTCCTTTGTTAATATGATTATAGAACATTTTGAAAAATATGACAACCGAATTAAACAAAATTTCCAAAATCGAGCAAAAAATTTTTCTGCAATTAGAAAAAATATATATAATAACTAGAATATTTTATATAAAATTTATTGTTTTTTGAGCGAATTAGTGGTATACTAAAACGTCAAAAATAAAAGGAAAAGAAGAAAGAATGAAAAACGAAAAGATTAGAAATATTGCTATTATTGCCCACGTAGACCACGGCAAAACCTCACTTGTTAACGAAATGTTAAAGCAAGGGAACGTTTTTAGAGAAAATCAAGTTGTAGAAGATAGAGTAATGGACTCAAACGCCCTTGAAAGAGAAAGAGGAATCACTATTTTAGCTAAAAACGCATCTTGCATGTACAAAGATGTAAAAATTAACGTTGTAGACACACCAGGACATGCTGACTTCGGCGGAGAAGTTGAAAGAGTTTTGAAAATGGTTGACGGAGTGCTTTTAGTTGTTGATGCCTATGAAGGTCCAATGCCACAAACAAGATTTGTTTTGGAAAAAGCACTTGCACTTGGACACAAGGTTATCGTTGTTGTCAACAAAATTGATAAACCAGATGCACGTGTAAAAGAAGTTATCGACGAAGTATTAGAGCTTTTCTTGGAATTAGATGCAAATGAGGAGCAGCTTAACTCCCCATTCGTTTTCTGCTCTGCAAGAAAGGGAATTGCGTCAACAGATCCAGATGTTCTTGGAACAGACTTAAAGCCTCTTTTTGAGACTATTATTTCATACATCCCAGCGCCAGAAGGAGAGGAAAAAGAACCTCTTCAAGTTTTAATCTCATCTGCAGAACATAACGACTATGTTGGAAAGCTCGCTGTTGGAAAGATTGAAAGAGGAGAAATTAGAGTCGGGCAAAATGTAACAGTTTGCAACTATCATGATGCAAGCAAAAAAGTTAACTCAAAGATCGTTAGCCTATTCACATTCGAAGGACTTAAGAGAGTTCCTGTTGAAAGTGCAAAAGTCGGAGAAATTGTGTGTATCGCAGGACTTGACAACACAACAATTGGAGATACGGTTTGCGGAGATGGGAAAGTTGAGCCTATCGAATTTGTTAAGATCGCTGAGCCAAGCGTTGAGATGACCTTTATGGTTAACGATAGCCCATTTGCAGGAAAGGAAGGAAAGTTTGTAACTTCAAGACACTTAAGAGATAGACTTTACAAAGAAGCTGTAAAAGATTTGTCATTGATTGTAAAAGACGGCAAGAGTGCTGACTCATTCAAAGTTTTGGGAAGAGGAGAAATGCATCTCTCAATCCTTATTGAAAACATGAGAAGAGATGGATATGAATTCCAAGTTTCAATGCCTCAAGTTTTGATTAAGGAAATTGACGGAAAGAAATGCGAACCTATTGATAGATTGTTCTTGAACGTTCCAGAAGATTGCGTTGGAACAGTTATGAACAAAATGGGGGTTAGAAAGGGTGAACTTGTTCAAATGACTCCACAAGGAAACAGAATGAAAATGGAATTCTTAATTCCTTCAAGAGGCCTTTTTGGATTTAAGTCCGAGCTCCTCACTGACACAAAAGGTGAAGGAATTATCAACACTATGTTTGAAGATTATGAGCCATACAAGGGCGAAATCAACAGAAGAGAGTGCGGATCACTTATCGCTCACGAAACTGGGGATGCCATTGTCTATGGACTTTTCAATGCACAGGAGAGAGGAACTCTATTTATTGGACCAGGTATTCCAGTTTATGCAGGAATGGTTGTTGGGGAGAACCCAAAAGGGGGAGATATTGTAGTTAACGTTTGCAAGAAGAAACACTTATCTAACTGTAGATCATCAGGCGCTGACGAGGCACTTAGACTTACGCCTCCAAAGCTTATGAGCTTGGAAGATGCTATTGAATTCTTGGCAGACGATGAACTTTTGGAAGTAACTCCAAAGAGTATTAGAATTAGAAAGATTATCCTTGATCACACAATGAGATTAAGAGAAAAAGGCAAAATCTTACGTGGTGAGATTTAATTCAAGGAGGGTGAAATGAAAAGCGAGAAGAGAGAATTTAACAGAAAGATGAAACGAGCGGGCATTTTTATCGGCTGCTACGCCGTCGTCGCTTTAATTGTTAGCACCCTTCTTGTTTTATATACTAGCGTTCCACAATGGCTGAACGGGATGATCATCGTTCTTGGCGCTAGCGTATTTTACTTGATATTTTTGGTTGTATGTGCTAAAATTGATAAAAAGAAAGAAGAAAAGAGGGATCAAGCTTTGAAAGAGAAAGATCCTTTTGCGGATTAGGGAGGAAATATGCCGGATTTTAAAATAATGCCACATAGTCTTGAAGCAGAACAAGCAGTTCTAGGCTCTGTTATTATCGACAATATGTGTCAAACAGAAATTATGACTATGCTGAGACCCGACGACTTTTATTCGGAAGCTCACAAGAGCATTTTTGATGCTATGGTCAAAATCTTTAACAAAAACACACCTATTGATTTTGTTACACTGACTGAAGAGCTTGAAAGATCAAAGAAACTTGAAGCTGTAGGCGGAGTTGATTACATAACATTCCTTTCAAACGTCGTTCCTTCCGCTGTCAACTATCAATATCACTGCGATATTGTAAAGACAAACTCAATTCGCAGAATGCTTATAAAGAGCGGACAAAACATCATTGAAAAAGCTTACACAAACGAGAGCAAGGAAGATGTTTTGAACTTCGCTGAATCAGAAGTTTTTGGAATTTCCGAAAACGAAGAAAGTTCATCATTAGAACACATCGGAAGACCTAATGGAGCGCTAAAAGAAGTTGTTGACAAGTTTGACAAGATAGCAAAAGATCCATCCGCTATAAGAGGTGTTCCAACAGGATTTAGAGATTTGGATGCAATTACAAATGGCCTTCAAAAGAGCGATTTGATCTTGCTCGCCGCAAGACCATCTGTAGGAAAGACGTCCTTCGCTATGAATATTATAACTAACATCGCAAGAGCAGGAAAAACATGTGCAGTTTTTTCTCTTGAAATGCCAAAGACACAGCTTGCACAAAGAGCTCTTTGCTCAATTGCAAAAGTTCCAATGCAAAAAGCTTTGAATGGAAAAATGCAGGCGGAGGAATGGAAGAGAATTTGGGCGGCTACAAAGCAACTTGAAAACACAAAACTCTTCATTGATGACTCAAGCATGACAACTCCAGCAACACTTCTTTCAAAGTGTAGAAGACTTAAAGCGAAAGAGGGAAATCTTGATGTTGTTATGGTCGACTACTTGCAACTTATGAAAGGTGAAGGGAACAGCAGCAAAGAGGGCAGACAGAATGAAGTTTCTGCTATTTCAAGAAACCTTAAGATCGCTGCAAAAGAATTGAACGTTCCAATCATTGTGCTTTCACAGTTATCTCGTGATATCGAAAAGCGTGATGGCCACAGGCCTCAACTTTCAGACCTTAGAGATTCTGGAGCTATCGAGCAAGATGCAGATATTGTAATGTTCTTGCACAATCCTGAGAAATACAATGATATTCCAGCTCAGGATGATCCAGGAAAAGTTGAGCTTATTCTAGCAAAACACAGAAATGGTCAAATAGGATCAGTTAACCTACGTTGGGTTGGAGAATACACAACATTCGTCAACTATTCTGATAAAGTTAAAATTGAAGATCGACAGGAAAGAAAAGATGACATTCCTGAAGAGGTCGCTTTGAGCGAAATTGAAGCTGTCGACCTTTTCGATGAAGATAAATAAGGAGGGATAATGGCAAAGGATAAAGCAAGAAAAAGAAAGTTTAATGCAAAGGCTTTAATAATTATCTTCGCAGTTTTGTGCGTGATAGTTGCTGCCGTTGTTTTGGCTGTAACATATTGGCCAGCGAAGGCGACTGACGTTGCAAATTCATTTACTGGTTACAATCAGAGTATGAATGAAGCAGATAGCAATAATTCTGCATACAAGCAAAATCAAGCTTTCTTAAAATTTGAAAACAAATATGTGGATGATTTTATAAATCGTGGGAAAACAGATTATGTTAATGAAATGATTACATACAAGAACGTGGTTGAATCAATGTCGATCGTTTCAAGCTTTTATTCACATAACTTTGAAGGAATCTTAAACTCGAAGATTTCAAGAAAGGAAGCAAAGGAGGTTGGCAGCGCATTAGACAGCGGAAGAACTAACTCTCAGAGAATGGGGGATTATCTAATAGAGCACGAAGACGAAATGGCAAACTTCACAGTTGTTTGTGCTTCATGGGAATCTATTAGAGATTATGCTCAATCAGCAATTCAAGACTATATTAATGCATCTTCAGCAATTGAAAATATTTGCAACAAAGAACTACACGGGGTTTATGGGAATCAAAAACTAAGAAACGTCTTAAAGGGCACAACAGAATACTTGAAAGTTATAAGCGACAAGCTGTATAACGACAAAGGATTTAAAGATGCTGGCGCAGCAAATACGCTTAGCGGAAACATGAAAAGTTTTGTTAGATCTTACTATCAAGACAAAACAAATTTAATTTCAAATTATTACATAGATAAAACTATAAGAGAAGGCGCTAAAACAGTAAGTGAGCTTGAAGAGAAGACTGAAGGAAAAGTTAATTTTTACTTCTTAATTAGTAATAATTTCGAATATAAAAGTGCTTCTCTCAGTGCAGCTCAAGAGGAGTATGTAAAAGCGGCAGTTAATTTCTTGCATGGAGGTGTGTAAATGAAAAAGAGAATATTCGTAGCACTCGGACTTATGTCTGTTTTAGGCGGATCACTCGCATTTATGACGGCATGTGGAAATGATGCAGATACAAAATCACTTTCAGAAAAATTTGATACAAGCATTGCAGCTGTTCAAAAAAGTAGTTATTTCACAAAGAAAACATATAAGATTAAAGGGGAAGAGTATTCTTTCTATGCGCCAAAGTACTATAGTACAATGGAACTAAAAGTCAAGGATCAAACAGAAGTTGTAACAGGTACAAGCCTTGACTCAAACGACTCAACGCTTTTCATTAAACAAAAAACAAATCATACTTTATATGAAAGAATTGGAATGAACTATGATATCCCATTCGGATATGCGTTCAACGCAATTTTAAGAGGAAATTCAATTATCAAAAACAACTATGAAAATTTAAATAAAGCTTCATCAGCTGTTTCAAGCTTGATTTCAAGCTTAGATAATTTCACACAGGTAACTAAAGACTATGAGCTTGTGATTGAAAGAACAAATTCTTACTGGGCAAACATAGCTTCACTATCTTCAGACTTAGCAGAAAACGCATTGTATAACTACATGAAAGACTATGAGGGATATGTTAGAACAACGATAAATCTTGCAAGAGATGTGTATAGTGCTGTTGAAGATTTATGCCCAATGGTTAGTTACAAAGAACAAAATAGAACACAGCTAAGTTCATTGCAGTCAGTTAGTTTGCAAAAGATTACAGTGAACAAGGGAACAAAATTAAACATTTTATCCATCGATGGAGAAAACACAAAGACATATAACTTCTCATACACAGATAAAAACAACATCGTTTGGAATTTCTCAGAAGACGGAGATTACAAGGATGCAAAAGCAGGTGATACAGTTGCATTAGACGAAGATGTTGAAGTGGCTGCTGCATACATTGGAAGAAACGTAACAAGAAACTCAAAAGTCACAATTATTGAAAAGACAAGCGAAAAATTCTTTAAAGTTCAATATGTTGATGCTGAAGGGGTACTTTGGACAAGAGATTTAGCTATTGATGGCAAATATGTCAATGGCAACATAGAACTAAACAAAGAAGTTACAATGGCAAAAGATGCTGTCTTTGACCTAGATGGCAAAAGAGTAGACGAAAAAACAGAGATTAAAAAACTTGGAGTTCAATCTGGATCTAGCCAAGCTATATATCTTGAGGATTCTCACGGATATAGATGGGAAGGAACTGTCGATGTTTCAAAGATAGCTGTTGTTCCAGCTACAGAGACAGATCCAGAAACATATTGGATCAAAGAGAGAACGGTTCTCAAATTTAAAGATCTTATGCTTGCTAAAAACACTGTAGTTGATGTTTTGAGTGACAATGGGATTACAGTAGAATATTCATACAAGGATGAAAACGGATATATTTGGGGCGCGACAGCAGGAATATCTGTAAAGACAAATTCAGAGAAATCTTTATATGAAAAAATGGCTTTAGAAACTCTTGATGAATACTACACATTTAACATTGAAAAGATGAACTCAAAAGCTTACACAGACGAGGAATATGCATTAGTTGGAAACAGCTCTGAGATTAAGGACACAATGAGATGGGTCAACAATTACATTGAATTTATGAAATCTGCAGCTGTTCATCAAAGTGCAAGCATTCAAAAGAAATTGTCTACAGAAGATATAAACGCATTTAACGCAGCACGTGAAACTTATGAAGTTAACAAAAATTTAAACAGAGAAACATTAAACAAACTCAACTTAACAAACATTAGATTCTTTGTTAACTGGAAAATGAATAAAGATGAAAAGTTGAACTTTGAAAAGATACAATCATACTATAATGATTTGCTCACATCATGGGTCAACTATTACACATCAACATTATAAGAGGAAAATAAAATGGATTATAAAAAATTGGCAGAACTCTTATTTCCAAATATTGAGTCTGCAGGCGATGTACTCAAAAGATATCCAAAAAGAGATTTGAAAGAGGGACAGCAAGTTACAAGATATGCTCCAAGCCCAACGGGATATATGCATATCGGAAACTTCTTCCAAGCTTTCATTTCATATTGCTTAGCAAAAAACAGTCAGGGAATATTTATTGTAAGAACTGAGGACACAGACCAAGAACGTCAAGTTGAAGGAGCAATGGAGATTATATTCAACAATCTTCATGTCTATGGTCTTGAGCCTGACGAATATGAAAAACCAAACGGCGAAACAAAGGGAAGCTATGGCCCATATATCCAGAGCAAAAGACCAAACTTCTACAAAATTTTTGCAAAGAAGTTAGTCGCTGAAGGTAAAGCATATCCTTGCTTCTGTGAATCTAAAGGCGGCAAAGCAGAAATTTTAAAAGAAAGAGAAACAAAGTTTATTGATACAGATAACACTGAATATGACGAGTGCAGAAACTTGAATCTAGAAGATGTTGAGAAAAATCTCAAAGCTGGCAAGAAGTTTGCAATTAGACTAAAGACAGACGGAACTGGAAAAGAGAGAATCAAGTTCGTTGACCTTATCAAGGGTGAAATTGAAGCTCAAGCTAACGCCAAAGACGTTGTACTTTTGAAAAGCGACGGACTTGCGCCATACACATTCGCACATATCATCGATGATATGCTTATGGGTGTCACGATTGTTGTTCGCGGAGAGGAATATATTGCTTCAACTCCAGTGCACCTTGAGATCATTGATAAACTTGGATTCGAAAGACCAAAATATTGTCACAATCCACTCATTTGGAAAATAGGAGATAATGGAAACAAGAGGAAAATCTCAAAACGTTATGACCCTGAAGCAGATATGAGATTCTATGAGAAAGAGGGTTACCCAACGGAAACTGTTATAGAATACTTACTCAACCTCATCAATTCAGGCTTTGAAATTTGGAGAGGTCAAAACCCGGAAAAGTCTTGGAGAGAGTTTAAATTTGGAATCAACGATATCACAACGGCAGCTCCAATCTTCGATCTTGTTAAATTGAATGATATTTCTAAGACGATAATCTCAAGAATGACAGCAGAAGAGGTCTACGTACGCGTTCTTGAATGGGCAAAAGAAAACGACAAAGATTTTGCTGAATTTTTACTCAAAAACAAAGCATATTCCACGAAAGTGTTCAATATTGACAGAGATAATCCAAAGCCAAGGAAGGATATTTACAAGTGGAGCATGATTAAGGAATATTTCTATTATATGTTTAGAGAACCACAGCTTGAAGAACTTGCTGACGAAGACAGAGAAAAATATGAAGAGTTTATGAGTGCTTATGCAAAACAATTCAAATTCCCTGCTAGCAAGGACGAATGGTTCGCAAACGTAAAAGAAGTTGCTGAAAAATTGGGCTACGCTGTTGACAATAAGTTATATAAAGCTAACCCTGAAGCATATAAGGGAAATACAGCGAAAGCTTGTGAATTTATTAGACTTGCACTCACAGGAAAGAAAAATTCACCAGATCTCTACGAACTGATGTCAATTTTAGGAGAAGAAAAAACTTTACAAAGAATAATTGGAGGTAAAAAATGGGAAAATTAACAGGAACCCCAGTTGACATGAATAATAAGCCAGCGGCACTATACTTTTTAATGTCACTTTTTATGGCTGTAGGTGTTGTGTTCACAGTAATGTATTTTACACTTAATCAAAATATGATTTTCTTGATTGTTGCAGGAGTTTTCTATGTTATTGGATTTGCAATTCTTCCTTATGCAATTCATAGACATAAGAAAATGAAAGAATATAGATCTTTATTAAAAGACGAGACTGCTTTCATCACAACAGCAAGATTTGTGGACTCTAAATTCTCAAGCATTCAAAGAAAAACTTTTGTAGGAATTAGACATTCTTTCACTATCGGACTTACAGTTTTTAGAAGAATTGTATATTCATATATAGATGAAAACGGCGTTCAGCGTACTGGAAAGTCTCAGATCACATATGTTAAAAATCAAGTTGAATACTTGAGAGCTAAAGGCGAATTTGCAATCAAATGCAAAGGGGACAAGAGTGTAATTGTTGAACCTGTTCCAGAAAACACAAAGAATTTTAATTTTTAATAAAAAGACTGACGCTTGTGCGTCAGTTTTTTCTTATCAAATATTTGTCGAAATTTTTAGCACAAAGCTAAATTTATATATATATCAATTTGAAAGGCAATTTTTTTGACATTTTTAAAAATTTCAGCTAAAATTATACTGTCAAAAAGATAAGGAGGGAAAAATGACAACAAAAACAAAAACAACCTTAAAAGTTTTGGGATTGGGACTCTTAGCTGTTCCAGCTGTGTTTGCTTTCACAGCATGTGGAGGAGGCAGCGATCTTGACCAAAAAGCTGTTTGTAGCACAAACAAGAGCTACACAGCTTCAACTGCAGCAGAGTTCAATGAGAAAACAACAGGGGATTCATACATAACATGGAATGCGGGAGGATATCGTTTAACTGTAGAAGCAAATGCAGAAGGATATGCAGGTCCAGAAGGATATCAAACAAAATATTCTCTTAACTTGCTTTCAAATGCGGCTATAAGACTAGGCGGGAAAAAAGAAGATAATCAGCTTGGAATGAAAACAAAAATGAACCTTGACCTTGTAGGTGTTAAGGCAGATGTTACAATGGAATCATATGTAGTTGACGGAAATTTATATGCTCATACATATCCAACAACAATTGAAACTGGCTATACAAAAACAGAGATTGCTGAACAGAAAATTATGGTCGAGGGAATTACAGCTGACTATGCAATGACAAATGTCGGCGAAATGGATGCCGCTTATGACCAAGATGCTATTATGGACTTTATAAAAAAATATCAAGACCTTGCAACTTTCCAAATCAGTGAAAATGGAAATGACATTGGATTCAAAGTTGTTTTCGACAATTCAGTTGCTTTTGGAGAAATGACAAACATTGTTGCTTATGTAAACGTTGACGCAAGATATGCAAATAATCCTGAAGTTTCAAATGGATATATGATTAAAGAACTTAGAATTGAAGGAGATTATTCAACCTCAGCTGGATCAGGAGCAACCTCAGGATCAATTTCGATGACAGGAAGAATGAGTGTTACTATCTCAGCATATTGGGGAGACTCAGAAGGAAATGTTATTCATCCTGACTTCAATGGATACAAAGCTGGAAGCATCAGTGATATTAGCGGATTAATTAAATAAGAATATAAAATTAATAAAAAAGGCTATCGTTCGAGATAGCTTTTTTTGTAGAAAATTTCCATTTTAAATTGTAGCATAAAAAGAGATTTTACCTTTCAAGTGTTCTTCTTCGTTAGAATTAATTTATAACTCACAAAAAATACTAACACATTTTTAGTATATCTAGTAAGAATGCTTATTCAGAAAATTTGTCAAGAACTTCAAATTACTACCTAAGTTAATTCTCATCATTGAGCTTTAACATAACTCGGCCTTGAGCAGACTCACAGAGAGGACATTTTTTCCATGCTTCTTTGGAAGTCGCTTCATATCCGCAATCTGCACATTTCCATTTAACTGGCTTTGGCTTTTTGTAGAGTGTTCCGTTTTTGAGCTGATTATATAGATCAGTGAAAAGTTTTCTGTGGCAAGATTCCACTTGGATTATGTTTTCATATAGGAGCGCAATATCTTCAAACCCTTCCTCTCTTGCAACTTTTGCATATTCTGGATAGATATTTTGCTCTTCCAGTTTTTCATCCTCAGCTGCGAGCTTTAAGTTTTCAAGTAGATCCCATTTTTCCTTGAATGGATAGCCAGAAGAGATGTCGATGTTGTTAATTGTTTTGTCATCAGCTTTTTGAATGAAGGTGTAGAACATCCTTGCGTGATTGAATTCGTTATAAACAACCTTATCTACAATCTCAGCAAGGCAGGAATATCCCTGAGTTCTTGCCCCATACTCAATAAACTTGTAGCGGATGTGAGCTTGGCATTCTCCAGCATAAGACTTTGCCAAATTATTATATGTTTTACTTTCTTTTAAATTCATGTTTATCCTCCTCTCTGTTTTTTAACATTTTATTTTGGATTTAAACAAAAAGTTGAGTTAATGAGTATATATTAGGGTGGGATTTTTTTTACGAACGATGTCGAAGTGAAATAAAAAAAGTTAAAAAACCTTATAAAAAACATTTACGAAGAGCAAGAATTTATGTTATAATAAAAATATAATTTAAGGGGGGTAAACATTTTGAAAAAGAAAATTTTAGGAATTGGCTTAGGATTATGCTTAGTAGCCTCTGGTCTAGTAGCCTTTACAGGATGTGGAAGAAAAGAGGCAAAGTTTAATTTCACTGTTGATTATGATCCAGCTAGTATTTCTGTTGGCGTTGAAGCTAACAAGGAGTACTCAAGCGATACAATTCGTGCAGACGGGGGGCACAAGTCCCTTAGGGTTTATGGATATAAAGATGTTTATAACTATGATAATATGGTTATAACGATCAACGGCGAACCAGCAGGAGACCGTTTTCAAAAAATAAATAACGCTGGCGAAATGTTGGGAACACTTCGCATTGATGGGTTATCGGATAAATCATCAATCAAAATAAGCAATGTTGAGGATAAATTTATAAAAGTTGGATTTATTCTAGACGCAAGCACGCTTATCGAAGAAAATGATAGAAGAAAATTTGAATCGGATAGCGATCAGTATGAGTATACTATAAAAGCTATGAATTTTGCTTCAAACTTAAGATTAAAAATGAGTGACAGTGATCTCGCATACTGGAGGGCAAAGAACGCTAAAATTGATAGCAAAACAAATAACAATGGGACTGTTTTCACAGAGTTTTTCCAAGATTCAGATAATGTAATCTTTAGCGGGGAAGACGAGACTGGAGCTACAGTAGAATATAAAGCCCCATATATGTTCACACTCAAACTTGCTGATCTTTATCAGACAAAAGTGGAAACATGGTACGTAACATCAAATAGCGAAGGTACAGTAAAGCCAGCTGACGAAAGCACAATTTTAAGACAATATGAAACATACAACTATGAATACGCAGGAATCCCTGCATACAATGAAATAGCAGCAGGATATTTTACATCCCCAGCTTTAAGATCGTATAATATCGCAGACAATTTCTCTGCAGGCGGAGAATTTACAGGATATTTGGGAAATGAACTTAATTCAAGTAATAACGGAATGGGCAATGACTTCACAAATAAATCGCTAAGCGCCGCTGAGCTTTGCCATAGAGAAAGAATGAAAGTAACTCTCGAAGATAACACAATCGTTGTTATTGATCCATCTTCAGTTAAACCAGCTTCATTTTCACTTACTTCACAAGACGGACTTACAAGCTTTGCGACAGATGACACAGGAAGCTCATCATCTATTACTGAGAAATATCCAGTAGATCAAATTAGAACATTTAAAACATCAGGTCTTTCAAACCTTAGAGACACATACAATGTTGATTTCACAAATGCAACATACAAACTTAATGATCTTGTACTTACAAGAGCTGAAAGCGTAGAAGCAGCAACAGAGGCTTTAAATAATGGTGTGCCTGCAATTTGCTATTACGATGAAACAACGAAAGAATTTCAAGGTTGGATTAACAAAAATGTTCTCCCATCACACTTTTGCAGTAAAGAGTCTCTATTAGAATTTTTCTCACCAAAAGCTGAATGTTATGATTTTAGTTTAATTGGGGTGTCTTTCCCAAAAGAAAATTTTACAGCTATTCTTGCAAGAAACACGGCTAATTATGGAATAAACCCAGGAGCAATAGGTGAAGTTGTCCAAATTGGAACTCTTCCAACATCTTATACTTACAAAGGTGAAGGCGATCTTCGTTATATTCATAGATCAGAAGAAGATATAACATTGAGATTTGGCCAACCATGTGATTTCAGTGGTGCAACAAAAACACAAGTTGTTATCAAGAAAAATGGAAACCTAGAGAAAGTTATTGACATTATAGCAGAGTACAATAAAGTAAAAGCCACTCTCAGCGACTCAGATAGCTACTTTGAATTTACTGATGGAAACTACTCATTCAGAGTTGACCTTAGTACTTTCGGTTCTTCAAATTATTCAATTAACAATATTGAAAACTTATACGTAACGACATCACTTGCAGGAGTTAACCTTCTCGAAGTTGATACTGTTTTAGTTAACATATAATAAAATATAAAAAAAGGACTTTGCCAGTTGCAGAGTCTTTTTTTATCTCTATTTTTATCCCTATAAGTTAGAAATATAGACTTTTCCTCGCTTAAAATTCTTTATTCTATGCAATAAATATTTGACTTTATATGCAAAGAGTGGTATGATTTGTATAACAAAACATACTTTAATATTAGGGGTTTAAAGAAATATTAAAACCATTTTTAAAATCTATGTGTTATTAAAGTTAGATAAAATGGAGGTGCTATGAAAAACGATAGAGAGCAATATGTTTGGGCTGCGAAGATAGGAACAAAGGGGCAGTTTGTCATTCCTGCAGAGGCAAGAGAAGTTTTTGGATTTAAGCCGGGAGACACAATTTTACTCCTTGGGGATAAGTCTAAGGGCATTGCAATTGTTAAAAAAGAAGACTTTGCTCAGCTTTTTGATGCGATCATTGGGGGACAGAAATGAAAGAGGCTATTGTTATAGAAGAGATAACAAAGAATTTTAAGGGGCTCTGTGCGGTCGATCACGTGAGTTTAAAAATAAAAGAAGGGGAGATTTTTGGTCTTTTAGGAATAAATGGTGCAGGGAAGACAACACTTATTCGAATGCTTTCTTGTTTAAGTAAGCCAAGTTCAGGGGATGCTCAAATTATGGGACTTTCTCTTACAAAAGACTCTGCAAAGATAAAGGAAATAATCAACATTTCTCCACAAGAAACTGCTGTTGCGGGCAATCTTTCAGTTAGAGAAAACTTAGAATTTATTGCAAGTCTTTATTACAAAGACAAGCAGGTTATAAAGGGGAAGGCAGAAAGCCTTATAGAAAAATTCAATCTTGAAGAAGTTGCGAAGAAAAGAGCGAAACTGCTTTCTGGTGGGATGCAAAGAAGACTTAGCATTGCCATGGCGCTTGTCAGTACCCCAAAAATTCTCTTTCTCGACGAGCCTACTTTGGGGCTTGACGTTATTGCAAGAAAGGAGCTTTGGAATGTTATAAAGGAACTTAAAAAATCAATCACGATAATACTCACAACTCACTATATGGAAGAGGCAGAAAATCTTGCTGACAGAATTGGCATCATGGTCAAGGGAAGGCTTGTTGCTCTTGGAACAGCAAAACAGCTTAAAAAACAAGCGGGAGAAAGTAAATTCGAGGACGCCTTCATAAAGATTGCTGAGGGAGGTGCACTATGAGGAGTTTAGCTTTTGCAAAGAGAAATTTAAAAGAGATCTTGAGAGATCCTCTGAGTCTTGTTTTCTGCTTTGCTTTTCCTGTTGTCCTTATGGTTATAATGCTACTCATCATAAACAGCACTGTTCCAGACATCTCTGTTACCCCTCAATTTAAGATTGAGAATATGTTTGGAAGCATGTGCGTGTTTAGTTTTACATTTTTAATGTTATTTACAGCAATGCTAATTTCAAAGGATAGAAATTCATCCTTTCAGTCAAGGCTAAATGTCAGCCCAATTAGGTCATATGAAATGCTATTTGGATATGTACTTGCGATTCTTCCGCTAGCTTTTGTGCAAGTTATCTTAATTTTTTGCACATCTCTATGCTTTGGACTCACTGTTCAGTGGAATATTTTGCTTGCAATTTTAAGTTTAATCCCATCAATGCTACTATTTATCGGATTTGGAATTTTACTTGGCTCACTTTTCAATGAAAAAGCGGTCGGGGGCATGTGCTCGCTTATAATCAACTTAGCGGTTTTTCTTGGAGGAATGTTCTTTCCAATGGAGACGATGAACAACGCATTTACAGTTATTTGCGACATTCTTCCTTTTGCCCCAGGAATAAGGCTGCCAAAGATGATTATTTCTAACAACACATCTGGCATTTGGCTTCCAATTATGACAATAGTTTTATACATGCTAATGATATTTAGTGTGTCAATTGTTGTTTTTCAGATTAAATCAAAGTCGGATAAGAAAAATTAAAAACACGGGCAGCCGTGTTTTTTTTGTTAAAATAATAAATGTTATTACAATAATAGATGAAATATCATAATAATGATTACATAAATTTATAAAAATGAATTAAAAGTATGAAAAAGACTAAAATAGATTGACTTTTTATCTATTTAATATTAAAATTAGTGATATAAAAGGTTAGAAAGGACGAGGTGAATTATGAAAAGTATGTTTCAAGAAAATTTAAAGAAGCTTGCAGAAAAGTACACTCAGAAATATATTGCGCAAAAGACTGGGTTCTCTCAATCTAGCGTAAATAACTATATTTCCAAGGCAAGCGAGCCTTCCATTCAGTTTTTAGTTGCACTAAAGAACGCCTTTGGAATTGATGTCAATGAGTTCTTGTTTTCAGACTATGGAGTAGGCGAAGAAGTGTCCTATGACAGATTTTTAGGAAACTATATCATGTATTATTATAATAATGATTCCTACAAAGGCGAAGTGCACAGTAATTTGAAAAATACTTTGAATTATGGCGTCCTCAGTATATATAAAGAGGGAATTTTGGGGCAGGTTGTGACACGTGCCGCTGTTTTTGAGGATAGATCCAAGGCAACAAAACTCTTAGAAAAGTGCAATCATGTCAGTAGCACGGAAGAACTTTTGGAAGCCTACAAGGATCAAGGTTATCCCTATGTGGGAAAGATATCCACAAATGACCAAAGTATTTTCCTTGAAATGAAAAACATTGAAAAGAAAGATCAGGGATATATTATTCTTAACAATCCACCATCAAAGTCCGAGTATAGGGGAGGTGTTGCTGCTGTCAGCTCTATCGCAAGAGGAAGAGAACATAACCCTTGTATTCAGTTTATGATTATTTCAAAAAAATTGTTAGACGTGCCAGACGGAGAACTTTATGAAAGTTTGAAGTTTGACAAGTATGAAGTTAATATGGATGATAATATCAAAGATATCATAAGTCTATTTAAAAGATTGTATGTTGAGAAAAACGATCTTGCAAGCGACCTCACTGAAGCTCAGAAAATGGCTATTGTAAGAAATAAAATTGAATATCATCTTAATGAAATTCTTGAGGCAAATGTTTTTAGGTTCGCAAAAGTATCAAATAGAGAGGACGACAGAGTGTATAGACTGATTAGGGAGGGGCTCGATGTTTGAGAAAGTAGATAAAATATTTGAGCAAATCCTGAGGATCGTACGCCAAAACGACATTCCTGAAGAGATAATTGTCAAGGCATATAAAAAGGCGAAGGAGCTTCACAAGGAGCAAAAGAGAAAGGACGGCCAACCATACATCAATCACCCAGTTGCAGTTGCACTCATCTTGGCAAAGCTTGAGTTTGACGAAAACGTTATTGCTGGTGGATTACTCCACGATACAATAGAGGATTGCGGGTACACTAAAGCGCAGATGATAGCTGATTTTAATAAGACTGTTTTTGAACTTGTTGACTGCGTGAGCGCTATTGATGATGCTAAATATATATTTGATAAAAAGGATATTTTCGAGGATCCTAATTTTGTTAAGTCGTCGGCGGAGGAGCAGACTTTTAAGAAGCTCATAAGTCTTGGAAAAAATAATCCTTGCGGATTTGCGATTAAGTTTGCAGATAGATTACACAACCTTCGAACAATTGAAATTTTTGATTACAACAAGCAGCTAGAAAAAGTTAGAGAAACTGAAAAGTGGGTGCTTCCAATTGCGAAAGCTTTGAGGGCGGAATACTTTTATCGTGCAATAACGAATGAATGTTTTAAAATTGTAAACAGAGAAAAAGGCAAGCAATATTTTGAGAGCTATAGAGCATATCATAACTCAAATGTAAGCAACATCGCAAGCTTTGAAACAAGACTTAAAGAACTTTTTGCCGGCACGCTTATCAAAGATATCCGAATTAAAAATGTTAGGGAATACAAAGTTTTTCAGGATCTGTCAAAGATATATAAAAACATTGATGTTCGAGAGGTTTCGCAAGGTCAGATTTTAAAAGTTACAAACTACAATATTTACATGCTTTTTAATGACGGAATATCTATCAAAGAGGCGACTGCGGAAGTGCTTAGGCTTTTAAATAAGCAGTCTGACCTAAAGATAATTGATGCTAATATAGGAAGTTTCAGTAACAAAGTTTACTATCAAATAAACGACTCTATAAAAAACAAATACAATGTATACATTCTATCAAAGAATGAATATAGAATCCTCAAAGTGGGAACATTGAATGGGCAGAACTTAGATCTTATTGACGAGGAGAATATCAACAATCTCGACGAAGATTTAATTAAAGTGCGAACTAGGTCCGGAGAGATTAAATATATCATGAAAAATAGCACAGCTCTTGATCTTGCTTTCAAGCTTCACAGAGATATCGGCTTTGCATTTAAGTATGCCATAATCAATGGAAGTAAATCAAAACTTCCACCATACACAAAGCTTAACGAAAATGACAAGGTGGAGATAATAACAGATGTAGATGAAAATGGCGAAATGAAAAACAACGCCAAACTAAACTGGCTTGCTTACGTTAACACCGAGCATGCGAAGAAGATTTTGATAAAATACTTTTCAAGAATGTTAGAGTAAAAAATCGAACCACCGACCCCCACCTTATAGCGTGCCGCGGAGCAAGGGATTATCGCGTTAAGGGCGGCGTGTTTATAAGTTTGTGCTTCGCACAAGGCAAACGAAGTTTGCTGTGGGGTTCGGTGAAAAAAATATTTAGCCCCCACCTTATAGCGTGCTGTGCACGATATAAGAGACTGGGTCTTTTAAAGATTGTGGTTTTCGCCCGCTTTCCTCTATTCAAAAACTCGAATTTTGCATAACTGCAAAATTGTTTTTTTCTTTGTTTTTGTCAAAATTAGCAAGCTATTTTGTCAACACAAATAAAAAAAGCATTCAATTTTCATTGAATGCGAGTTTTTGGTTGGGATGAGTGGACTCGAACCACCGACCCCCACCTTATCAGGGTGGTGCTCTAACCAGCT
>CALCWV010000034.1 GCA_937907645.1 uncultured Clostridia bacterium
CTTTTGAAAAATTTACACATCCCACCGGAGGAATAATATGGAAATGAAAGACATTGCAAAGATAGTTAAAAAAGGAAAGAATATTGCGATTTGCGGGCATGTTGCTCCTGATATGGACTGTTTTGGCAGTGTTTTTTCTTTGAAAATTGCTCTGGAAAGCTTGGGAAAGCACGTAGATGCCTTTGCTGATGGGGGAATGCCCGAAAAAGACAAACGAGTTTTTAAAAGAGAACTTTCAGATGAACTCGACAGCTCAAAATATGACCTTATTATCATGGTTGACACTCCAACTATACAAAGACTAGGGAAATATGGCCCAAGCGTTATAAATCATAAAAATATCGTTTTAATAGACCACCACAAGAGCAATTCTTGTGAAATTACAGACCAAGAATACATCGACAGCAGCTCTTCATCATGTGCAGAGCTCTGCTATATGTTAATTCAACTTTTAGGAGCAGAGATAACGCCTGAAATAGCTACATATCTTTATGCAGGAATCGCAGGTGACACAAATTCTTTCCTAAACGACAACACAAAAACTGATTCTTTTGTGGCTGCGGCAAAACTTAGCGAGCTTGGAGCTGACAAAGTACTTGTAAATGAAGTCATTTTTAAATCAAATACAAGAGATGACTGGAAATTAGATAAAAAAGTCTATGAAACAGCTGAACTATTTAGTAATTTTGGAATTGTGTTTATAAGATACAAAGATTTAAAGAAAATTGATGGAGATGTGACCGGAACTTCAAAATATGCTAATAAATTAGTGTATTTAGAGGGTATTCAGATCGGTTGCAGCGTCACAGAGCGTACTTTGAACACTTTTGATTGTAGTTTTAGATCAAAAAAGGCTGTTGATGTCAATGTACTAGCAAGAAAACTCGGTGGAGGCGGACATGTCAACGCTTCTGGCTGTGTTTTAACGGGTACATATAGACAAGTTAGGGAAAAATTAATTACTACAATCAAAGAAACCTTAAAAGAGCAGGGATATAATGATTAATGGAGTGTTACTTCTCGACAAACCTAAAGGAATATCCTCGAATTGTGCTGCAAATATCGTAAAAAAAGCTGTTGGAGCGACAAAAGCAGGGCATCTTGGAACATTGGACGTCGCAGGGCATGGGCTTCTTCCAATTACGCTTGGCAAAGCTACAAAGCTATTTGACTATTTCCTTGGAAAAGATAAAGTTTATAGAGCAAGCTTCAAATTTGGAGTTGAAACAGATACTTTTGATTTAGAAGGACAAGTTGTTAGAATCGACAATAAGAAAATAACAGAGAAAGATGTGCTTTCAGTGATTTCAAAACTAATTGGAAAGCAAAATCAGATGCCACCAGCTTACTCCGCAAAAAAAATTAATGGCAGAAAAGCCTATGACCTTGCTAGACAAGGACAGGAAGTCGAACTCAAGCCAAAAATGATAGAGATCTATGATTTAAAGCTAATTGGACAGCTTGATGAGAATGAATTTATGTTTGAAATCCATTGCTCAAGCGGGACTTACATAAGAAGCTTATGCAGAGATATGGCGAGTCTTTTATCAACATGTGGCGTGATGTCTGATATAATACGTACTAAATGTGGATTTTTATCGCTTAAAGACGCTTTTCTTCTTGAAGAAGTTAAAATGGGAAAATATGAGATTATTCCTATGCAGGACATGTTCTTTGTAGATGAAATTTATTTAAATAGAGAACAGTCAGGGAAAGTTTTAAACGGCGTTAGAGTTGATTTAGAGGAGAATGACGGGGAATATAAAATTTTTTCCGATAGAAACGAATTTATTGGTTTAGGTGAGATTAAAGAGGGTAAACTAAAAATAAAAATCAGATTGATTTAAGGAGAATAAATGATAAAATTTGGACCATCTGGAAACAGCGAAAGTTTTTATGAAGAAGGGCACAAAAAGACGACAGAAGCCCCAAAATGGCTGAAAGAAAGGGGGTTGGATGCTTTCGAGTACTCTTTTGGCAAAGGATACATCCTTTCTTCACAGTCAGCCAAGGAAATTGGAGATGAATTTAAAAAAGAGGGGATCGCTTTAAGTCTACATGCCCCTTATTTCATAAATTTTGCTAATCCAAGCGAAGAAATGTATGAAAAAACAAAGGGATATATTCGCACAGGAATTAAATTTTTACATACAATGTCGGCAGATAGGCTTATTTTCCATCCTGCATCATGCGGCAAAGCTAAGAGGGAGGATGCCGTGGAGCTCACAAGGAATCGCCTTATAACTTTCGTGGCGGAGCTTGAATGTGAAGGCCTTTTGGACGGGATTTATCTTTGCCCTGAAACTATGGGAAAAACAATGCAAATTGGAACATATAAAGAAGTAATCGATTTTTGCACAATCAATCCTCATCTTCTTCCAACTTTCGATTTTGGACATATAAATGCTTTGACACAAGGCGGACTTAAGACAAAAGAGGATTATAGAAAGATTTTTGCTTATTGCAGGGAAAAACTAGGGGAAGAGAGGACTAAAAACTGCCATATTCATTTTTCAAAAATACAA
>CALCWV010000035.1 GCA_937907645.1 uncultured Clostridia bacterium
ATAGTAAACTGTCACTGGAATAGTAACATCTAGAGAAACGTTTGCGTAGTTAGGAGCTGTTTCTAATCTCTCGATTACGATGTTAGATGTTGTTGCTGTTGCTCCCGGTGTGTTTTCAGCAGAAATGTATGTCAAAGGAAGAACTGGATTAGCAGGTGTTAAGTTTGTAACTGTAAGGACTAAACCTGTATCTGTTTCCTGAGATACGCACGCATCAAACACTTTTGTTACTTCAATTAAAACTTTTTCACAAAGTCCATTTGTAGCGTTTCCACAAATAGGACCTGGACGGTTTTGATTTGTGTTGTTTATATAAAAAGACATATATACCTCCCATTCTTTTTATTTCCTATATATTTATATGAAAGTGAAACTTTAAAGTTGCAAAATAGATTAAGGTCACACTCTTAAATTGTTAAAATTGGTGAAAATTTCATATGGAGTGAGCTTTGTTCGTTTCATAACTTCAAAAATATTATGTAAAACTTCGACTTCATCTCCGACTTCGCAGCAGACATTTGTGACATCTACAAAGCACAGATCCATGCAGATTCTTCCAACGATAGGACATTCTTCTCCGTTTATCAGCACTTTGCAGCCTGAGTATGAACGAAGTAGCCCGTCAGCATATCCGATAGGGATAAGGGCAAGGCGAGTGGGCTTTGTTATATTAAATTTCCCTTCATATCCAACGTTTCCACTTGTTAAATCGCGAATCTCCATAATCTTGCTGTATATTCTCATAACTCTCTTGTCGCCAAGATACAGGCCAAGCCCTGCGCGGATCATATCATAGTCAAAATTGTAGTTGATAACGTTGCTTCCACCAAGGTGAACTAAACAATCAGCATGTAAAAATTTCTTTACTTTCAAAAACTTTGTATACTGGCTTATTGTCAGTTTTCTGTCCTTTAAATTGGAAAAATGAGTGGACAAGCCCGCCACTTGATTCTCCTTGAAAAACAGCCTCAATTTCTTTAAAGTCTTTTTGTCATCACAGTCAAATCCAAATCTATTCATACCTGTATTAATCTTGATATGAACAAGGTCAAGACAGTTTTTCTTGCGACATTCTTCAAGTTCATCAAAGTTATCAACGATAAAATCAAGGTGCTTCTTTTTGCACTCAGAAATATTGTAGCAGGGTGACGCAATCAGAATTTTTTTGTCACTAAAAGAGCGGATTTCCTCTGCTTCTTTGAGGGAACTTACGCCAAAATATTCGACTTTGTCCTCTAGGAAATTGGTGATTTCTCTCGCGCCGTGGCCATAGGCATTTGCTTTGACCATGGCACAAATCTTCTTGCCTTTGTATTTCTCCAAATTAGATTCGAGTGCCTCAAAATCTATTATTTTTTTATTCATATGTATTGCCCCTTCTCAATACAATAAATGAAAAAAAGTAGCTAAATGCTACTCTTATGCCATAAATGGAGCAATGAAACTACATATTTTCAAATGCGCAGTCAATTGTTTTCTTAATATTATATTTTTTC
>CALCWV010000036.1 GCA_937907645.1 uncultured Clostridia bacterium
GGTGCTAAACTAGGCAAGCCCCATAAGGGCGCGCCAGTTTAAAGCTCGCTGTTCTTCTCTGGAATGAGTTTAGTCCTCTAAATGATTTTCAGAGGTGAACAGCAGAAACAAAGTAAATCGTTTAATTTTTTATCTAAAATCAGGCTCGAGGGTCATCCGAGGTGGGCGCATAGTAACCTATGTAACTATCTCGGGTGGGCCTCAGTAAACGCAGTCCTGCAAACTTTTTATAGTGATATATCTTTTTAGTTTAAAAATTGGATGAAGTGCGAGGCTCGTTGTTCACTTTAATACCACCGATTTTAGACAAAAAAAGAAAGCAGAGCGAGGCTCTGCATGTGACTGCGGAAGGCGCGTACAAAGGTACGTAACTGTCGCAGGCAGATGCTAGAAACAAAGCTCTGCAAACTTTTTTTGTCTAAAATCATAGGAGGGGTGACAACAACCGATAAAACGCCTGCGCCATCCTATTGAAGAAGGAGTATCTTTTGAAATATTGCTTGTCGGCAGAAACTGAATTTTTTATATCTTCTTCATATTGACGAGAATACTCTTTGTTAATCTTTTTGGAATACATGTAAACTACATCTTCGAAGTTTAAGTCGAAAGAGCGGTTGTCTATGTTACATGTCCCGATAGAAAGTTTGTCATCGTCTACAATTATTGTTTTGCTGTGTAAAAATCCGTTATACATATAGACTTTTACACCTAAATTTACCATTTCTTCCGCATAGGAAATTGTTGGAAGATAAACCACTTTTTTGTCCGGCTTTTTTGGAATCATAAGACGGATGTCAACTCCGCTTGACTTCGCTATTTTAATTGCTTCATAAACGCAATCATCTGGCACAAAGTATGGCGTTTGTATCCACACTCTTTTTTTCGCATTCGTGAGCAATTTCACAAATGCTTGTTTAAGGTCAAAAGAGGTCGACGCTGGTCCCGACGTTAACACTTGAATTGTTGTATCCCCTTTCTTTGTTGGCGAAGGGAAATAACCTTCTTTGATAAAGTCAGTCGTTTTGTGCTTGTCATTAGTTGCATAACGCCAGTCATTTAGAAAAATATTTTGAAGAGGAATGACTCCACTTCCCTCAATCCTAACGTGTGTGTCTCTCCATGGAGAAAGACGTTTTTTCATTCCCATGTGGTCATCACGAATATTAATACCACCTGTGTAAGCAATCTTTCCGTCGATAACAACTATCTTCCTGTGATTTCGATAGTTTAACTTCAAATTAATGGCACGAATGTGCATGAACGGTGGGAAAAATTCTGCAACTTCTCCGCCAGCTTTTTTAATCTGATTGAAAAATCTCTTTTTGGTCTTTTTGCATCCCACAGAGTCGTAAAGAAATTTAACTTTAACGCCCTCTTTTGCTTTTTTTAGCAGGATGTCCATAACTTCACGCCCAACGCGGTCATCCGCAAAAATGTAGTATTCAATATTGATGCTTTCTTTTGCGTTTAGTAAATCCTCTTTGAGCGCTGAAATCTTTTCAAGCCCAAAATTGAAAATTTTTACATTGTTGTATAAACACGGATACGCACCTTTGCCAAAACAGAATCTTGCAAATTGAATATCTGTAATAAGCTCAGGTGACTCCTTCAAATCCGCGAGTGTTCCTCGCCAGTCATACTTCTTTAAAAGGTCGAAGTTTGAAAGCTGTTTTTTCTTGATCATTCGACGAGTTCTCAAACTTAGTCCGCTTCCAAGAAGCATATAAAATATAAATCCAATAACAGGCAAAAAGGTCAAAATTGTCATCCAAGCGATGATCGATTGCGGTTTTTTCTTTTCAAGAAAAATCATGAAAAACAGAAGCACTAAATTTAATACTTCCACGCAGCCAATTACTATCGCTAAAATTTCGATTGCTGACATTTTCCCTCTCTACATATTATTCTTTTATTTTTATTTTATTAAACTTATTTGACTAACACGCCCAGTTTTCACTGGACGTGCGTCAAACTTTGTTTTAGTTTTGCCAATTCGTTTTGGTCTTTGAATTAAATTTTTTAAATTTTTACTATGAGCCTGAAGTGCTAGGCAAGCTCGTCACAAACAAACGTAAGTTACCAAGCAAGTAGTCTTTGTCTGTGCTGTGTTTGAATTGTCCGTCAACACCAGATGCGCGAACTCTTACAACTAATTGGATGTACTCTTCTGAGCCAGCTACATATCCAGCTCTTGTTGTAACTGTTCCATCTCCGGATACACTTGCCGTTCCGGCTGTTTCCTTGTTACCAATCATTATGTTAAGTTTAGTTGCATCTAAAACAGAAGTGTTTTCTGTCTTTGTAGAATGAGTTGTTCCTCTTCCAGGAAGATTTGTGTTTCCTACGCCCTCAACATATGATATTCCATTTGCCCATGTAGTAAATGATACATTATATGTCTTTTGAGCTGCGCTAGAATCTACTACAGTTCCAGTTACGCTCTTCGATGCAGAAATATCACTTCCTTGTGATAATCCTGAGGCTGCAAGATAGTAAACAGGTGTTACGATCCAGTTCTTTTCAACCCTGTATGAGTGATCATTTATAGCATCTAATTCTGAGCCTTTAGTAACTGTCACAATATAAGACTTTGTAACTTCCGGCATTCTTGTCGTCGAGAAGAGCTCAGATGTTGGAATGTTGATCTTATCGTATTCTTGAGTTGAGACGGCAACAGGATCAGTCACACATTCAACTTTCAATGCACTTACTGGAACGCCTGTGATTTCGATCTGTTGTGTTCCTTCTTTTACTGTTGCTTGATATTTAATTGAACATGTTGTGTCTGAAACAATATTGAAGTTTTTTGGTGTTACAGTAACTTTTGTTCCTGCTGGAATTGGTGTTCCTGCGAATGAATTGTAAGTATGTACATCCTTATCTTCTGCGTCTTTACTTGTTGTATAGTAAATAGTCTTATCAAGAGTGTAAATTGTTTCATTTTGTCCGACGAAATAATCTCTTGTAGTTCCACCCGCTGGTTTTGTAGTCCTTGAATAATACCAAGTGTTTGCAGTCGACTGTTCATTCATTCCATAAGTTGCGTAGAACTTATCGTAATAATATGTTTTCGTTATGTTTTCTTCGTTGTCAACATCCTCTCCGCCGATGATTGAATCGTTGTTTTCGAAGTTCGAGAATGTGAACTTGATCTGGTCGTCTGCTTTGATTAAGTATCCTTCGCCTGTTTCAACTATTGTAGTATTTTCTGTTTTAACTTTTTTCAAATACTTTGAAATACTGTTGTAATAAGATGTAACTCTTGTGTTTGTGTTCTTAATAGAGAATGATCCTTTTGCAAGTAATTTTGTGTCTGTATCTTCCTGTTTTTCTTTCCCAGTAACCTCAATTCCTACAGTTAAGTTTTGATCCTTTCCTTGACTTGCAGGAAGTGTAACAACCAATGTGTCATCGATGTAGGAAACAGTGCCACTAATAGCCTTATTGTCAGCCTTGTATGAGAAGTATTTTTCTGTCCCTGTAACAGTTTTTGCGAGCTCAAATGCTACGCCGTCCATAACAACTGCTTGCTGTGTCTTATTTACTTCAAGCTCTCTCTTAACGGTGATATCATGAGTCAAGCTGTATGTCTCGGTTTGATAACCTGTAAAACCACTCTCTCCTTTCTCATACTTCAATGTAATTCTCATTGTAATAGGAACAAGATCTGTTGAGTTCTTTGAAGTTGCATAATCGCTGTAAACCCAATCCGCAAGGTGAGGAACTGTGAAAGCATTATCGGCCATTTGTCTTTGATTTGTAAGTTTAGCCTTCGTTACTTTGTTTACTGTGTCATCTCCAGTACCGCTTGTTGTATTATTAAGTAAATATAAATCTTTATTACTTGTAGCTAAATATTTATAATTGTTGCTAATGCTATCAGCAGAAATAATTCCAACTTTAGTTTTGTTTTCTCCATATAAGAATTCAATACTTTGAATTTTTACGTATTGTAACAGCATCTTACTTGAGTCTAAATATTTCGGTTCAATTCCGCCGTTATTTATGTAACCGCTTAAAGCTGTTGTTGAATTATCATCCCAGTCATCACTATCGTCTATATATCCTTCACTATATCCCCAAGCATCAATGCCCGCAATGTTAATATATCTTTCAATTGGAGTTGTTTTATTATCAGACGCCTTTGTTTCTACAGTTTTTAAATCAAACTCTGTCTTATTGTCTTTAACTGACTTAGTCAATGTTAATTGAGTGTAAACTGCGCCGATGTCGAAATATTGACCTTCGGTGATTGTGTTAAGTGTGGATGAGCTGTGTACAGTTGGATCCTCTCTGTTTTCAGGAAGGAAACTAATGTAAATTTCAGCTTCGTATCCATACTCATTTGAAACATCAATCTTATACAACTTCTTACCAAAGATGTTTTTGTCTGTTTTTGTGAGAATTATCTCTTTCTTTCCATTATTATCAGTTGAGAGAGTATATACGTTCTTATTATTAATTACTTCCTTAGTAATCGGAGACTCTGGATTTTTAGATGTATCTGTTTCATTTATAAATGACTTTCCATTGCTCTTTATCTTATCCAAGTCAATGTTGTAATTGATTCCGTTTATATCTGCATTTTGTGTCATCTTGTAAGTCCAATTGAACGCTTTGTCTGAGCTGTTTGTGTTAGTGTCGACAATTGTTAAAATTGGGCTTCCGCTTGCAGATGTCAATGTTACTTCGTAAGCAGAGGCAGTTACACTTGTTGTTTGAGGAGTAACCTCGTAAGGTTGATTTACATTGTTAGAAACTGAGTAAATGTCACCGTCTAGAACTGTAATTGATGTCCCGTCAACTTTGAAATCATAATCCGGAAGGATTCTCACCCAAATGTAGAAGATCTTTTCTGTTTGATCAACTGTATATTTGTACTGAAGTAAAGCCCAGCTTCCGTTGTTTGTTGCACCTTCTCCATAGAGTAAATAGTTCCAAGTCGTTGCCTTGCTGCCAACATTAACTCTCATATCTGTGTATGATAGGAACTTAACTCCTGACATCGCTGTAAATGATTTATCAATATCATCTTGATGATTCTGATAAACAGTGTTGTTTGTTAACAACGTAGTATCTTTACTCAAAATGGTTAATGACACGCTAACTCCATCGTTTGCAAAATCTTCTGCTGATAATGGAAGATTTGTTGATGGGTGATGTATGTTAGCAAGTTTTACAAGATCTCTCTTGGCGTCGCTAGTTTCGTTGACGCTAATTGTGATAAAGCTGTTTTCATAAGAATTGCCAACAGCGATATCAAGAATTTGTTGGAACTTGTAGCTTTGATCAGCTAGATCACTCACACCCACCCCATTAACAGTTAAGCTAAATGTAGCTGTGTAAGTTGTGTCGGTCTTTGTAAGATTTTCAATTGTATAGTCACTAAAGCTACCATCTAGGCTTTCTACAGTTGTTCCTGTAACACTTCCAACAACTAAGGATTTAGCGATCTGCTTTGGACCTTCCTTTGTTGTATATGAAAGTGTGATTCTTTCTGTTGTTCTAGCGTTCCATGCGCTAGTGTAATCAGTATCTGAACCAGCAACTTCGATTTTGCTTATTGCTTTTACAATATTTCCAGCTTCGATGTAGATTGTTAAGCCTTTCTTGTTTGTGTCAAGCAAGAATTTTGTTGTAGCTTCTTTACTATCATCATATGTGTAAGTGATTGTAACAACTCTACCGTTTAAAGCTGTATCGATTGCAGCTGGGATATCGAGTGCGATAAGCCTGTCATTAGCAAAGATTTTCTTGTCAGCAAGACTATCTCTGTTGAATCTATCGACCTTTTCTGTCCCTTCAGTTATCGCAGAAATTGTGTAGTTCTTGTTGATTGTGTAAACTTCGCCGGCGATTAGATATACTTCGTAAACTGCACTAACTTCATTTTTCTTAACATTGAATGTAACTGTACCAGCTGACTTTCCTTCAGCAAGTGTGAGGGTTACGTTTAAACCATTTATTGTACACTCTAAGTCTTCTGTTTTAATAGCTTCAACGCTTATACCATCACTGTTATTTTTATTTAGGTCTTGATTGCTTGTATTTTTAAATATAATTCTTTCCTTCTGTCCCAATACGTCCTTTTGATTGAAGAACTGTGTCCAAATGTCTTCCCAAGACATTGATCCGTTTTCCGCCTTCACGGTTTCGTATTCAAGTTTATTTTTGCCATCCAAAGATGGATAGTTAACTGCAGATTTTGTGTTAGGTACAACTGTAAGGTTTACATTTACAAAGAAATTGTAAGTGAATGCATTTTCCCCAGAGCCAAATGTGTAGCTTATTTCAATTGCGTATGAACGAACTTGTCTTGTCGCAACGTTTTCAGGAGTGATTGTAATTTGTCCCTCTACTTTCTCATTATTGCTAATTGATACGCTATATCCACCTGAATATGGTGTATTCGCTGTAGTTGGAGCTTTTTCTCCATTTACACCAACAATTGCAAATGTTCCGTTTGATGCACCTGTGCTATCTTTATAGGCCGCAAAACTGTTGAAGGAAATTTTGGTTTCGCTTCCTGAAGTTTGCTCTTCCTTTTCATTATAGATATATGCATTGTCTTTGTTACTTGCAAGATCCTTGCCGTTAGCATATGTCACGCTCTTTGCAATAGTTCTTGTGAATGTGAAAGTATATGTAGGGTTTTCTGTAACAAAGCTATCGGTGATTACAACTGTAAACTCAACAACTTTGTCTTCGTTTAACATTGCGAATTTAATTCCAGAAAAGTCAAAGCTAACATAATTTGCATTCTCGTCTGTATCTTTGTCTGTATATGTAGAATTTTCAGCTACGTTTAAAAGCATATCATTAGTAAAAGCAAAGTCTTCATATTGAGCTGTGCCACTATTAAATTTCAAAACTTGTTTGATAAGTCCTGTCTCGGTGGTAGCGTCAACAAACTTATATGTCTTTCCACCATAAAGCTGAGCTGTGTTTTCTACAATTTTGATTGTTCTGTCAATTGTGAATTTGATTGTTGCAATGTTTGGTTGATTTAAGATTATATTGCCATCTTCCATTTCCTGAGCTGTGAATAGTAATTCAAATGTGACTGGCTGAGTGAATGAACCTGTTGGCGTAATCGTTAAATTTTCCGTTGTTGATTTTGCATCATATGTGATTGTTGCGATTTCTTCTTCGTTTCCGGTTTCAGTCTTCTTTCCTTTAAGTGTATATGTTCCAGCTGTTTCTTCCAATGTAAATCCAGCGCCTACAGAAATGATTGTTGAAACGTTGTCGCCAACACCAGTTTCTGTTGAGCCGGCCTTCGTCATTGTCAGAGCTGTGAATGTTTGATCTCCACCTGGGTTCAAAGTTTTTTCAACTGTACCATTGTGGTCGATTGTTTTGTCACCAAGTTTGATTACATATTTCTTATCACTAACATTAAGTAAGAATGAATATTCAAGCTCGCCGTTAACAACTCCGTCATAGCTCTTCACCATAACAACGCTAACATTCTTCTCAACAGTTGAGATAGTCATTTTGTCGCCCTCAAAACTTATTGTCACTGCGCTGCCAGCTTTGTATGTTCTTATGCCGCTATTTTCCTCAAATACAAGGTTGTATAGGGCGCCGCCAATTGTGTATTCTTTGTTGTTTACTGTGATTGATTTAATTGAGTTTGTTGAAGGGAATTCTCTTTCTTCATTCGCCCCAGTCAAGGCGTTTACTGCGCCCTTTAAATCTTTAACAATAAATCTTTGTTTTCCATTTTCAAGAGCAGAAAGGTCTTTTGTGAGAGTTCCGTCAACGCCTAAGTATTCCACATTTCCACTATATGGATATTGTCTTGAAATTTCAAGGTCGTGAGTAACTTTAATTCTATAGATATATGAGAATGAGCCTATTGTACTTGATGCTTCCAGTTGTAAAACTACAAATCTATCCACATTTGCAAGGCTGCTTATTGAAATGTTTTCATCTGCTTTGTCATTGATCTTTACAAGACCTGTGTCGCTAGCGTCTGCAAGCATCCAGTATGAAATATCATAAACTGTAGAACCAACAGCAATTTTTCCGTTGTCGCCTTCTGTAATTGGACTTGCGTCGTTTGTTAAAACTAATTTTCCGTCGGTTATGCTCCAAGTGTAGCTAGTCTCTCCAAGCTTGATCTTATCCCATGAGCTATATGTTTCGTTTGAACCGTTTGTAAGTTTAAGAGTAATGTTCTTTCCTGGGGTTCTTCCAGCAAGCTGCTCTGATGTAAGTCTAACTAATATCTGCTCTCTAAGAACGCTTATCTTTGATGTCCAGTTTCCTGATGAAGGGAGATAGAATCCTTCCTTGTCTTTATTATTTAGAGTTAAAGTGAGCACTCCTCCTTCTACGTTCCACGAATAGCCTAAATCATCAATTTCGATTTCGTTTTTATTAGTGGATAAAATTGTTTCCCCTAAAGTTAAAGTAATTCCATCTTCTGAAACTCTCCAAGTATATGTTTTTCCGTTAACTTTAATATTTTCACCGATGCTTACAATTTTTACAGGATAAACTATCTTTTGGCTGTCTATTCCTGCTGTAAACTCTGCGAAGATATCCTGAGGGAAATCCATGAGTCCTGTTGCATCTGAAAGAAGCACTTTTAAGTCAACTGCGTTCCCATTGTAGTTATTATAGTATGCGTAAATGCTGTCAACTTGAGAAATGAGTAATGGGATTCTGAAAGTTGCAACGTCTTCTGTTGTTGTATCACTTCCACTAGTTTTTACTGCTTTCATTGAGATTGGAAGGTAGAAGTTTGAACCATATGAAAGAATCCTTGTAAGCCCCATAATTTGGAATTCATGCTCAGAAAGTTTTTCAAGCGATGAGTTTTCTGTTCCAATTATGTCAAAATCATAACCTGGGACAATTGGAGTTTCTGTGGCTGAATCTTCTGCTGTTGTCTTTGTTTTTAATTTCAATGCTCCAACAGTTGTATATGTCAACATCACAATTTCTTTTCCGTCATATATAACTTTTGAAAGGTAATCGTTATTATTTCCAATAAGTGCCTCATATGATGTCTTTAAGCTTAAGTTCATTGGGATGACGATATCTTCACCTTTGTAGTCTTGAACGACAATAGAATTGCTATTCTTAACGCTGACCTCAAAGGCCTTTTCAGTTGCACCGTTGTAAAGATTTAATTTAACTCCGTCGTTTCTTTTGAAAATGTAGGCCCCATTAACATTTTGTCCAATTGCCACAGCCGTTGTCTTTTCGTTTTCAACAGTATATTTTAATTCGTCAACACTTGGAGCGTTATCACTCGTATAAACATATTTGTAAACACCAAAGTATTCTGCTATATCTTTAGTTCCGTCTATTGCAACATCTTCAAAATTTAATGTACTTTTAGTTGATTCATATTGAATATTAGGATAAACATAACATCTGAATGATTGGTTAAATGCAAATGGGTTATTTTCAACTTCATAGACAGTGAAAACTACATCTATTGGTGAATAAACTTTGTCAAATGTGAGAGTTGTTCTCTCTTTAGTAACGCCTTCTCCGCCTATATAGCCATTTTCCCATGACAATGAGCTATCACCCGAAGAGCTATTATTCTTTGTCTTTGTTACTTTGAAGGACTTATTCATATCAATTCCGTAATCTGCATAAACGCCTGTGTATGTTACGTTGTCGATAACTACATCTTCTGGTTTTGAAACTGTTGTTTTTCCTTGATTGTAATTTGCTGGCAACTGGCAAGTTGCAGTTACGTTGTTCATAAATACAATGTCAAGGTCAATTGAAATGCCTAAGCCTTCAACTCTCATTTTTAATGTGTAGTCGCCATAGAAGTCATGATTTACTGTAATTGAAGTAATGTTTGTTTCGGTTGTAATATCCGTTCCAGTCGCGCCATCGGATGTCATTTCAAACATTCCATTTGTTCCAATGAGATAATCCTTATTGTCGCCCATTCCTGCAATGTCACGGAGTCTGAAGCTTAAGTTTGCGTACTCTTTGTATTCGTCATCCGAAATTCCAGTATAAACTTTGAGTAAGTTTGCAAGTGTAACTGTATTTCCAGTGTATCCAAGCTTTCTGATAGTTACAGAATTTAGATCTGTAGTCTTTGTTTCGTTGTTTCCACTTGATAAACTGTTATCGTTTTCTTGGTTTTCTTTTGAATCTTTTAAGTACTCAATCTTTGTAACTTTTGCTGCAGTGAAAGTGAATATTACATTCTTTCCTTCAGCTGAGCCAGAGTTAATTGAAAGTGTAACGTTTTCTGTTTCGTCACTTAGGTTGTTATTAAATGAAATTGTCTTGTCTGCGTTAACTTCCAAAATTCTACTGTTTGATGTAGATAAGTTGATTGGGAACTTTTCTGTTACATCAATTCCATATTTATCATAAACCTTTGTTTCTGAAATCATAACGTTGATTTCGTCAAGGGTTGTTTCATCAATTGTAATATTCCACTCAGATCCGTTTTGCTCTGCTCTTACAGAGTACATACTTTCCAAAGTGTTTTCAATAGTGCTTGGAGTGCTTTCATAAACTGTGAGATATCCAAAATCGTTTGTTTCGCTGTTTTTAACTTTAATTTCATAGCTTTCTGCGATATCCAAAGTTGGATTGTAGTTAAGCTTAAATGTAATTAATCTGTCTGAGCTTGTTGCGATCGAATCTTTGAATTTTACTGTGAAAATTAATGTTTCCTCATCAAATGTTATTGTTTCAATAAGGTCTGAGTACTCCATTTTGTTTTCAAAGTCAAGAACTTTAAATGAGATCAATCCTTGATTATATTGTTTAATGAATAAAGGCATTTGCGCAGCATCAAGATTGATTTTGAACTGCATTGTCTTATCTTTTGAAAGGATGTATTTTTTCAAGCCTCCGTTTTCATAATTATTGCAGTTTGTTGTTAAGATCTCCATATTGCTTTCAGAGAATCCGCTTATCATTTCAAGAGCGTTTATTGTGAGGTCATTTGACCACTTAGCAATTTGATATTTTCCATCTTCGCCAAGTAAAATATTGCCATAAGCATCAGTTTTAACTGTAACGAATCTAACTTTTAATCCCTCAATTCCCTTTTTGATCAAAAGATATGGAGAATCGAGCTCGACCATATAGAGCGTTTCAGTTCCTCCATCAGCCTTACTGAATGTGTAGTCCTTGAAGCTCTTTACTGTGAGATATGTCTTAGCTTCTTCCTCGCTTGTATTTCTCCAATTGTCATGATATGCCAAGTAAACAACTCTTTGATAAACATTTTGAGTTGGAACTGAGATTAGTTCGTTGAGCTTTTTCTCATATTGTGTTGAGGATGCGCTTTCTCCAGGGAAGACAATCATGTTAAGGGTTGTGTCGTCAACGTTCCAAGATACAGACGCGTCAACGTTTTCTTTAAATGAGATGTCAAATCCAAATTTTTGATTGTTGAAAATCTTGTATCCACCGTCAGAAATGAGTAAAACTATTTCTGCTCTATACTCTACTCCGTCCTCTTTTGATGAAATCTCCCAGTATGCATTGTTTAAATCTCTGACACTTGCATTGATAAATGTATAATTTTCTCCTTCGATAGAAGCCTTAGTTCCGCCGACTAATGTTACTTCGTCAGTTTCAACCCAGTTTTCATCAACTTTCTTGAGTATTCTCATTGCTACTTTACTAATCATTGCTGAAACAGGTTCCTTCATGTCATCCAAGATTGTTGTTCCTAAAACAAGATTTGAATATGTATTGCTGTTAGCTCTGATTGTGTAAAGTTTGTTTGTGTTTAACTCCATTTTTTGAGTTCTATTAACATTGAACTCACTAACTGTTGCTTCAACAATTTTAATATTTGCTTCAACAACAATAGCTTTTTCTGGTTTTTGTGAAAGTTCAACGATAGCGCTGTTATAAATTTCCTCCGTGCTAACTCCTTCGTTGAATGTTGAATAGAAATCTAACTGATCCTTTGAGTTTTTGAATGTGTAGATTTTAATTTTAGCTGTTGAGTCAAGAGCTCCTGCAGATGTAAAGTAAATCCCTTCGCTATCTTTATTCATCACGAAGTTATCTGCCCCGTCTAATACTTCGATAAAGAAGTTTTTCATTCTCTTGTCTTCTTTGCTTGTTTTGTTATCACTGAAGATGTACTGGCTATCTTCTGGTGTAAATAGTGCACTGATTCTTACATTTGTGTCTTTTATAATGCTGAAGACTCCGTCTTTTGCTTCATATACTCTGCTTGAAGAAGTGTCTTCAATTTTAGTTCCAATGCTTTTTACAGGAACATCAATTGCAATCTTTGCGCTTGTTGGCAAAAGTATCTTATTTTCTGTAAGAGCATAAATAGTTGCAATTCCTCCGACATTCCAATCATCGACTTGCTCAACTTTGACTTCAAAGTCCTGTCCAATTGTAACTTTTTGAGGAATTGAGATAACTCCGTTTGTTATGTATCCATCAACTGCGGTTTCTGTGAAATTGCTTGTAAATGAAAGTGTGAGCGTGTTTTGGTTAACTCCTTCTGTTTGAGTTCCTATTCTCATCGAAAAATCCTCAGACATTTCAAATTGCCCGAGTTCTTCATTATATCCTTCCAAGGTCTGTCCGTTTTCGTCTTTTATTTCAAAAGCAATATCTTCTGGATAAACTTTTTTAGCTCCTATTCCAGTTGTGAAGTAAACATAAAGGAAAACACCACCTATAGCAAGTAGTACGCCCGCCACTGCGATGAGTAATCCCTGCCACCATTTTAAAGCTTTCATTTTTAATTTCATTTTATTTACCGCCTTTTTTGAAAATTAATTTCAAGCACGAATTAATTATTAAATATCACAGATATTTTTATAATTACACTTTTATTATACTTTTTTTGACAAAAAATTCCAAACGAAAATATATAGAAAAATATAATAAATAAATATATTTATTCGTATATATTTTAAGCTAAATATTTTTTATTATTTATTGAATAAAAAACTTATTATTTTTTGTTTATTTATTTTTCTTTTTTACAATTGACTTTTCTATTTTTTGTCTGTATACTAAAGTCATAAAAGGAAGGAAAAATGATTCAAGCAAATAATATTTCACTCGCATTTGGCGGAAGAACGCTGTATAAAGACGTTAATTTAAAATTCACAAAAGGAAATTGCTACGGGATTATTGGTGCAAATGGAGCCGGAAAATCTACATTTTTGAAGATACTAACTGGCGAGCTTGAACCAAATACTGGAGATGTTTTTATCACACCTGGTGAAAGAATGTCTGTTTTGCAGCAAAATCAGAATTTTTATGATAACGAAACTGTTTTGGACACAGTTTTACTCGGTCACAAAAGACTTATGGACATTCAAAAAGAGAAAGATGCTCTATATATGAAGGAAGATTTTAGTGAGGAAGACGGAATACGCGCAGGCGAACTCGAAACTCTGTTTGCTGAACTTGGAGGCTGGGAAGCTGAAAGTGAAGCAAAATCACTTCTTCAAGGACTTGGAATCGGCGAAGATATGCTATATAAACAAATGTCTGAAATCGACCCAAAAGTTAAGGTTAAAATTCTTCTTGCTCAAGCGCTATTTGGCAACCCTGATATTCTTGTTCTCGACGAGCCAACAAACAACTTGGACTTCAAAACAACAAGATGGCTGGAAAATTTCTTATTAGACTTTGAAAATATCGTAATTATCGTTTCCCACAACAGACACTTTTTGAACAAAGTCTGCACTCACATCTGCGATGTAGATTTCGGACAAATAAATATGTATCTTGGAAACTACGACTTCTGGTATGAAACATCACAGCTTATGGCAAGACAACTCAAAGACCAAAACAAAAAAGCTGAGCAAAGAGCCAAAGAGCTCAAAGAATTTATCGCTAGATTCGCGGCAAATGCTTCAAAATCAAAACAAGCTACAAGCCGAAAGAAAGAACTCGAAAAGCTTACAATTGAGGACTTAAAACCTTCTTCAAGAAAGTATCCATATATCGATTTTAAGTATGAACAAGAAATTGGAAAGGAAATTTTGAAGGTTGAAGGTCTAACAAAGAAAGGAATGTTTAACAACCTTTCATTTACAGTTGAAAAGGGACAAAAAATTGCTTTCTTTGCTAAAAATAGTGCAATAATCACGACTTTATTTAATATTTTAACTGGAAAAGAAGAGGCTGACGCCGGCACATATGCTTGGGGAAAGACAATTTCAGTGTCAATGCTCCCTCAAGATAATAGAGCATATTTCGAAAACTGTACTCTTTCAATTGTAGACTGGCTCGCACAGTTCTCAAAAGATCAAAACGCAACATATATTAGAAGCTGGCTTGGAAGAATGTTATTTACAGGCGAAGAAAACCTTAAACCTGTGAATGTCCTTTCTGGAGGAGAGAGAGTTCGCTGCATGCTCGCAAAAATGATGCTTGAAGGATCAAACTTCCTCATCTTTGATGAACCTACAAACCACTTAGACCTTGAAAGTATCACTTCAATCAACAAGGGAATGTCAAACTTCAAAGGATGCATGCTTTTCTCAACACACGACCAAGAAATAATCGAAACAGTTGCAAACAGAATTATCGATATCGTGGACGAAAACAAAATCATCGACAAGCCTTGCACTTATCAAGAATATGTTGAATATTTGGAAAGTAAAAAATAATAAAAATAATAACTGATTAATTTCAGTTATTTTTTATTTCATATTTTTTAATTATTTCCACTTTTTTTAATTAAAAAACGTGCATATTTAACGTTTTTAAATTAATTTTTAATTATTTCTTTAATAATTTTTTAAATATCTCTTTATTCGAAAAATACGCATATTCCGCGATTTTGATTTTTTTAGATTATTAATTTTATTTTTGAAAACATATTTTTATTTAAAAATTAATTTTTAATATTTAAAAATAAATAAAAAATATAAATTTTATTAATTAAACAAGCTATTTTAATTAATTTTTTTATAAAACAAATAAAAAAACGAGCATATGCTCGCTTTTTAATTTGCCATTGGATTTACTCCAATTCTTTTTCTAATTTTTGCAATCATCTTCTTTGCAATGCATCTTGCTTTGAAAGCACCGTTTTGCAAAATCTTTTCAACTTCTTCTGGATGTTCCATATAGTAGTTGTATTTTTCACGCATTGGGGCAATGTGCTCATTCATAAGAGCAAAGAGCTTCTTCTTCGCTTCTCCCCATCCAAGACCTTCCCTAAGCTCTTTCTTGAACTCAGCAGTCTGCTCCTCCGTTCCAAAAAGTGCATAGAACCTTGAAAGTGTACAATCCTCGTCCTTTGGCTCGCCTGGGAGTCTACTATCAGTCACAATTTTATTTATTGTCTTTTGAAGCTCTTTTTCGGTGCAGAAAAGCTGAATTGTGTTGCCATAGCTCTTGCTCATCTTTCTTCCGTCAAGTCCTGGGATCACTGCAACGCTCTCCTCAATCTTTGGCTCTGGAAGAATAAATGTTTCACCGTATCTGTTATTAAACATCTGCGCTAAATCTCTTGCGATTTCGCAGTGTTGTTTTTGATCAAGTCCGACTGGCACATATTTGCAGTTATATAAAAGTATATCTGCTGCCATAAGGATAGGATAGTTATACAATCCCATGTTCACGCCTTGATCTTTTTCAAGGTTGTTTTCTGTGTTTTGTTCAACAATAGCTTTATATGCATGAGCTCTATTCATAAGCCCTTTTGGAGTTACATTGGAAAGAATCCAATTTAGCTCAAAGACCTCCGGAATGTCACTTTGTCTGAAAAACACAATCTTTTCTGGATCTAATCCACATGCAAGATATGCGGCAGCTAGCTTCTTAGAGTTTTCTCTTAGTTCTTCTGCAGATTTAATAAAATTTAAAGCGTGATAATCTGCTATAAAGAAAAGAGTTTCATAATTATTGCTCATATCAAGAAGCGGCTTTATTGCGCCAAAATAGTTCCCTATGTGAAGTATTCCTGTCGGCTTTACGCCTGTTATAATTCTTTCCATATTAACCTCCTTTATTAAAATTCCAATATATGCTTTGTTTTTGCAATTAAAAGACGTGTTTGAATACATCTTTTGACATATCCAAGCGTCCTTTAAATTATTCCTCTGGGTTATCCTCGACTACTACTTCTTCGCCTGTTTCCCCTTCGCTTTCTTCTTCCTTGTCTACGACAGCAACGCTAACAATTTTGTTAGATTCTTTCAATCTCATAACTTTCACGCCTTGTGAAACACGTGAGAATACTGAAATGTCGTCAACTGGAGTTCTTATGATAACGCCATTATCAGCGATCATCATAATATCTTTATCTTCGCTTGTTTGCTTTAATGCAACAAGTTTTCCAGTCTTTTCGTTGAGCTCTGCAGCTTTAACTCCAAGGCCACCTCTGTTTTGTTGTTTATAATCTTCGATCTTAGATCTCTTTCCATATCCATTTTCTGTGATAGTTATAACCTGTGTTCCAGCCCTAACAATAGTCATATCAATAACCTTTGCATCGCCGATAAGATCGATACTCTTTACACCTTGGGATTCTCTTCCCGTCATTCTTACATCAGTTTCTGGGAATCTGATACATTTTCCGTTGCTTGCAGCCACTAAAATGTCCTGTTCTCCGTTCGTTAAAGCAACTCCGATAAGTTCATCGTCTGCAGTTAAAGAAATGGCTATTTTCCCGGATTTTCTAATGCTGTCAAACTCAGATAGAGCAGTTCTCTTAACTAAGCCGTTCTTTGTTGCCATAACTAAGTTACCTTCAGCACCTTCCTTTCTTGGAACAACTGCTGAAACTTTTTCGTCTGAGTCAACTTGGATAAGATTCACAATTGCTCTTCCTTTCGCTGTTCTCTGCGCCTCAGGAACTTCGAAAGCTTTGATTGTGTAAACTTTTCCCTTTGTTGTGAAGAATAGTAGATCGTCGTGTGTGTTTGTTGTGAAGATTTGATCTACAAAGTCTTCCTCTTTTGTCTTATGGGCTGTTACACCAACTCCGCCTCTATTTTGAGATTTATACTCTGTAAGAGCCATTCTCTTAATGTATCCAAGGTGAGTCATTGAAATAACAACTTCTTCTCTTGCAATTAAATCGCCGATGTCAATTCCACCCATTTCAAGTGAAATTTCAGTTCTTCTTGGAGTTCCATAAGTGTTTTTAATTTCTTCCAAGTTTTCTCTTATTATTGAAAGCACTCTTGCAGGTCTTTCCAAAATATCAGCAAGATCTGCGATTGTGTGTTCAAGTTCTGCCAATTCTTCGTTTAGTTTTCCAACTTCAAGTCCAGTTAATTTTGATAATCTCATATCAAGGATTGCCCCAGCTTGAATTTCGTCTAATTCGAAGTTTGCAGTAAGTCCAGCCATAGCCTCCGCCTTATCTTCAGAGTTTTTGATAATTTTAATAACTTCGTCGATATTTGCGAGTGCGATAACTAAGCCTTTAACGATATGTTCTCTTTCCTTAGCTTTTCCTAAGTCAAACTTAGTCTTTCTAACTAAAACATCTTTTTGATGTTCAAGATAGTAGTAAAGAATTTCTTTCAAGTTCAAAATTCTAGGATGTCTGTCAACTAAGGCAAGGAGAATAATTCCATCGCTTTGTTGTAATAATGTGTGTTTGTATAAAGAGTTAAGTACAACTTGTGCGTTGGCATCCTTCTTTACATCAACTACAACACGCATTCCATCTCTATCACTCTCTTCTCTGATATCAGAAATGCCTTCTAGTTTCTTGTTCTTAACCATATCTGCCATTTGCATGATGAATTTTGCTTTATTTACTTGATATGGGAGTTCTGTAATAATAATTCTGTTTCTGCCATTTGACGTTTCTTCAATTTCAGCTTTTCCTCTTACAACAATGCTTCCTCTTCCTGTTCTATAAGCCTCTTTGATTCCACTTCTTCCCATGATTACGCCACCTGTTGGATAATCTGGCGCTGGGATGTATCTAATAAGCTCATCGATGTCAATATCAGGATTGTCAATGAGTGCTTGAACGCCGTTTATAACTTCAACAAGGTTGTGTGGAGGAATGTTTGTTGCCATTCCCACAGCAATTCCGTCTGCTCCGTTAACTAATAAGTTAGGGAATTTTGCAGGTAAAACTGTCGGTTGCATCAATGTATCATCGAAGTTAGGATAAAAGTCAACTGTTTCTTTATCAATATCTTCTAACATTAAAGCTGCGATTTTTGACAATCTTGCTTCTGTGTAACGTTGTGCAGCTGGTGGATCTCCGTCAACTGATCCGAAGTTTCCGTGCCCCTCAATAAGTGGAAGTCCAATTGAGAAGTCCTGTGCCATTCTAACTAGGGCATCATAGACTGATGAATCTCCGTGTGGGTGATATTTACCCATAACTTCACCGACAATTCTCGCAGATTTTTTGAATGGTTTATCTGCAAAGTTGTTTAACTCTCCCATACTGTATAAAATTCTTCTGTGAACAGGTTTGAGCCCGTCTCTTACATCTGGGATAGCACGAGATACATTAACTGCCATGGCATAAGAAATAAATGATGTCTTTAAGTTATCAACAACTTCAGATTTCTCAACCTTTGTGTTAGCAAGCATCTCTCTTAACGATTTTGTATTTTCTTCTCTTTTCATTTCCCTTCTTCCTTTTACTCGAATTTTATACATCCAAATCTGTTACTAATGTAGCATTTTCTTCAATGAATTGTCGTCTCAGTTCTGGATCTTCTCCCATAAGCTGATTGAACATCTTGTCTGCTTCAATAGCATCTGCCATTGTAATTTGAATTAAAACTCTCTTTTCTGGATTCATTGTAGTTTCCCACAACTGATCTGCATTCATCTCTCCAAGACCTTTGTATCTTTGAACTGTAATTCCCTTTCTTCCGTTTGTTTCAAGGTCTTCGTTAAGTTCTTCGTCTGAGTAGAAATATTTATCTTCTTTTCCTCTTGATACTTTGTATAGAGGTGGTTTTGCAGAATATACATATCCTTTTTCAATGAGTGGTCTCATGAATCTAAATAGAAATGTAAGGAGCAAAATTCTAATGTGTGATCCGTCGACATCGGCATCAGTCATGGATATGATCTTGTGATATCTCAATTTTTCTTCATTGAACTCATCACTAACACCTGCACCAAAAGCTGTTATCATATTTTTGATTTCTGCGTTTTCAAGGATCTTGTTTAATCTTGCTTTTTCAACGTTAAGAATCTTTCCTCTAAGAGGCATAATAGCTTGGAATCTTCTATCTCTTCCTTGTTTTGCTGTGCCTCCAGCGGAATCTCCTTCGACAAGATAGATTTCACAAAGTGATGCGTCTTTCTCTGAGCAGTCAGCAAGTTTTCCTGGAAGAGTTGTGCTCTCAAGCACACCCTTTCTTCTTGTCATTTCTCTAGCACTTCTTGCAGCTTCTCTTGCTCTTTGTGCATTGATACTCTTTAAAATAAGATTTTTTGACTCAGCCGGATGTTCTTCTAGATAATCCCCAAAAGCTTCTTGCATAGCTTTGTAAACGATAGTTCTCATCTCGCTGTTTCCAAGTTTAGTCTTTGTCTGGCCTTCAAACTGTGGATTTCTCAGCTTAACGCTAATAATCGCTGTGATTCCTTCTCTGCAGTCTTCTCCAGAAAGCTTTTCGTTTTCCTTTATAATCTTATTCTTAACTGCATAGTCGTTTATAACTTTTGAAAGAGCTTGTTTAAATCCTTCTAAGTGCGTTCCACCTTCCTCGGTGTTAATGTTGTTTGCATAAGCGTTAATTGTTTCGTTATATCCGTCGTTAAATTGGAAGCAAACTTCGATTTCATTTTCAATCTCGCCCTTTGCATCTCTGTTGAATTTATTGAAGTAAACTGGGCAGGATAGGAGTGTTTCTCTTCCCTTGTTCAAATAGTCAACAAACTCAATAATTCCGCCTTTAAACTCGAATGAATCTTTTCTCTCTTTTCCCGGTCTTCTGTCCTCAAGAGTTATCACTAATCCCTTGTTTAGGAATGCGATTTCTCTAAATCTGCTCTTTAATGTGTCATAGTTAAATTCAGTTGTTTCAAATATTTCAGGATCTGGCCAGAAAGTAATTGTTGTTCCTCTCTTATCTGTTCCTCCGACAACTTTTAGTGGAGCAACAGTCTTGCCGCGTGCAAATTCAATGAAATAGTGGCTTCCGTTTTGGAAAACATCGGCTGTGAGCTTAGTTGAAAGTGCATTAACGCAGGAAACACCAACGCCGTGCAACCCTCCCGAAATCTTATATCCCTCGCCTCCAAACTTTCCTCCGGCATGAAGCTTTGTCAAAACAACTTCGACAGCGCTTTTTCCTTCCTTTGGAATAATTCCTGTTGGGATTCCTCTTCCGTTATCGCAAACACTGCAAGATCCGTCTTCATTGATAATAACTTCAATGTGTGTACAATATCCAGCTAATGCTTCGTCGATAGAGTTGTCGACAACCTCCGTGATTAAGTGATGCAAACCATGTTCGTCAGTTGAACCAATGTACATTCCCGGTCTCTTTCTAACAGGCTCCAATCCCTCAAGCACTTGTATGTCGGCAGCATCATATTTTTCGCTTTTTCCAATCTCTAATTCTTCGGCTGTTTTTTCTTCCATATCTTACACCCCTTTTTAACGGATTTAACCGCTTTTCTATATGTATTTATATATAAATATATTATATCATAATATATAGGAAAAATAAAGTGTTTTTGCCACTATTTTTTATAAAAATGCATCATAACAAATATATGTTTTTGTCAAATCTTGACAATGGGATTTTTTTGTGATAACCTATTCAAAAGGAAAAAGAATATGGATTTACAAAGCGCAGAAGATATCGATTTATATTTTCTAGATATCTTGAAAAATAATAAGGATTTTATTAGAACAATTTCACAATATGATGACCAAGTAATGAATCAAATAGCAACAAAGCTGTTGCTAAGTTTATTCGTAAATGAAAGAGGACTTATAGACGATATTCAGCAAGAAAATGCCAACACAGCTAGCTCTGGAATAAAGAAAAAATATAAGGATTTCAATCCTGAGCATGTTATGGGTTATCAAGTTGTTAGACAGAAAGATAAAATCAAGGTTTTAATCAATAAAGATAAGCCATTTAAAGTTTGCTCAACGGAAGATATGGATATGGAAAAAATTATGCGAGAAAACCACCTTTTTAGGGAGTTTACAAATCGCACTCTCGAACACAATAAAATTCCAAAAATTCCATATGAAATAGATTCTGGAATGGAAGTTGTAACAACAGCTGCCGATAACTCAAAATATTTATATAATCATTCAGAGAACAACCTATATTTTAAAGGGATACCTCCAATTTTAACGAGTATTGAAGAATACAATTTTCTAAAAAAGGCAACTCCATCAGAAATTGAAGATTATGTAAAAAACAGACTTAATAATACAGGAGTTGAAACCAAGTTTTTTGAAGATGAAAAGACTTTTAATGAAGAAATTTTAACTTTTGAAAACTGTGTCACTTGTATTTCTAATGCAGTTAGTCACAATAATCAAATAGATAAGGGCGAGTACTTATTAATTAAAAAATTAGACGGTTCAAAAAAGTCAATTCTTATCAGCAAAAGCTGGCTTAAAGCTGTCGCTGAAACTCTTATAAAAGCGAAGGATCAAGCTTCTTCAATAACTGAAATTTTAGAAAGAATCGCTGAATATGAAGCGATTAACGGAGACCTTAAATTAGAAGACCGTTCAATTAGAAATTTACTCACCTCGACTTTTACAATCAATGACAATGCTTTGGACTTTATGACAAAGCTTATTGTGGCAAGACTTAGCAATGAATCTAAGGAAGATAAGCGATTAAAACAAGATACCTATTTCCGCCTTGCAAATTTGATTAATCTTTATCAAGAAAATTTCAATGTTGACAGACTTGACATAGGAATTTCCTTCCCTTCAAAACCTTTCATTTATTTAATGTCTATAGTTGGGAATGCACAGTACAAAAAACTTTTCTTAGATAATAAAGATGCTTTTAGAAAAAGAGAAATAGATTATTACAAAACTTTAGGCCAAGCATTGCAAAGAAAAGCTGACACAGCTTTCTCACTCAATTCAAAGACAATGTTAAAGGGCTTACAAACCACCGCAAAGGCTTTTTGCCACGAACATCAAAGACAAATCGATGATATGTTACCATTCTATCATCATGGCTTAGTCTATACGACATATGGCATGAAAAAAGCAGAAGTATTGCAAGAGGATGTGGAAAATGCGATCATATTCTCGGCTTTGAACAAAAAAGTTAACAACGCATACGAGGCAATTTCACTTCCAATTTCTGTACACAACAAAGTTACTAATGAAGATGAGCTGCTTTCTAACAAAGAAATGGAAAAAATTCATAGAGAATATAACGATGCAAACAGAGCTTCTCGTTTCATTTTAAATGATAATCCAAATTTCTTTGACGATTTCAAACTATATGTCAATGGTCGCAAGGCTCGCATTTATCCTGAAAACCGACCTTACACATTCAGCAGAAACATTGGTCAAATGAGAAATTCTTATTCTCATTCCGCTGTTTCACTCGTTGTTGATAATGACGGAAAAACAAAATTTATGTTTAACGATTTAAGAGGTCTCGCAATTACAACAGCAAATGAAAGAATGAGTGACGATTTACATGAAAGAAAATTTATTTATAAACTCAAATGTGAACCTTTAAAAATGTTTAATTTCTTCACAAGCGGACTATTCGACGGCGAATCTATCCCAGTACCTGCGTTCTTTGAAAGATTATATATGCTAAGCGATCTTAAGAGCTTTGGCGCCGGAAAAAAGACAGCTTCCTTTGACTCTAAGGGAATGACGATAATAAACAACAACAAAGGGCAGATTGATTATAATGAAGTTAGTTACAATTCTCCTGAATGGAAAAACATCGATAAGCTGTTATAAATCAGTTAAAAATAACTTCGTTATTTATAAAAAAATTTAAATAAAAAAAGAAAAGATAGCATATTCGCTATTTTTTCTTTTTTTCTATCCTTCTTAAAATTGCTTTCCATATTTCTGTGAGAGGAATGATTAAAATTGAAACGCCAAGGCAAATTAGCCACTGTTTCCAGTCTATTCCTGCAACTCCAAAGAATCCTCTTATCACGTTTGAAGGAATAATCACAATTATGAGGCTCAAAAACATCGAAATTGCAAAAGATATATTCAGCCACCTGTTATCAAACATCCTCTTGTTAAAAACGCTGTGTATGTCGCTTTTTAGGTTGTAAACGTGGAATAGTTCTGCGATACAAATCACTACATAGCACATTGTTGTGGAAACAATAGGATCTACTTTTAAATAATATTTGGAGAAGAAAAATGTTCCCAGTGTCATAATAGAAACAACGATGCAAGAAAATAGCATGTTTGCCCCAGCTCTTCCTCCAAAGAGGGTGCTCCCCTTCTTCCGAGGTTTTTGATTCATGATATCTGGTTCTGCCTTCTCTCTTCCAATTGCAACGGCAACGAACGTGTCAGAAACGAGGTTGAACCATAGTATAAGTGCTGGAGTAAAGAAAGGATCTCTTAAAATAGATAAAACAACTGTTAGTATAAAGAGCTCCGCGAGGGATGTCCCAAGAAGATATTGTACAACTTTTGAGATATTAGAATAAACTCTTCTTCCTTCTTTCACTGCTCCTACAATTGTCGCAAAGTTGTCGTCAGTTAAGATTATATCCGCGGCTTCCTTTGTCACATCTGTTCCAGTAATTCCCATGCCAACGCCGATATCCGCTCGTTTTATGCTTGGAGCGTCGTTTACTCCATCGCCGGTCATGGCAACAATTTTTCCTTTCTTCTTTAAAGCTTCAACAATTCTCACTTTATGCTCGGGGCTAACCCTTGCATATACGCGGATTTTTTCAACAGAATTTAAAAATTCTTCTTCCGATAGTTTATCAATCTCTGCTCCAGTTATGACCTCTTTTTCGTTTGATGCGATCTCTAATTCCTTCGCAATTGCAAAGGCTGTGTCCCTGTGATCGCCTGTAATCATAATTGTAGTTATCCCCGCTTTCTTACATGTCTTTATTGCATCAAAAACTTCCGCACGTGGGGGATCCATCATCCCAACAAGTCCGAGGAACACCATGTTCTCTTCAACCGTCTCTAACTTCTTTGGGAGCTTGTCTGTGTGACTTTTTTGAGCAAATCCAAGTACTCTTAAAGCTCTTTTACCCATGTCACTATTTTTAAGAAGAATCTCTTCCTTAAGCTTCTTAGTTATTTTTACAATCTTGCCATCCAGCATAACCCTATCGCAGCGTTTAATTAAATTGTCAACAGCTCCTTTTGTGTAAGAAATAATACTATTTCCGTCCTTATTGAAAGTCGTCATTAACTTTCTTTCACTTTCAAATGGGATTTCATCTATTCTTGCATATTTCCCATCAACTTTTTCCTTAATAATTCCGCGCGTATAGCCATATTCTGAAAGGGCAATCTCTGTTGGATCTCCGATTGAATATAGATATCCTTCCTCGAACTTTAGCTGCGAATCATTGCACAGAAGCATACATTTTACAAGCTGATTAAAATTTCTGCTTTCACTTGCAAGTTTTTCTGCTTTATCTGCATCGTTTGAAGAAAGTTTTTGAATTTCATCAATATGATTTTTATCAAACAAAAACACTTCCTTTATGACCATCTTATTTAGCGTCAGCGTTCCAGTTTTGTCAGAGCAAATAATCTCAGTTGAGCCAAGAGTTTCAACGGCTGTAAGATTCTTGACAATCGCCCGCTTCTTTGCCATTTCATTGACACCCATTGACATCGTTATCGTCATACATGCCGGCAGTCCTTCGGGTACAGCACAAACTGCAATAACAACAGCAAGAATAAGTGAGCTCCCAAAAGAATCTCCGTTTGCGATTCCAAGAATTAATATAAATACACAAACAATCAAAACGATAATACTGATATAAATGCTTGTTTTTTTAATTTTTTTAGTAAGCGGAGTCGCCTCGTTTTTAGTGTTTCTCAGCATATTTGCGATTTTTCCAATTTCCGTATCCATGGCCGTTGCCACAACAACCCCCCTTCCTCTTCCGTGAGCGACCGCCGTTCCCATGTAAGCCACGTTGACTCTATCACCAATTGAGACCTCTTCTGTTATGAGCGCGTCATACTTTTCAACAGCTAATGACTCCCCTGTCAGTGCACTTTCTTCTATCTTGAGCGACGCACTTTCTAATATCCTTAAGTCTGCAGGGACACTATCGCCCGCTTCAAGTATGATTATATCCCCGACGACCACATCCTCCGTTTTTATCTTCACAATTCTGCCATTTCTTAAAACTTTTGTTTTAGGAGTTGTGATTGTTTTAAGTCTTTCCATAGCATTATTCGCGCTGTTCTCTTGGATTGTCCCAATTATTGCATTTGTAAAAATAACAAAAAGAATAATCCCCGCATCTACATATTCTGAAGGGTCATGTTCAATTATACCCGCCACAATGCTTACAATCGCACTTACTAGCAAAATTAAAATGAGAACATCACAGAATTGCTTAAAAAACCTATAGAAAAAGCCACGTTTCTTTCCACTCTTCAAAACGTTTTTTCCATTTTTATTTAACCTTTTCTTAGCCTCAATGTTTGAAAGTCCTCTTTCGCTTGTGTCCAAGGATTTCAAAACCTCAGTTTTGCTATACTGATAATAATTTTTATCCATATATTTATTATCTCATTTTTAACAAGTTTTCAAAATTTTTTAATTAATAAAATAAAAATTAAATTTGTTAAATAAAAAAAATAGGAATGAATCCTATTTTTCTCTCTTGTTAAATAAATTTTTAATTGGATGCTCTTGAGCTTTTTTCAACTCAACTCCTAGATCTACAGTCTTTTTTCTTTGATCGCTGAGTTCTTCTTTCAAAGCGTCCGAATATTTTCTCCATGCGTCAAGGTTGTCACAGAGTGATTTTACTTCTCTTCCAAGTCTAGCATTTTTTTCTTTTTCATTCTTTAATTGATTTTCTAACTTTACACTTCTGTTGTGAGCCTCTGTAACCTCGCCCTTCATTTTTACGTTTTCAGCTTGGCTCTTTGCATAGAGTTTTTCTGCTGGTGAATTTAACATCCAAACAGCCTCACTCTCTTCAACTGTTCCAACAATTAGTCTGTTAAGATAATCGTTAAGAGCATTTGAATCAACATAAAGATCGTTTGTTACAATAGCAACATTCTTTGTGCTCATTGTATTTTTGAAATCAACTGCAATTTCTCTAGCAAGCATATAATCTGTTGCCATAGCAACTTCTTCGCTATAATTTGACCCTCTATCACTAAGCACAACTGTATTAACTGTTTTAATAGGTTCGTTGTCATTGTTTTTATTGCTTCCAGCTAAACGTTCATACATAGCCTTTGCTTCTTGAACCTTTTCTTTATCATATGAATAAACTATAATTTTAAGAGTCTCATCGATTCCTTTTTGTCCGGCAAAAAGAATTCTTGCAGAATAATCTCTTGTTACACTTTCGCTATTTTCTTCTAATTCAACTTCTTTGATGTAGCATTTTCCCATTTTACATCTTTCAACAACTTGTTCAATCATACTAACTGTGGCAACATATGGTGAATTCCATTGTCCGTCGTTTGTTACATTAATTACTTGATATATTTTCATACATCCCTCCAACAAGGTTATTATAACACAAAGAAAAGCATATTTCAATAAAAAAAATTATTTTTTAACTTTTTTAGCAAAAAAATATAAAAATAACTTGACTTTATTCCCTCCAATAGATATAATAATAGAGCATTTACAAGTGCAAGAATATGTAAAAATTACATTTTCAAAACAATTTAATCGATGGGATGTAGCTCAGCTGGTTAGAGCACCACCCTGATAAGGTGGGGGTCGGTGGTTCGAGTCCACTCA
>CALCWV010000037.1 GCA_937907645.1 uncultured Clostridia bacterium
AAACAACCCTTTCACATATTATTGCAAATGAAATGGGCTCTCAGTTTAAAATAACATCTGGTCCAGCGATTGAACATGCAGCCGATTTAGCCGCTATTTTAACTAATTTAAATGATAACGATGTTTTGTTTATCGATGAAATTCACAGATTAAACAAAACTGTAGAAGAAATTCTTTATCCTGCAATGGAAGATTTTGCCTTAGACTTTATCGTTGGAAAAGGGCCTTCTGCTAAGAATATGCGACTTGCGATTCGCCCTTTCACGCTTATCGGAGCAACGACAAGAGCGGGAATGCTTTCAAATCCTCTTAGAGATAGATTTGGTGTGGTTTGTAGATTGGAATTGTATCAGCCAGAAGAATTGCAAACTATTATTGAAAGATCTGCTAAGATTTTGAATATATCAATTGTTCCAGAAGCAAGCTTAGATATAGCAAAGAGGTCAAGAGGAACACCTAGAATTGCCAACAGATTACTAAAAAGAGTGAGAGATTATGCTCAAGTAATCGGGGAAGGAAAAATAACAAAAGAAATCGCAGATAAGACATTAAAAATCATGGAAATTGATGAACTAGGACTTGATTTTATCGATAGAAAAATCTTAATGTCAATTATAAAGAAATTCGGCGGTGGTCCTGTTGGGCTAGAAACACTTGCAGCTACAATTTCAGAAGATGCAAGCACAATTGAAGATGTTTATGAGCCATATCTTTTACAACTAGGCTTTATTGCAAGAACTCCAAGAGGAAGAGTAGCTTTAGAGCCAGCATATAAACACATGGGAATAGAGTACACAAACAAATGATAGATTTAGAAGAAAAAAAGTATTTACGAAGCACTTATTATTATGATTTGCCCGAAAATCTAATAGCACAAACACCTATTGAGCCAAGAGATCACTCTCGTTTACTAGTTTATGATAGAAAAACGGGAGAGATTTTTCATGAGCATTTCTATGATATAGTTAAATATCTCAAAAAAGGGGACGTTTTAGTAATCAATAATACCAGAGTTTTGCCTGCAAGATTAAATGGATTTAAGGACACAGGCGCAAAAATTGAGATTTTACTTCAAAAAAGAAGAAACTTGACAGACTGGGATGTTATTGCTAGACCAACGAAACGCTTAAAAGTTGGAACAAAGGTAACTTTTAGCCAAGAATTAGCTTGCTACATCACTGAAATTGGAGAATATGGCTGCTGCAAAGTTAAATTTGAGTTCAATGGAGTCTTTGAACACCGTTTGTCCGAAATTGGAACAATGCCTCTTCCTCCATATATTCATGAAAAATTGAAAGACAAGGAAAGATATCAGACTGTTTATTCAAAAGTTGAAGGCTCAAGTGCAGCTCCAACAGCTGGATTACATTTTACAAAGGAATTATTGGAGAAAATAAAGGGAATGGGCGTTGAAGTCGTTGAAGTTCTTCTTCATGTAGGGCTTGGAACGTTCAGACCTGTAAAAGAAGATAATATTTTGAACCATGAAATGCACTCTGAATTTATTGAAATGACCGAAAAGAACGCAGAAATCATTAACAAAGCAAAAAAAGAGGGAAGAAGAGTAATCGCAGTAGGAACAACTAGCGTGAGAGTCCTTGAAAGCTGTGCAAAAGGCGGAATTATCCATCCTCAAAAGAGAGAAACAGACATCTTTATCTATCCTGGATACAAATTTCAGATAGTAGATGCCATGATTACGAACTTTCATCTTCCTGAAAGTACGCTAATTATGCTTGTTTCAGCATTCTGCGGAATTGAAGAGACATTGAATGTATATAGAACTGCAGTTAGTGAAAAATATAGATTCTTTAGCTTTGGAGATGCTTGTTTCTTTATGTAAGAAGCACTAATTTAAACAAGCAATTTACTTAAAAACACAATATATTGATACTATTATTAAATAATATATACAACATAGGAGAATTATGAGCGAAAAATTTAGTTTTGAAATTGTTAAAGAATGTCCTAAAACTGGCGCGAGAGCCGGAATTTTTCACACTCCACATGGAGATATTTTAACGCCAGTATTTATGCCTGTTGGGACGCAAGCAACGGTAAAAGGACTTAGGGTTGAAGATTTAAAAGATTTACATGCCCAAATTATTTTATCAAACACTTATCATCTTTATCTTAGACCGGGTGAAGATATTATAAAAAGGGCAGGCGGGTTGCATAAATTTATGAATTGGGATAGACCAATCCTAACAGATAGTGGTGGCTTCCAAGTTTTTTCACTGTCTGATTTAAGAAAAGTAACTGATGACGGAGTGGAATTCAGATCTCATTTAAATGGATCAAAACACTTCATAACACCTGAAAAGTGTATGGAAATTCAGCATGCACTTGGTTCGGACATTATTATGGCTTTCGACCAGTGTACTGAGGCAGGAGCATCATATGCTGAAGCGGTGGAAGCAAAAAGAAAGACAAAATTGTGGCTCGAAAGATGCTATAAGGCTCATAATAACGACAATCAAATGCTTTTCCCAATTGTACAAGGAAACATTTATAATGATCTAAGGGCAGAGTGTGTTAAAGATTGCCTTCCTTACGCAAAATGTGGAATTGCAATTGGTGGGCTATCTGTTGGGGAAGAGAAACCTGTTATGTATGACGTTCTAGATCACTTGCAACCACTTCTTCCTAAAAATCAACCTCATTATTTAATGGGCGTTGGCTCTCCAGATTGTTTAGTTGAGGGATTTGCACGTGGAGTTGACATGATGGACTGTGTTCTTCCAACTAGAATTGCGAGAAATGGGACCGCATTTAGCAGAACTGGCCGAATGGTTTTGAAAAACGCTAAATATAAAGACGATTTTACGCCGCTTGATGACGAATGCGACTGTTATTGCTGCAAACATTATACGAGAGCTTATTTAAGACACCTTATAAATGCAGATGAAATCCTTGGAGGAGAGCTACTTAGCATTCATAATTTAAGATTCTTAACTAGACTTGCAGAAGAATGCAGAAAAGCAATTTTGGAAGATAGATTCCCAGAATTTAAAGATAATTTCTTAAAGAATTACAAGTTTTAGTTATTTTAATATAACATAATACCTTTAAAACACGTTTATTCCTAAGATAAATGTGTTTTTTTGTTGTCAAATTTTGTCAGATTTTTATTTCTTTTTTTGACTATTTTTTTATTTAAAGCATTTGACAATAATACGATTAATGATGTATAATCAAGATGATGGTTGGTTAGATATAATCAATCATTACTAAAGGGGGTAAAAGTATGAGTATTAGCATGATTAATGCTGTGTCTCCTGCTATTGCCGTTGTGATAGGAATCGCAGGCCTTGTCGTTGGATTAGTTGGAGGCGGCCTGTTATATAAACTTTTTGCAACAAAGAAACTTGGAAAATCTAAATCAAATGCGGTTAAGATTATCGAAGAGGCATACGCAGAAGCCAAAGCGATAAAAAAAGAAGCTATTGTTGAATCCAAAGAAGAATCACTTAAACTTAGAGAACAAGTAGAAAATGAGGTTAAAGAAAGAAGAAACGAAGCTTCTAAATTAGAAGAAAGACTTAATCAAAGAGAAGAATTTATCGAAAAGAAAGAGCTTTCAATCGATAAGAGAACTGAACAATTGGAAAACGAAAAGAAAAACCTTGAAGATGAAAGACTTTCAATTAAAAAAGCTATCGAAGAAAACGATAACTTAAAACAAGATATCTTGAAAAAACTTGAGGAAGTTAGCAGAATGACAGCAAGCGAAGCTAAGGACGAATTAGTACAAGCTATGACTGAAAATGCTAAGAAAGAAGCTGGCCTTATAATCAAAAAGATTGAAGACGATGCAAAAGAAAACGGAGAAAAGAAAGCAAGAGAAATTGTTGCTACAGCAATTCAAAAATGTGCAACAGATTTAACGAGCGAAATGACAGTTTCCGTTGTTCCACTTCCTACAGATGAAATGAAGGGAAGAATTATTGGAAGAGAGGGAAGAAATATTCGTGCTATCGAAGCTGCTACTGGTGTTGAGCTTATTGTAGATGACACTCCAGAGAGCATCACTGTTTCGAGCTTTGATCCAATAAGAAGAGAAATTGCTAGATTAAGCTTAGAAAAATTAGTCGTTGATGGAAGAATTCACCCAACTAGAATTGAAGAAATCGTTGAGAAGATGACTAAAGAAGTTGATAAATCTATCAAGGAAGCAGGGGAAAAGGCTTGCGAGCAAGTACAGATTTATAACTTAAATCCTGAGCTTGTTAAAGTATTAGGAAGACTTAAATACAGAACAAGTTATGGTCAAAACGTGTTACAACACTCAATTGAAGTATCTGTAATTGCCGGATTACTTGCTACAGAACTTGGCGCTGATGTAAAAATTGCAAAGCGTGGCGGATTATTACACGATATTGGGAAAGCTCTTGACCATGAAATCGAGGGGACACACGTTCAAATTGGTGTAGACCTTGCAAAGAAATACAAGGAAAGTCCAGAAGTTATTCACTGTATCGAAGCTCACCATTTTAATGTTGAATTCCGTTCAATCGAGGCTGTAATCGTTCAAATCGCCGACGCAATTTCAAGTTCTAGACCAGGTGCTAGAAGAGAAAGCTTTGAAGCTTACATCAAGAGATTACAACAATTAGAAGAGATTTCAAATAGCTTCAAGGGAGTTGAAAAATCATATGCTGTTCAAGCTGGACGTGAAGTTAGAATTATCGTTAAGCCAAATGAAATCTCAGATAACGACGCTATGTTCTTAGCTAAAGATATTGCAAAGAAAATCGAAGATGAAATGCAATATCCAGGACAAATCAAAGTTAACGTTATTAGGGAATCAAGATTCGTTGAAACAGCAAAATAGAAATAAGAAAAAGGGTGTAATTCGCATCCTTTTTTTATTTAATTTTTTCATGTATTTAATAATTTTATGACTGAAGTTCTCTATAGGAGTCTATAAAATCCTTTTGTCATCTTTATATGTAATACTAAAAGAAAACAATGAATAAATTTATTATATGATTAACTTCTTTGTTGCAAACTTTTCCGCGCACATGGATTTAGCTATCTTTTTGATAGCAATGATTCCAACGCTAGAATGTAGAGTAGCGATTCCGTTCGGCTTTGCACTTTCCGATCTTGCTCCCTTTAAAATTTATTTGTTATCCTTTTTAGGAAGCCTTGTGCCATGTATTCCAATTATTTTTGTTATAAAACGTATAAAAAAAGGATTGTCAAATAAAAAATTTTATAAAGACTTACAAGATAAATATAAGACAAAAATTGAACAGTTGAATAGTAAGAGTAGTCTTATTAAAAAACTCGTTTATTTAAGTTTATTTGTTGCGATTCCGCTGCCTCTAACAGGTGTTTGGTCAGGAAGCTTAATCGCTGGAATCGTTGATCTTCCTCTATATTATTCTTTTATTGCTATTGCTATAGGGAGCATGATAGCAACCGCACTTATGCTGCTTTGCAGCTTGCTTTTTGGAGGATCAGTTATTTATCTTTTGATTGCATCACTAATAATCGTCTTTCTAGTTTTTGTAATAACATTAGTAAAAAAAATAAAGAGAAAATAATCTCTTTATTTTTTATCTCCAAAACTTTTTGTAGGCAAACAGCAGTGTATAATGTCTAACAATAAATATAATTAATACCATTATGATTGGAACAAACAATGTTGTTGAGCAAGCAGGGATATTGTTAATTGACATTCCAAATGCTAAATTCAAACAGAAGATTACAACTGAAAGTAGTAGCGCTCCGCCAATCACAACTATGAAGTTAAACAGCGGCCTTGGAACTTTGCTCACACACTTTTTGTACATATAAAGTCTAACCATTAAGTAAATGAAATACAAAATAGGGCAGAGATAGTAAATAAAATCTGTATTTGCATTTGTAAGTCCAAGTTTACTAAATAATAAATAGAACAATCCGCAGCAAAGTGAAATTACTCCAAAAATAATAGAATCAACTATAAAATTAATTTTATTTGTGTTATGTAATGTTCTTTTGCCAGTTCTTTTGAACACTTTAAATGAAATATTTTGACCTTCATAGTATTCTTTTAAATCATCGAAATTTTCAAAGTCTTCATTTAAGCTCTTCGACTCAGTTTTACTCTCTTCAATAGGTTTCTCAACTTGAGTTTTCATATATAAACTTTCCAGTCTTGCTTTTACATCTGAGCAGTTAGGATCTAAGTTTGTATTTCTCTTTGGAGCAGGGAGGATAGTTTCTTGTTGAGTATTTAGGAATGAGAATTTTGAAGGCTCAAAACGCCTACTGTTTGCTGGATTATATTCAACACGGTCTGTAATGAATTTTCCGTCATCAACAGGCTTTTGAGGCTCTTCGTGGGCTTCCTCGTGGATTTCTTCAGGTTGTTTTCTAGCTTCTTGTCTATTAAGAATATCAAGTCTTACTTCCTCATAATTTCCTTTTCTGGTCTGAAGTAAAGCCTCTTTTAGTTCATTAATATTTTCAGTCTTCTTTTCTCTCTCCCTTTGAAGTTCGGCAGGATCTGTTGCATTTACAACCATTTCAATTTGATTTTCTGAGAAACTCTTTCTCTTCTTATATTTATTATAATCTTTAGAAACATCAAAAAGCTTTCTATTATATTCATCTGAATATGTGTTGTTTTCATTTTTAGGGAGGAACACAGCATCATTTTTTGGTTTTTCTACTGTGGCATCGCCAAATTGTAAAGTCTCTTGATGTGCGACTAGTTCCTTTTTCTCCTCTGTTTCTTCTTTCATCAAAGGAGTTTCAACAGATTCCTCAATTTTTTCTTCAACAAGTACAGGTTCTTCGATCTTTTCTTCATCTATAGTTTTTACAAGTTCCGGCTCTTCATTTTGAACGGGGGAGATGGATGCAACTTCATTGTTCTCAGCAGGCTTCTCATCTTCTTCAGGAATTTCTGCAAAAAAATCATCATAATCATCGTAATTGGACTTGATGTCTCTTTCTTCGTTTTCTATTTCTTTAATTTCTTCGGCTTTTTCTTCTTGAGGTTGAGCTTCTGTATCCTTAAAAGTTTCTTTAAGTCTTGCAAGCTCGTTTCTTCCAGCTTCTGTGATGCTAGAATAAGCACATTTTGGCCCCTTCGTACTTTCCTTTAAATAGCTTGATATGTACTTTAATTCCTTCATTCTATTGATGTTAGAGTAGAGACTAGGCAATTTAATCTCCACGCCTGAACGTTTCTTAATTTCATCAATTAATTCTAAGCCATACATATCTTTTTCTTCAAGGCAACTTAAAATTAAATAAGAGAGTTGTCCTTTTGCTAAAACTACAGCCATAGAAAAATCTCCTTTCAAATAACTATTCAATTTGATTATATAAAATATTAACAAAATAGTCAACTTTTTTGACAAAAATTAGCAAAAAAAATCAATAAATTAGTGGTGTTCTGACAAATAACATACTATATATTGATTTTTTATTTAAAAGCTGAACTTTTGAAATTAATTTATTCAATAATTTGTATTTTTATTTTTTATGTGATATTATATGAAAGTATGGAAATAATTCGTCAAAACAGAAGAACTTTAGTTATAACCGTGAAAGAAAATGGAGAAGTAATAGTCAAAGCTCCATTATTTATGAGCAGAAAAAAAATAGATGAATTTATTCAAGAAAAAAGCGGATGGATTCAAAAACAACAGATAAAACTTGCTGAAAGGGAGAATGTTACTTCTCAATATGACTTTGAAAAATACGTGTATATAAATGGAAACAAATATTTGTGGGAAGATGTAAAAAATCAGGATAAAAGAATGACAAAAGCCTCATTTTACACCAAAAATTTCAACAATTTTGTTATAAAACGGGCAGAGCAGTGGGCAAAACTCTTTAAAAAGGCAATTTCCTTTAGATTATGCAACTCAAGAAGCATCTGGGGAAGCTGCAACGCATCAAATGTGATAAAATTAAACTGGAAAATGATTCTGCTTCCGCAGGAGCTTCAAGATTATATAATCGCGCATGAACTTTGCCATACAATCCAGCTAAATCATTCGCCTAAGTTTTGGAACGAGGTAGGTAAGTATCTTCCAGATTATAAGAATAGAAAAAATGACCTTAAATCATATTGCATAATTTTAAGAGAGCAGGTGTTATAAATTTGTTAAAAAACAGCTTTATAAAATTTTAAGGCTGTTTTTTCATGTGGGGAATTATGTAAAAATCGTATTTTTAAACATTTGTATCTATTCGTAAAACACAAGTTTTACGAATAGATAACGTCGTAATACCTTGTTTATATAATGTATTATGTTATTTTTATATAACTTGATTATTTTTTACTTTAGTATTATGTGTAAAATAAAAAAACTACTATTATGTAGTTTTTTTAAACATTTTTTATAAATTTATTATAAATTATTGCTGAATCTTTTGTTAACTCTGATTTAAATATTTTGCTCTTTTTATCGTGAATTGCTACAAAGTCTTCAACGGATGTCATTTGCAGATAATTGATAATATTTACTGTTATTTGATATAAATCATTTCCAACAAACAAATTATCTGGAACATTATATAAAAGACTTTCTATAAAGAACTGGCTTGGGATTTCTTTTGTTAGGTTCTTAAATAAATTATTAAAGATTTTTATCATTTTTAAGAAATTATCCCCTGCAAGCTCGTATTTAATATTAAAATTAATTAATCTTTCATCCATATTAATATTCATAAATCCTTTGCGTCTATTTATAAAATATTTAAAATATGTTCCATCATAGATGACAGGAATTAATTCTATTTGCGAAATTGAACCAAAATCATCTTTTCCTTGAATTACAAGCTTATTTGGAAGATTATAAACTAAAGAAGTTTCAGATAATTGAGCTGCTATCGCATTTTGTAAATCCTTTTTCAAGCTTTCTAAATTATATTTTTCAGGCTCAAATTCTTCATATTCTGGGCCCTGTAATTGCTTTTTTAAGAGCTCTTTCTTAAGTTTTCTCTTCGATTTTCTCTTGGAATCCTGCCAAGCTCTAGCAAATCTCTTCTTAAATTTTTTCCATCCATCTTTATAATATAAGCAATTATATTCTAATTGTGGACTTGCAACACCAAAATAATACACATATTTACTCATTGGAGTCATAGCTCCATTAAAAGTTTCGTTTACAGGTTGAATTATAACATTATCAATAGTTATAAATGGCACTTTAGTCGATAAATCTTCGACAGCAAGGCCGACAACATTTAAAAGCGTAAAATAAATCTTTTCACTGAAAGAAGTATCTTCGTCTTTTAAGATATTTTCAATATATTTTCTGTCAAAAGTTTTCTTCAACTTCTATGCCCTCCATTTATTTATTTTTTTGGGTAAATTATTGTTTTTCCGCCCATATATGGTTGCAATGGAGCTGGAATTGTTATAGATCCGTCCTCATTATAGTTGTTTTCAATTAAAGCAATGAGTCCACGTGGGCTTGCAACAACAGTATTATTCAATGTGTGAACAAGATATGTTCCTTTTTCGCCTTTAGTTCTAATATTTAATCTTCTAGCTTGAGCATCTCCTAAATTTGAGCAAGAACAAACTTCAAAATATTTCTTTTGTCTTGGGCTCCAAGCTTCGATGTCACATGATTTAACTTTTAAGTCTGCTAAATCTCCTGAGCAACATTCTAATTGACGCACTGGAATATTCATGCTGTTAAATAAATCAACTGAATATCTCCACATCTTGTTGTACCAATTCATGCTTTCTTCTGGCTTGCAAAGTACAATCATTTCTTCTTTTTCGAATTGATGAACTCTGTAAACTCCCCTTTCTTCAAGTCCATGTGAACCAATTTCCTTTCTAAAACATGGGCTATATGATGTCATTGTAATTGGAAGTTCTTGTTCTTTTACGATTTGATCTTTAAATCTTCCAATCATAGAGTGTTCACTTGTTCCAATGAGATATAAGTCTTCATTTTCGATTTTATACATCATTGCGTCCATTTCTGCGAAGCTCATTACACCATTTACAACGTCGCTTCGAATCATAAATGGAGGTATACAATAAGTAAATCCCTTGTCAATCATAAAATCTCTCGCATATGCAATCATTGCTTCGTGAAGTCTTGCCATATCACCGATAAGATAATAGAATCCAGCGCCGCTTGTTCTTCCTGCGCTTTCTTTGTCTAAACCTGAGAAAGACTCTAAGATGTCTGCGTTGTAAGGAATTTCATAGTTTGGAACTTTTGGTTCTCCAAATCTTTCAACTTCAACATTTTCACTATCATCTTTTCCAATTGGAACAGATTTATCCAATATATTAGGAATAATAAGCATGATTTTTCTTAAATCTGCAGCCAAAACAACTTGTTCTTTTTCGATTTCAGAAATTCTAAGATTATTTTTTGATACAGTTTCCTTTATTTTATTAGCATCTTCGATTTTCTTTTCTCTCATGAGAGCACCAATTTGAGCACTTAATGTGTTTCTGCTTGCTCTAAGTTCGTCACCTTCTTTCTTTAACAATCTAATTTTGCTATCAAGCTCAATAGCTTCATCTACGAGAGGCAATTTTTGGTCTTGGAATTTCTTTTTTATATTTTCCTTAACTAATTCAGGGTTTGTTCTAAGTAAATTAATGTCTATCATTTTTCCTCCGGTTTTTACTTTATTCTTATCCAGAAATTATCACGAAAGCGAACGTTTTGTTTATTTTCTGTGATATCTGACAATAAGAATGGCGTTGCTTTGCGAAGAGCAAAGTGAGATTGATTTATCAATATCAAAATTTAAATTGCTTTAAACCCCAACGTTATTTTATTGTAAACTTTTTCCTCTTTTTTGTCAATTAAAACTGTTATGTATACATATAAAAAATAAGATTAATTAAATTGATTTACATTATTTTCCATTTGTTATATAATACTCATATGGGAAAGTTAACATATTTTGAAGATAGAAACAGAAAAAATAACCTCACCGTAGGCAAATATTGCGAGAATTTGCCTGACTTTTGTTATGACTTTTTCATCGGAATTGAAAGTACGACGTCTCCGCTTACTAGAATGAATTATGCCATGGATTTGACCGTTTTCTTCAATTTTTTAAGTGAAATTTTTCATAAAAAGCCAACTGAATTTACTCTCGAAGATATTAATAAAATACGCTCGTCTCATATTGAACAATTTTTATCATATCTTTCCTTTTATGAGATTAATGGAAAAATGCTTAAAAACAGCGATAATGGAAAAAAGAGAAAGCTTTCATCAGTTAGAAGCTTGTTTAAATATCTTTATAACCATAATTTAATAAATTCAAACGAAGCAAGCAAAATTGCGACGCCAAAGTTACATCAAAAAGAAATCATCCGACTAGAAAAAGACGAAGTTTCAAAGTTATTCAACACTGTAGAAGACGCTGAAGGCTTTAGTCATAGACAAAAAGTATACAATAAAAATACTTTAGAGCGAGATAATGCTATTATAACCCTATTTTTAGGAACAGGAATAAGAATTTCTGAGCTTGTTGGCCTAAATATTGATGATTTTGACTTCTCTCAAAACGCATTTGTTGTTACACGTAAAGGTGGAAGCAGGTCAACGCTATATTTCTCAGACGAAGTCGCACAGGCCTTAAAAACTTGGCTCATTAAGCGTAAAACGCTCGAACTCGAGGAAAGCGAGAAAGCAATGTTTATTAGTCTACAAAACAAAAGAATAACTGTTCGCGCAGTGGAAAATCTTGTAAAAAAATTCGCAAAACAAGCCGTTCCGCTCAAAAAAATCTCTCCCCATAAGCTAAGAAGTACTTTTGGCACTGAATTATATAGGAAAACTAAAGATATTTATATTGTAGCCGACGTCTTAGGACATAAAGATGTTAATACAACCAAAAAACACTACGCAGCAATTTCAGAAGATATGCGCAAAGATGTTGCAAATAAGGTTAATTTAAGAAAATAGAGTATTATGTTATATTTCCATAACATAATACTCTTCTTTTTATATGTTTTTTAAATTACTAAAATGGCGATTTTATATTATTTACGCGCTTTCTAAAAGCATCCAATCGATGTAAACACCATACCCTTTGGTCGGATCAGATGTAAAGACATGAGTTACTGCCCCAATTATTTTTCCATTTTGAATAATCGGAGAGCCGCTCATTCCTTGTACAATTCCTCCAGTTAGATCTAATAATTTTTGATCAACTACCCTAAAAACAATGCTTTTATCATTTGCTTTTGCTTGATGATTTGCCTTTATTATTTCAATATCATATTCTTCACGTATTCCGCTTATACTCGAAACAATCTTTGCATTCCCTGGATTTACGCTTAATCTTCCTCCGATTTTTGCTATTTGATTTTCATCAATTAGGTTGTTTTTGTCTTTCATTTTCCCAAAAACGCCATATTTATTATTGAGAGATATCTCCCCTTTACTTCCTTGATTTTGAAGGAAGATACATCTTAGTTGTCCTGGTGCATTTTTCTTTCCTTTTTCAATTCCAAGTAAGTTACAAGGATAGATTTTTCCTTGATCCACCTCAATTATAGTTCTATCTTCTGTAATTGCGTGTCCTAAAGCCCCAAAACTATCATTTTTTGGATTTACATATGTAAGAGTTCCAATCCCTGAAACATCATTCGTTGCGGCAAGATTTAGCTTGTTTAAGTTCTTAACAATTGCTTTATGTTCCTTATTTTGTCTTAAATACTTGACTTCTCCCTCACAAATTTCAGAAATATCGCTAAGCTTCGTTACTGGATTCCCATCAATCTCTGTTATAATATCCCCCTTTCTAAAGATCTCGTTCGTTTCTTCAACAATTAATCCCTTCGACTTAATCGAAACACCTATCGGCACACCACCAATATACAGATCTTCATCAGTCGACAAGTTCACTCGGACTTTTCTAATAGGAATAAATCCAAAAGCTTTGAAAATTATAACATCTTCTTTTTCTCCTGTCGCTGTATCCTTTATCTTTGATTCAATAGAACTATTTACTAACGATCCAAACTTTTTGTTTTGATTAATTTCTTTAATTTCACCATAATTTGTTAAAAAATTTTCAGGCAATGAGTATATTTCGCTGTAGTTTACATTTGTAACCATAAGCAAACAAAAAAATAGTCCCAAAATAACTACAGCTTTCCCAAAGTGCTTTCTCATTAGCCCTCCTCTCAAAGTATTTTGTGCGGATGAGGCTATTTTATACTATAGAAAAAAAAGGAAGAATAGATGATTCTTCCTTTTATAGTTTTTATTATTTTCTACTTCTCATTTCAATTGCATGACTTTTTGCAATATCAGTGATGTTATTTCCTCCAATAAGTCTTGCAATTTCCATAATAGCTGCATTTTCTGAAATTTCCTCGGCAGAACTTATTGTCTCTTCTCCGACAACGCTCTTTTTAACAAGATAGAAATTGTCAGCTAGAGCTGCTACTTGTGGAAGATGAGTTATACAGATAACTTGAGCGTTTTTAGAAATAGAAACAAGCTTCTTCGCAACCATATTCCCTATTTCTCCGCTAATTCCTGAGTCTACTTCGTCAAAAAGCAAGCAGTCTATGTCATCAATGTCACAGAAAATGTTCTTTAAGGCAAGCATAATTCTGCTTGTTTCCCCTCCTGACGCAGTCTTAGCTAAATTCTTAAGCTCTTGACCTTTATTTGCTGAGAATGTAAATTCAACTACATCCATTCCGTCTGATGCCACTTCCTTTTCTTTGAAATCAACTTTAAACTTAGTGTTTTTCATTCCTAAATCAATCAGTTCTTTGACAACTTTATTTTCGATTTCATTTGCAAGTTTCTTTCTAAGAGTCGAGAGTTTCAAAGCAACATCTTGTAGCTTTTTATCTATTATAGATAGGTCTTTAGTATATTTATCTATTAATTCTTCGCTATTTTCAATCTCATCAATCTTGTTTTTCAGCTCGTTGGCATACTCTAAGACCTTTTCGATCGATCCCCCATATTTCTTTTTCAAACTCTTTATTAAATCTAAACGTGCATCTAGTTTGTTATATTCTATTTCATCATAATTTACTGAGCGACGCATATCAACAAGCGTTTCTGCAATGTCTTCTAGCTCATATCTTAAGCTAACAAGTCTATCATTGCAATCTTTAATGCTATCAATGCTATCAAGAGAATTAAGATTAGATATGACCTCATTAATCTGATTTAATGCAGATAATGAACTGTTTGAAAGATTGTTATCTGCAACTGAAACAGCCTCATAAATACGCTCAGCATTTGATAAGATGTTCAATCTATCCTTAATTTCATCCTCTTCCTCAGGCTTTAAATCCGCCTTTTCAATTTCCTGCAATTGGAAAGAAAAAATATCTCTATTCCTTTCGCGCTCTGCTGGATCTCCACCTAATGATTTAATATTCTTTTCTATCTCTCTTTTCTCTGCTATTAAGTTTTGAAGCTCGTTTTTTATCTCTAAAACAGGCTCACCACCAAACTTATCAATCATATTTAAATGATTCTTGGATTTTAAAAGCTCCATGCTTTCATGTTGTACTAACGAATCGATAAGAGTTTTAGCTAGATTCTTCACCATAGCTGCAACAACACTTTCGCCATTAATTCTAAAACTAGATTTCCCCTCTTTCGTGAGAGTTCTTGTAATCATCAGTTCGTCGCAGTCTATGTCGTAACTTTCCAAAACTGCTTTTGTTGTTTTAGATAAATTAGAAAAAATCGCATCAACTTTCATTTGATCTGCGCCACTTCTAATCAAAGATTTATCATTATTTTGACCGAGCACAAATCCAATAGCATCAAAAATTAAACTTTTTCCGCTACCAGTTTCTCCAAGCAAAACATTTAAGCCCTCTTTAAACTCTATTTTCTCTTCTTTAATAAGAGCTAAATTTTTAATACTCAAACAATCTAACATATTTCACCTACTAGCTCAACATTTCATTTAAAGTGTCAACTGTTTCTAAAGCATAAGATGTTGAAGGAAATACAAGCAAAACTGTATCATCCCCATATGTAGCTCCCATAAGTTCTGTTAAATTGAGCTTATCAATAAAGGAGCAGATTCCTGCGCTCATTCCTTTAAGAGTTTTTACAACGACAAGATTAAGGGCAGATCTAACAGATATAACAGCTTCTTTCAAAATCAAAAGATACTTATTTGAGATTGTTTCCTCAGCACTTCCTACAGGTGCATACTTATATTTTCCGGATGAACTTAAAATTTTTGTAAGCCCAAGTTCTTTAATATCTCTCGAGATTGTTGCTTGCGTTATATCAAAATTTGCATTTTTAAGTTCTCTAGCTAACTCATCTTGTGTCTCAATTTCTTTGACAGAGATGATTTCTAAGATTTTTGACTGTCTGTTACTTCTTGCCATAGTATGTACCTCCTAATCGCTAAATGCCCGTAATTTACGGGGATATAGCGATTTATGAATATTTATAAATTTATATTTATACTCGCTATTTTGAATATTATACATCATTTTTTATAATTATGCAAGTGATATTTGTATAAATATTCAGCAATTTTTTATATAAATTGATAAAAATGTAAATTTATAAATTCCGTATTTATAAATATAAGTGAGTATGCATTTATGCAAAATGTATTCAAAAGTTCTCTTCGCAAGATGTTTAACAAAAAAAATGCACTCGCCCACTACTCTACAAAAAACAGCTAAATAGAGTTTAAAATAAAAACAGACAAAATTGGCGCACAATTTAAAAAAATAAAAAAACATTCTCCTCGTCTCGCTATAAAATAAAGGCAGAAAGAAAGTTAAAATGAAATAAAAGCTGGGGGAGAAATATTAATTTGAAAAAATTAAGAAGATAGAGCACACTCATTAATTTTAAAATAAAGCAGAGTTCACAAGTCGAACAAAAAAAACAGTGCTCACGCACTGCCCTATAAAATAAATTCAAATTAAATTTCAATTATCTCTTCAGTTGATAAAGCATATTCAACTAAGCTTTCTACATTCAAGAAAGACTCCTCTTTCAAGCATCTTCCGATAGTTGGCTTAATAACAGGATTTTTTGGAAGAAAAACTGTACAACAATCTTCATATGGAAGAATAGAAGTTTCATAACAATCAATTTTATTTGAAATTGCAATAATTTCTTCCTTATCCATTCCTAAACATGGCCTAAAAACTGGCTTCTCTTTTAAAACATTGTTAGTAACAGTGATGCTTTGCATAGTTTGACTTGCAACCTGCCCCAAGCTCTCCCCTGTTATAATCGCACCAAGATTGTTTCTTTCGCATATCTTTTCAGCTACTCGCATCATAATTCTACGCATAATCGTAATCATAAACTCAGGAGAACAATTTTTGTGAATCTCCTCCTGTACTCTTGTAAATGAAATAACATGCAGCTTAATTTTTCCGCAATATTTTCCAAGTTTTTTGGCAAGCGTCAAAACTTTTTCTTTTGCCTGCTCGCTTGTATAAGGATAGCTA
>CALCWV010000038.1 GCA_937907645.1 uncultured Clostridia bacterium
AGTTCGTCAATAAATACGATAATATTTTTGCTTGAAGTAATTAATTCAATGGCATTCTTAAGTTTTTCTTCCATAGCTCCACGATACTTCGTTCCTGCCATGAGCCCGCCAATTTCAAGAGAGAATATAATCTTATCCTTCAATATTTCAGGAACATCCCCAGCAACAATAGCTTGAGCAAGTCCTTCAACAACTGCAGTTTTTCCGACGCCGGCCTCACCTATCAAAACAGGATTATTTTTCGTCTTTCTGCAAAGAATTTCAATTACCCTTTGGATTTCTTCTTCTCTGCCTATAACCGGATCTAATTTGTGCTCTTTTGCCTTGAGTGTAATGTCACTTCCCATTTCAAGAAGTGCATCAGGCAGCTCACTCTTTATTCCGTTTGACGCTTTGTCTTCCTTATCTCCTCCCCTTTCACTAACTTGCAAACTTGCATAAACTTTATCTCTAAGTTCCCTCAAGTTTACTCCATAGTGATTTTGAAGTAGTTTAAGTGCAACTGCTCCATCACTGGAAAGAAGTGCAAGCAAAAGATGCTCTGTTCCAATGAAAGTATGTCCCATTTGAAGAGCAATTTGCTGTGACACTCTAAAAATATCTTTTACTCTTGGAGAGAGTTCAACTCCCCCAAATATCGTTTGTCCAATTGAGTTTTCTTCGAAAAGCTCAAACAAGTTTTCTTCAGAAACACCATATTGTGAGAGCAATGTTGAGGCGATACTTTCTTTTACAGTCGTTAAGCCATAAAGAATATGTTCTGTTCCAACAACATCACTGCCGAATCTCAATGCTATTTTTGAAGCATTCTTTATTACTTTTTCTATGTTATCAGAAAACGTTCCTTGCATGTTATAACTCATAATTCACCTCCTAAAAACACTAAGTTTTTAACTCTTTTTGATATATACTCTGCTCTTACAACATTTTCCTTTTTTTCTTTTGAAAATTTTATAATTTCTTTTAAGTTTGATCCTCCGCCATGATAATAAAGTTTCATGAACATCTCTTCGTCTTTAATTTTCACCATATCATAAATACTTCCGAGCTTTAAAAGTGACAGCAGTTTTATCATCTCATTCTCGGTTATCGAATAGCAGTTTGTAAGTATTCCATAAGCCCTTTGGACTTCGTCACGTAGTTCTATGTAATTATTGTCAAAAAGCTCACCTCTTAAACTCTCTTCCTGTTTTGAAACGTCTAAGAAAAAATCCGAAACTTTATCAATAATCTCTTCCTCTGTAAGTCCAAGTGAGCCTTGATTAGAAATTTGATAAAAGCTTCCTATAGCGTCTGTCCCTTCCCCATACATTCCTCTAAACGTTAGTCCATATTTTCGTGCACTTGATATTAGCTCGTCAATCTTTCCATTTCTCTCAAGTGCTGGGATAAAGACCATGATAGATGCTCTCATCGCTGGGCCTAGGTTAGCTGGGCTGGATGTCAAAAAGCCATATTCGTCGTCATAGGCAATATTAAAATGAGTAAGTATCTCTTCATCTATAGGAATAAGTCTGTCATATGCTCCCTGCAAGTCAAAGCCTTTTGAGATACTCTGCTCTCTAATATGGTCTTCCTCTCCCACCATTATAATGATACTTTCATCTTCGTTTATTATAACAGACGAGATATCTCTGTTTTCTATAAGCTCTTTGCTTATAATATGCCTTTCAAGTAGTGCTGTACATCTAGAAAGTGGCATTTTTGAAAGAGAGTAATATGCGAATCCTCCCATATGTTCAAATAAGCCTCTTGTAGATTGAACAAGATAATCTATTTCATCGTCATCTGTTAATTTACTAATAAAAGAGATATTTGAAAAATTGCGTGCAAAACGAATGCGAGAAGTTACAGCGATACTATTGTAATTATCCATAATACCTCCTCGACGTTCTTCCCCTGTGTTTTTTGCCACCATACATCTTAGACACTGCTTCGCGAAGAGGCTCAATTTCCTGATAACAGTGAGCGCATCCTACAAAGCCATTGTCTAAGACTTCTTCATAAGTGGTTCCGCAATACTTACAAACATCTTTCATATTAATCTTGTTTTTCTATTCCTTTCATTGTTAAAGCAATTCTCTTCTTTGCTAAATCAACTGATAATATTTTTACGTCAACTCTCTGTCCAACTTTCAAAACTTCACTTGGATGTTTAATATAGCTATCTGAAATTTGTGAAATATGAACAAGTCCGTCTTGGTGCACACCAATATCAACGAACGCTCCAAAGTCAATAACGTTTCTAACAACTCCGTTGAACACCATTCCTTCTTTAAGGTCTTCCATTGTTATAACATCACTTCTAAGTACAGGCTTAGGCATGCTCTCACGAATATCTCTGCCTGGTTTCAAAAGTTCTTTGATAATATCTCTAAGCGTTGGCTCACCAATTTCAAGTTCCTTAGCAACTTTATCATATCCCTTTAATTCAACGAGTGATGGAAGTGATGCCAAGTTGTTGTTCTTTACATCCTCTTCGGTCAAGTTGAACATAGCAAGAAGTTTCTTTGTAGCTTCATAGCTTTCTGGGTGAACACCTGTGTTGTCAAGGATATTCTTTCCACCAACAACACGCAAGAAACCTGCACACTGCTCAAACGCCTTTGGTCCGAGCTTGCTAACTTTGAGAAGGTGTCCTCTATCCTTGATTCCTCCCTCTTTTGCCCTATAAGCTGCAATATTCTTTGCAATAGACATGTTAAGTCCAGAAACATATGATAATAAGCTTGGAGAAGCTGTATTTAAGTCAACGCCGACGCTGTTAACGCAATCTTCAACGACCCCTGTTAGCACCTCTGTTAGTCTGTTTTGAGGCATATCATGTTGATATTGTCCAACACCGATAGACTTAACGTCTATTTTAATAAGTTCTGCCATTGGATCTTGCAATCTTCTTGCGATTGAAACGGCACTCCTAAGAGCAACATCATAGTCTGGGAATTCTTCTGCGCCAAGTTTTGATGCGCTATAAACAGACGCTCCGGCCTCGCTAACAACGGCATAACTAACTGGTCTATTGACATGTTTTATAAGCTCAGCTACAAAGATTTCTGCTTCTTTTGAAGCTGTTCCATTCCCAATTGAAATAACGTCAACTTTGTATTTTTCAATCAAGGCTTTAAGTTTTTCGATAGATTCTTCAGTTTTGCTTTGTGGAGGTGTTGGATAAACAACTGTTGTAGCTAATACATCTCCGTTTTTATCGATAACAGCAATCTTACATCCTGTTCTATAAGCTGGGTCAAGACCTAAGATGATATTGTTTTTCAAAGGTGCTTCCATAAGCAAAGGCTTAAGATTTACTTCAAACATCTTGATAGCGCCTTCGTTGGCAATATCTGTTAGATAAGTTCTACACTCTCTTTCCAGTGATGGGAAAAGCAATCTATCATATGCATCAACGATTACAGCGTCAACAATGTCATTTGTATCCGCATTATCCTTCTTGAAATGTTTTCTGATAATATTTAAAGCTTTCTCTTCATCAACCTCAAGATCAACTTTCAAACATTTTTCCTTTTCACCACGATTGATAGCTAAAACTCTGTGTGAAGGAATATTTTTTATTTCTTGCTTAAATCCAGCATACGTCTCATACGTTGGACTGTTCTCATTTTCAACAAGTTCGCAGCAGATTTTCGCTTTATTAAGCATAAATTCTCTCAGTTCTTTTCTAAGATCTGCGCTGTCAGAAATTCTTTCAGCTAAGATATCTTTTGCCCCTGCAATAGCATCTTCAATTGTTAAAACTTCTTCTGTAATGTACTTTTTAGCTTCTTCTGCCAAAACAAAAGACTTAGATTGAGCTTGCAAAACATCTGCCAATCCTTCTAATCCCTTTGCAATAGCGACAGAAGCACGAGTCTTCTTCTTTGGCTTGTATGGACGATAAATATCTTCAACTTCTGTCAGTGTGTTTGCCTCTTCTAAAGCTTTTGCAAGCTCCTCAGTCCATTTTCCTTGTTCTTCAATAGTTTTTTGAACTTTTTCCTTTTCCGCAGTCAAATTTCTTAAATATTTTAGTCTGTCAGCAAATGCTCTCAAAACTTGATCGTCACATGTTCCGTGCATTTCCTTTCTATAACGTGCAATGAAAGGAATTGTGCACCCTTCATCAATAAGATTTATAATATTATTTGAATAATCCAATCTTAATCCAAATTCACTTGCTAATTTCTCTGCTATTTGCATACTATATTCTCTCCTTTATTCTTTCCATAATTTTTTCACACTCTTCGTAAATCGAGCTATCGTCCCCATCTAGCTTTATCCTCTCTTTCTTAGATAATGCCAGCTCCAAAACTTCGCTTGCGCTAAGAACTTCACAATCGCTGAGCAGTCCTCGATTTAACGCTCCCGCCAGTCTAATCTCTTCGATTATGTCATTGTTGATTGGTGAAGCTAATTGAACTGTCACACCGCTTCCCTGCATCGCGCAGATATTTGCTATCCCTTGACCTAAATTTAAGAAATCGTAGGGGCTTACAATAACTTTCGCTCCGTAGCTTGCCATAACCGAAAAGTCGTCCTTATCGGCGTAAATTCCACCATAAATATAACATTCTCTGTCAAGCAGCCCGACATCTTCGATGTAATTTATAGGGGGCTTGTTAAACAATGAATTTAACATCCCCGTTTTTTCCAGATCATTATACAAGGTCACATACGCTGGCAGTTTGTATTTCCCGCAAACCTCGGAAACTTCGTTTGTAAGGTCATCCCCGTCGATATATGGATCCACAGCGACGCCAAGCAATCCTTCAAATTTCTTGTAAATTTTTGGAATAACTTCAATGTCTTTTGCCCTGATAAGAATCTTTCCTCCAACACCAAATTCCTCGAAAACTCGTTTGGTCACTGTAGGCGACAGTGAAACGATGTTCATCTCTGTGGCGCCATTTTTTATTCCACTGATAACGTACTTTTTCAAAATATTTTCTAAGTCTTTCTCACTTAAATCATATTTCTCAATAATTTCCTTTGACGTCATCTCAAGGAGATTTTCTTGAAAAACTAGGATATCACGGCTGTCAAAATATTCCCCCAAAAAAGACAAAAAAGGAAGGCAATATGAATTTCGTAATCCATAAGCTCCCCTTTCGTTTGTATATAAATTTTCAATTTTGTAGCACTTTTCCATCAATTTTTCCTGTAAACATTTTAACAAATAAAATATAAAAACGCAAACGAATTGACGCTATTTTTATAAAGATAATTTTTAAACAATTTATTAATAAAAAAGTAAGGCTGGCGCGCGTTAAAAACGCTTGCTTCGCATAACCATAAAAAGAAAGCAGAGCGAAGCTCAGCATTTGGCTGCGGTAGACAAGCATTAACCTATGTAACCTTCCTAAAAATCAGCTCCCCTTAATACAATTTAATTAAAAAATGAGGTGATTTACTAGACTCATTTATTCCTTAAAACACCCGCGCTAGCCAGACATTTTTAGACAAAAAAAAGAAAGCAGAACAAGGCTCGCTGTTCATTGCTGGCAGGAGTTTACAACCCCGTAAATGATTGTCAGAAATGGACGGCAGTAAACGCAGTTCTGCGACGCTTTTTTGTCTAAAAATCGAGGATCGAATTCATCGTCATAATATCCCCCGTCGTTATAATCCCAAGAGGAATTTCGGAGATATCCCCTGTTTTTGTTAGCAAAATTGCAAGCAATTTGTGGTTTTTATTAAACTCTGACAAGGCGTCTTCAACTGTAAGCGTTGCCGGTTTAACTAGATAGTAATTAGAGTTCTCAATTTTAGATAACATGTCTTCAATTTTAACATTTTCAAGGAAAACTTTGGCTTTCCCACCAGATGCAAGATATGTTCCGAAGGCGTCAATGATTTTCTGTCCATTGGCGATTCCAATAAGCGTATTTTCCTTGTAAACAGGCAGATTACTGTAATGAGATGTCGCAATTAGTTTGATAACTTCTTGCATTGATTTATCGGCTGAAACAGAAAGGATATCCCTGTGACAAACTGTATCCAATGCAACAGCTGGGCTGTTAATTAGCTTTTCAATTTTCTCAAACTTCTCTACTACGTCCTCATGAGGCTCTGCGATAATCATTTTATCATTTGAAGAATGAACAATTGCATTTCTAAGTCTGCCATAGTCGATGAGCTCGTCCTCATACTTACGTACAACGTAGTTCAAGGCAACAGTTCTTCTAATGAGGTCAGAAAAGCCCATACTTCTGTTGAAATTGTACTTTGCTTTCAAAGTATAATCCACTTTATTGAAGCAATTGATAAATCTCTCTGCAAGCGAATTCTTTTTCATACAAACTCCTTATTTGCTTTAATTCTACACTAAAAAGCAAAAAAACAGAAATGTTTTTTAGTTATAAAACGAAAAATTATGAAATTTGTTGCAATTTTAAAAGAAATACTGTATAATGATTGAACCGAACTAGATGGGGAGATAGCGGTGCCCTGTAACCTGCAACCCGCTACAGCAGGGTCAAATAAACTACCTCGGTATTATAAGGTTAAAGATGTGTATGTGCCTAGTTGTGATGAAGTCAAGGTCTTATGCAATTAACCCCTCTGAACCATGTCAGATCCTGACGGAAGCATCATTAAGGAGATCGGTTGATGTGCCATAGGGAAGCTTTGGTGGAGCAGTTAGACCGTAAGGCAGTTGGTCTTATTTTAACAAAGTAGTCCGTTCGGTCATGAAAAAAGTGAGGCAACCCCTCACTTTTTTGTTGTGTTTAAAACTTTTCACTAAGGTTTAAGAACGACAACCCACATCCCTCTTTGTACAGCTGTTCTATCGACCCCTCTTAGCAGTAATCCTGCATTATCACCAACTATAACTTGGTCTACAGACTTTTTGAATATTTCAATTCCTGTTATAACTGTTGAGAGATCTGCGTTGAGACCAACAATCACTGCTGTATCGTTGACGTCTATAACTCCATAGTTAACACGTCCAGTTCCTACTGTTCCTCTTCCAGCGATATAGAATACATCGTCAACAGGCATTGATCCCTTGACCGTTCCAACTAGTTCTGCGTCTATAAGTTCTGTTATAACTCCAGATCCAACTGTTCTTCCACCCTCGCGAATCGCGAAAGACATTCCGACATAGTAAACTGTTTGATCAATTAATTCAACTGTAACATCATCAGCATAGTGTCCCGAAGATAAGCTTCCGCCAGGGATGGTGAGTTCACCAGTTAAATCGAGAACATCTAAGTAAATTACTGGTCTATATCCTGTTCCTATAGCAGCGTCGTTTCCACCTTCTGAAGTAGTCAATTTGTAAATTGAAGCTTTGAATGATGTCCCTTTGTAAACTATAAAGTCTGCATCTTCAAATATCGCATAGAGAGTGAAATCTGAAGTTTGCGACATGAGATAATTTGCGAAAAAATCTAAGTTTGTGAATCCCTCGGTCTCGTCGTATTCAGCCCCATCAGGGTCCATCAAGTCTTGCGTTGCAGACCAGCCTTTAAATTTTCCACCTATTTTGTAAGCCATAGGAAGATTTTCAGAAAATTCGAATGCTGATAATTCGTTCATATCCAAATCGTCATACACCATATAAGTCTTTGATCTTCTTGTAGTAGATCCATCTCCTGCATCAAAAGTTACGTTGACCATTCCTTTCCAGTGTGCATAGAGAATTTTACTATTTTCCGGTACATCTGTTGATGATACTATATTTCCACCAGAAAGTGCATCATACCAGCCCATAAATTTTGTACCGTCATCTCTAACTGGTGTTGGAAGATATTCTAAAGCAGTGCCATATTTAATTGTTTTTGTATAGTTTGTTCCATTAAGAGTCCAGTCCCCAGGATTTGAGATAGTTCCGCCATTTGTATCTAAAATAATGGTCACATTACTCTTCCAATGAGCATATATCGTTGTATTTGCTGTGAAGGTCGTTCCCTCAGCAATCTGAGTTCCACCGGTTTGACTTGTATACCACCCTGCGAAAACTTCTTCAAGCTTTGTTGGAGTTGGCAAAATTCCAATTTCATCTCCAGAGTAAAGTTTTCTACTACCTATACCACATTGTCCTCCATTGGCGTTAAATGTAATAGTAACTACAGTGACACCACTATCTTTTGTAAGCACAAGTGAATCGGTTGTCCCTGCAGCTATTTTTGTATAAGCTGCATTGCTTGAATCATACATTGTTACAGGAAGAGTGATATCTTTAACAACATTCTTTGGCGTCTGAAGTATCTTCAAGCCTGTCATGCCATTAAGCATGCCTTCTACCCCCCACAGGTTCACAGAATGCCCTAGGGTTTGTCCTGACTGAACGTTGCTAAAATCAAAGTTACTAAGATCTAACGATGATAGATTAGAACAACCATAGAACATCCCAGTAATAGAACCGCCTTCACTTCCCCCAATACCAATTGAACCTACTGTTCCACTATAAGTGGCAATTGTTTTGCTTGTGTTTATATTTCCGAATTCAATATACTCTAAATAGTTTAGACTAGCAAATAATTTAGTTGAGTTTCTTGGCGTATATATTACTCCCGGTGAATAGATTATTATTTCATATTTGCTATTTAAACTGTTCAAAACATAAGCTTTTACATCAAATATTTCAGATGAGCTGTCATATTCTGATTGCAACTCGGAAATTCCGCCCTTCAACATACTAGGTTGACCTTCGTCTGTCGCACCAACTGAAATTTCATATGCATATGTATCTGGTTTCGCTGAAGTAAACCTAATTATCTTAATCTTAGATCTTAAAGTTGCAACTGTGATGTCAAGGGCTATGGCTATTTTTTCTTGCCAATTTGAAAGGAGATAGGCCTCGTTTAGTGCCCATTGTGCATACAGTGTTTGAACTGAGGTTATTGTAACTTTAGTTGAAGCAGTAATTTCCGTTCCGCCACTTGCTGAAGTGAACCAACCAGTAAAGACATAGCCGTCTTTTGTCGGTGTTGGAAGGTTGCCTGACTCTCCATATGTTTTTTCATAACGAACAATTTTTGATGTTGGTGTTACACTTCCACCATTAGCATTAAACGTCACAGTATAACCTACTCTTAAATCCATAGAATTTGTTGTGTCCGCAGCAATGCTTGAGTAAGCTGTCATATTTTTATCATACATTGTTTTAGGTAAACTAGTTGCAACTTTCACATATTTTGGAGTTTGCAAGATCTTAAGTGCTGTCATGCCTGAAAACATACTTGAAGTGCTTGTTCCAGCCGTAATGTCAAAATTGCTCAAATTTAGATTTTCTAGTGAAGAACAGTCAGAAAACATATATTCCATAGTTGTCACTTTTGAAGTATTGAAACTAGATAGATTAAGATTCGCTAAATTTGAACAACTCGTAAACATACTTGACAAGGTAGTAACGCTTGAAGTATTAAAATTGCCTAAGTCTAGACTGCTTAATGAAGAACAATAAGAAAACATTGATCCCATGTTTGTTACTTTTGATGTATTAAAACTGCTTACATCTAAGCGTGTTAACGACGAACAACCATTGAATATAGCTTCCATATTCGTAGCGTTCGAAGTATCAAAACCTCTTACATCTAAAGTTTTTAATGCCGTACAGCCAGAAAACATAGCTTCCATATTCGTTACTTTTGATGCATCAAAATTGCTTATATTTACACTTGTTAATGAAAAACAACCAGCTAAAACAGATGCCATGTTTGTTACGTTCGAAGTAGTAAAGTTATTTAGGTTTAAACTTGTTAGCCCTACACAATAAGAAAACATTTTGCTCATATTTTTTACTGAAGATACATCAAAACTGCTTACATTTAAAGTTGTCATCGACGAACAATTATAAAACATTAATGACATATTCGTTACACTAGCTGTGTTAAAATTGATTAGATCCAAACTTGTTAGTGACGAACAATCGCTAAACATATCATTCATATTCGTTACACTAGCTGTGTTAAAACTGCTTAGATCCAAACTTGTTAGTGACGAACAATCGCTAAACATAGCATCCATGGAGAGTACTTTTGATGTATCAATGTTGTTAAATGTTATGCTACTTATCTTTGTTAGTCGATTAGATAAACTTGAGTTTGAAAATAAGTAATTCGAACTCGCTGGGAAATAAATTGTATGTGGCGAATAGAACTTAATATCATATCCGCTAGTTGCATCACCTGTTACATATGCAGTAACATCAAAGCAAGTTTCATTTGTTCCGCCATGAGCAGTCGACGATGATGCGTGTATTCCGCCTACAGATATTGCAGTTCCAGTTGTTGGTTTTGTTGCTGTAAATTCAATTGATGTGATGTTTGGATTAACATTTTCAACCGTGGAGCCAAGTCCCGCTGCGACTTTGGTTTGCCATGAACTTAAAAGATAGGACTCGTTGATCTTCCACTGTGCGTAGAGGGTTTTATTTCCTGTTGTTTGATACATGTTA
>CALCWV010000039.1 GCA_937907645.1 uncultured Clostridia bacterium
GGCAGCCTTCCAGCCCTATAACAAACATGTTTAATGCGGACTAAATTTTATTAACAAAAAAACACTCTTTTCAGAGTGCTTACATCTGGTGGAAGTTATAGGGCTCGAACCTATGACCCTCCGCTTGTAAGGCGGATGCTCTCCCAGCTGAGCTAAACTTCCATATCAATGCTTTATTAATATACCAAACAATGGGAGAATTGTCAACTATTTTTTCAAAAAAAATTTATATTTGTCAAAAAAGTTTAACAAAATTTTATCATTTTTGAAATGCAAGAAAAAACTCTGCAAAGGTTATTTTCTTTTGCTTTTTTAAAATGTTTATTGTATAATAAATGTAGATAAGACATAATCTAATAAAAAGGAGGGAGAAATGGAAAGAAAGTTTGCAAGTAAAGAGCAAAAGTTGTTTTGGTATGCATTCTCTGGCAAATGCGGTGAAGAATACATGGGGAATCCCTGCTTAATGGAAGGATTTATGGAGCTTGAAAGAGCTAGAGAGCAGAAGAAAGAGGATGAAAAAGGGTTAGAGAGATAACAAATGGCTAGCGAAAAGTACAAAGGATTAATCATCGAAAGCAAGGATTACAAAGAAAAGGACAAGCTTGTTTCAATTTACACGCTTGAAAAGGGTCTGGTTAGGGCAGTTTTTAGGGGAGTGAGAGGAGAAAAAGCGAAAATGAGAGCATCAAAAGATGTGTTTACTTTTGGTGATTTTTTTATTGAGAATACAAAAGGAAATAACATCGTCTCACAAGTTGATATCATTGAGGGATTCTATGCAATTCGCGAGAATTTAGATAAATACTATGAGGCATGCTCAATCGTGGATGTGCTTAAAAAAATTGCCACAGAGCAGCCAGACCCTAAGTTGTTTATTGAGGTTATAAAAGCTCTAAAATACCTTTGTTTTGGGCAAATTAAGAGGAATTATGTGCTTTGCAAGTACTTGCTTAATATATTTAGCGGTGCGGGATATCCGATGAATTTTACTAGGTGTAGCTCATGCGGAGCACAGATAACTGGAAAGAAGTTTTTTAACTATGATATCGGCGAAATTCTTTGCGGAAATTGTAGGACATATACAGCTGAGGAGATTGAGCAGCCAGTCGTGACAGTTTTAAAAATCTTGAGTGGCACTGACTATGAGAAGCTTGAAACAGTTAAGTTTGGCGATGAAACTCTAAAGTCCGCACTTAAAGTTCTACTTAAAAATTTCCAGTATCGATTTGGAAAAGAAATATTTGCGGTTGTTTAAGAAGGTTAGTCATTATCATGTTTTTGCAGTTGACAAAAACTAAGTATAAAGTGATGTGGTATAAGCAACTTGAACGTTCAAAATGCTTTTAAACAAAAAAAGACCGATTGGTCTTTTTTATCGGTCTTTTTATACTTTCTTTTATCTATTATTTTCTAAAGTATTTTATCGTTTTTTTAAAGGCTCGGAAACCATGTCACTAGATTTAGATTTTTTAAATCTCACGGGTCATATCAATCCCTTCCTTAAATCCGCAAGGCGATGGACACTTGAAATCTGCGAGGCATCTAGCCCCTTTAGTGTATGGCTCCAGCATCTCTTTAATCCCTTCATCAGGGGTTTGAAAAATATATTTTCCAAGAGTTAACCTTGTTTGATCCACAATTTCTAGCTGGGCGCAGCTGCAAAGTCTCTCTTTCATTTTTAGGATAAAGTTTTCAACATTTCCTCTTTCATTAATTTTTACAAGCTGTCCCTGAGGACTATACAAGCTCACCTTGTCCATGTCGTCCAACCATTCTTTTACAAGGGCAGGATCCTGATTTAGTATCTTTGGAACATAATATTTCTTTTCAGGAAGAACTTGCATTTCATACGATAGGGTTCTGTGACGCTGAGCCTGTGCTAAACTTGCGAAAGTTCCCTCGTAGTTTGTTGAATACACATCTCCAAAATGCTCCTCGCGATCTCTCTTTCCCATGAGAGAAAAATCACGCCCGAAGCCGCCTTCTTGAAGCTTATCATCTATGAGGTTAAGCTCCTCTAGTTTGCGGCAAAATTCACGGCTTGTTGGTACTAAACCATTAAGAAGAGTGGATGTTCCATCATAGTGAACAAGCCAGTTATACATGTAATTTAGCTGCCTATATGATGTCGTGTAAACCATAGAAGTTGGGGTGTAGACGCTGAGGATATATCTCGCATTTTCCATTGCAAGTTTTTCCGTCCTTCTTGCGTCAATAAAGTTATTATTGGGATATTTCTCTGAGATAAGCTGCTTGAATTTGTTTATCCATTTGAAATATAGCTCCTTTTCAATAGGCGATGGCGTCATTTGAGTGTATCTCGCGCTTTTTTCACTTGTTACATAAAGCTTTTCGTTGTTTAAAAGCATTGCGAAAAATTTTGGAATGTTCTCTAAATAAAGCGTAACAAATTCGTGCTCAAAAACAGAGTGATGCCTGTTTGACTTTGTCATTTCAGCTCTTTTTAAAGTCTTTTGCTCGGGCTCGCTAAGAAGCGTGTCAAAATCGTGGGGCATATAGCACACTCCCGCAAAAGTACCACTCATTTTGTTAAAACGATCTTTATCTCCTAAGTCTGTTGTTGACGGCGTTGAAATTAATTTAATGTCCATGTTTTTTCTCCTTTATACTTGCAATTATACTACCGTTTTGATATAATAGCTCCATATAAAACATTATAATTGTGATAAGGAGAGGTTATGGTAAACTACAATCTATACAGGACATTCTATTTCGTAGCGAAAGAGGGAAATATAACAAAAGCGAGCGAAAAATTGTATATTTCTCAACCTGCAGTTTCCGAGGCAATAAGAGAACTTGAAGGGCAGCTCAATCAAAAGTTGTTTCATAGAAAGAACAAGGGAGTTGAGCTGACTGGCTTTGGGAAAATCCTCTTTGAAAAAGTTAAAGGGATAATTGGCGGTCTTGACGAGATTGAAGAAATGGGGCGTAAATATGATAAACTTGCAGTTGGACAACTGAAAATTGGAGTTGCCAGTGCGAACTTAAATCAGCTTATGTCAAGAGTTCTCACATCCTTCGCAAAAAGTCATTCAAGTGTCAATATTGAAACGAAGAATGACGACACACAGGAGCTTCTTTCCTTGCTCGACAAAGGAAACATAGATGTGGCTTTTGTGGACTACTTTGACGGCTGCGAAAAAGTTTATAACATTGTCAGCGAATACAATATTTTCTATAGAATAATCGGAAGCAAGAGTTACAAAAATCTGTATAGCGGGGAGAATATCGATATAGAGCATTTCCCAACAGAAGAGCTTATTCTTCCAAACAAAAGCAATTCTTCAAGGAAACTGATTGAAGATTATTTCAAGAAAAACAAGATAACTCTAAGTCCAAAGTACGAGCTTGACAACTACACTTTGCTCTATGACTTTGTAAAGAAGGGACTGGGCATAGCGTTTGTGAATACTGATTTCTACAAGGATCGAATTGAAAATCACGAGGTTGAAATCATTTATCCAAAGTTCAGCCTTTGTGCTAGGAAGCTAGTCTGCATAGTTAAAAAGAAGCAGGACGACAAAATTGTATCAGAATTTTTATCGATAGTAAAAAATGACAAAGGTTAAACCCTTTGTTTTTCTTTTGCATAAAAAAGAAGTATGAGAAAAAATAGTATTTCGTTGTGTATGATTGTCAAAAACGAGGAAGGTGTTTTAGAGAGATGTCTGTCAAGCGTTCAAGGGCTTGTCGATGAGATTATTATAGTCGACACGGGCTCAACGGATAACACAAAGCTGGTCGCGAGAAAATTTACGGACAAGATTTTTGATTTTAAGTGGGAGGATGATTTTTCAAAAGCAAGAAATTTTGCATTTCAATTTGCGAGCTCTGACTACATCATGTGGCTGGACGCTGACGACGTAGTTCCGCCAGAGAGCCTGAAAAAGCTCATTAATTTAAAAGAGGAAATAGATGGCAGTGTGGACGTCTATATGCTGAAATACAACACTTCCTTTGACGAATTTAATAATCCGATCTTTAGTTTCTATAGAGAGCGAATAATGAAAAATGACGGTACTTTTGTTTGGAATGGATTTATTCACGAAGCGATAGCTCCTCACGGGGAGATAAGATACTGCGATATAGCCATTGAGCACCGAAAGGATAGGCCAAGTGACTCATGGCGAAATTTAAATATCTATAGAAAACATATAAAGCGCGGCGAAAAGCTGAGCGCACGGGAGAGTTATTACTACTCTAGAGAGCTGTTTTATCACGAATACTATAAGAAATGTATCGCGCAGCTTAATAGAACTCTCTTGTATGAAGATTTATGGATTGAAGACAGACTTGGAGCGATTATACTTAAGGCAACGTGCTTGCAGATTTTAAAAAAGTATAAACAAAGTAGGATTGAACTTTTTAAATCTTTTGAATTTGCAGCGCCTCGGGCGAAGGCATTGTGCATGATTGGCGATTCTTTTTTGGAGGAAAATAAATACTTGCAAGCAGCGTACTGGTATGAGAGCTCAATGAACCAAGTGGAAGAGAAAGAAAAAAATAGCTTTATTGAAAAAGATTATTTTGATTATTATCCGGCATTAAATTTATGTGTCTGCTATTTTTATTTAAATAATTTAAAAAAGGCGGAGGAATATAATAATATTGCATTAAAAGTAAAACCTAATGATCCGATAGCAACGAATAATAAAATATTTTTTAAAAATAAAATAAATTAGCTAAATTTAAGTAAAAAAAATGAAAAAAGAGTGATTTTTATACGAAAAACGCTCTTTTTTATTAAATAAATTAATTTTTTTACAAAAATATTTATAAATTGCACAAAAATAGTTGCCTTTTTTACAAAAAAGGATTATTATGAAAATGGGTAGGGATTAAAAGGGGGGAGAATATGTTGTCGGACAATAGTAATAGCGAAGGCGTCCAGTTTGAGATCACCAAGATCTTACTAAATCTGGGCATGGCTATCAACTTAAAGGGCTTTACATTTTACAAAGAGTGTATTATGAAGGTGGTTGAAGATCCGTTAGCAATCAGGAATATAACTAAAAACTTATATCCAACGATTGGCAAGAATCATAATGTAAATGGCTCTGTTGTTGAAAGATGCATGAGACACGCCTGCGATTTAGCGTATTGCAAAACTGGGTTTAAACCAATCAATAAATTTTTCGGAATGCCTGAATTTTATGATTGGGGTTACAAACCGGCAAATTCTGAATTAATTGCGTTAATTGCAGAATATATTAGGTCGAGCATGTGTAAGGAAGCTATATAAAAAAGCTTAATGCAATTATTTGGAGATGTTCTCTTTTTTCCAAAGGAAAAATAACATATTTTTTTAACTATTTCTACTTATTTTTTTACATTTTTGGATTTATAAAGGAGAAATTGTTTTAAAAACCTCTCGGAAGTCAATTTTGAAGCAAGTTCAAAATTAGTGCTGTCGCACTTGTAAAATTAAAATTTTACACTTCCTCGTTTGCATAAACATCAGTTTTATTTGAATAAACAAAAGTGTTAGTTCATAGAAAACATTCGAAAATAGAAAGCGTTAGAAGGTCGGGAAGAGTCCCGACTTTTTTGTTGGGGGGATATGTAAAATGAATTAGTAGGCAGGAACAAATTTTTATTCTTAGGCAAAAATAATATACTCATTCTGCACCTCCTTAAGCTCTATTTCGGGTTTTCCATACCTATTATAGCACAAAAAATAAAAAAATCAAACAATTTTGCCCGTTTTTCCTTAAATAGTCGTTTTTAATATGTAGGTTAAAATGTATATATAGTGAGAACACTAAATATTGGAGAAAAAACATGAAATTAAATAAAGCGTTTGCCCTTAGAGTTAGAGAGGTTTTGAAAGAAAGAAACATGACACAATATAAGTTAGGGCAATTAACAGGTTTATATCATAGTACAATGACTGATATTTTGAATTGCAAATATCAAACTCCTAACTTTAAGAATATGGCTTTGATTATTAGAGAGCTAGGTATGAGTATGGAAGAGTTTTTTAACAGTGAGTTATTTGATTTTGAAAAACTGGAGATTGATTAGAAATGAAAATAACAAGCGCCGTTTCCAGAAGGATAGGCAAACTTCTTTTAGAAAAAAATATGTCTTTGTATAGGCTTGAACAAAATTCTGGGATACTGCATGGGGCAATGATGTGTATTGTAAAAGAAAAGAATAAGGATATTACTTTAGGGACTATTTATAAACTTGCTCGTGGCTTTGACATGACAATGCTTGAATTTTTAGACGATGAAATCTTTAGAGATGAAAGGCTGGAGATTGATTAAGCACTGGGAAATCCCAGTGTTTTTTTGTTTTTGAAAACTGAATAAAAAAAGAAAATAAACAAAAAATATGGAAGAGGAGAAAAGATGCCAGACTGGACTAAACTTTTAATATTTTCGTCTGTAGCAGTCATCTTCCTGTTTATTATCTCAAAACTGATGGGGAAGAAGCAAATTGCTCAGCTGGAGTTTATTGACTATGTAATGGGAATTTCCATAGGCTCTATCGCGTCCGAAATGGCAACAGATGTTGGAGACAAGCCATTCTATTATTATCTCATCGGTATGACTATATTTTTCCTCTTCGATATCCTAGTTTCCTATCTTGGAAGAAAAGGGCCAGCCATGAAGCACTTCTTCAAAGGGCGTCCTCTCATGATTATCTATAAAGGTGAGATCAACTTCAAAAATCTGAAGAGGAGTAGACTTGACATCAATGATGTAATTGAGATGTGTAGGGAAAAAGGATTTTTCGACATGTCGCAGATCGAATTTGCGATATTTGAAAACAGTGGAAAATTGAGCATATTGCCTAAAAATGATTATAAGCCAATCGTTGCAGAGGATATCGGACTTAACCTTCCAAAAGTTAAATTGCCAATATATTTGGTTGTTGACGGCAGAATTTCCTTTAGTAGCTTAAATGAGATCAAAAAAGACAAGCAGTGGCTGTACAAAAAAGCTAAGCTTGACGATAAGAGCATAAAAAACGTTCTTTTAGCGACTTTTATCCCAGAGGACAATGAAATTATCTGTCAAATAAAAAACAAAGAAAAAAGAGTGCAAATTAGGAAACAGAAAAAATAGGAATAGCTAAATGAAAGCGTATTCCTATTTTTTGTATTTCATTCCTTGATAAAGTTCCTCTTTTTTCATTCGGTTTTCGATCCCGTTCATAACAAGTTTTTTGTGAGTGTTCCACTGAGGAGCAAGAAGTCTTTCTTTTGGAGCATCTCCGCTTATCCTGTGTATTATGAATTTAGGATTAAGATTAACTAAAATTTCAATAGCTGTATTTATGTAATCTTCAAGTTCCAGTGGAGTATATTTTTTATTTATGTAAAGCTCAGCAAGTTTTGTGTTTTCAAGCACATATGTAGAATGAATTTTTACCCCCATAAGGTCAAACTTATTTAAATATTTTGCGGTCTGAATTGCTCCGTCCAAATCTTCACTGGGAAGTCCGATCATGATATGTGTAACAATGTCAATTCCATATTTATTTAGAATCTTGACAGCTTTTTCAAAACATTTTCTATCATATCCGCGATTTATTTTCTTTGCAACTATGTCGTTTGCTGTTTGGAATCCAAGTTCGACCCAAACATAGACCCTATCCTTGTAGCTTGCGATAAGCTTTGCTTTTTCTTCATCAATGCAGTCGGGACGCGTTGCAATTGCGAGTCCCACAATTTTGTCGCTAACGCTCAAAGCCTCGTCATATTTTTGTTTCAAAATCTCGACTGGCCCGTAGGTATTTGTAAAGTTCTGAAAGTAAACGATAAACTTATTTGCACGTTCTCCGCGATAGGATGCGAGGTGCCTTTGGATTTGCTCTTTTATTGGGATAGCATTTCTTTCAACGCTTCCGCCGGTTTCTCCGCAAAAAATACATCCGCCGTAGCCACATTTTCCGTCGCGATTTGGACAAGTAAAGCCCCCATTTACAGAAATTTTCAAGACTCTTTCGCCGAATTTATCTTTCAAAAATTTATTTAAATGATTGTAAGTAAAATTTTCCATCACAGACATTCTATCACGAAAAGCTTATTTTTACAAGAAGATTGCGGAAATAAGTGCATATTTGCGTTTTTCAAGAAGAAAAAGCTTTTGAAAAAAATTAAACAATAAAAAAAGACTGAATGTTCAGTCCTTTTTTAGTTGAATATTTATTTTTTTAATGTGAATAAGCTTGCAACGAATGCAAATAAAGCATCAACAGCTGATATAATCAGTCCAAGCCAAGCAGCTTGTGTTCCTGTGCTGAAGTATGATCCAATTGAACCTGAGTTACATTGTGTTGGGATGTAAATCATGTTTGTAATTGTCAAAACAAGAGCAGCAAAAGCTAAGAATACAACTACATAAGCCAAGAATCTTGAAATGCTTTTATTTTTAAATAATCCTAAATCAGCGAGCATTTTTACGATTGCAAAAAGTGCAAGCAATGAAGCAAAGATTACTAAAAGTAAAATAACTGTCGCCATTCCTGCGTTAGCGTCGAAGTTCAAAAGGTCATAACCTGAGTAGTTAGTTACTGCAGTTGAACCTAGTGCTGTTGTTTGATATTTCATGAATGGTAATGCCAAGAATCCAAGAATTCCACCAGCAAGAATCAAAACAAGGAAATCAAACAAGAAACTCTTCATGCTTTTAGATGATTTTTTTGCCATACTTTTCCCTCCTTCTAGAGACATTTTATCAGACTCCAAAAATTAAGTCAAACGAATGGGATAAAAAATTTTTCCACAATCTGCTCATTTTTTACAAAAAGGAATAAATATTTATTGTGAAATCTTCATAACTATGATATAATTAAATATATGGATCAAAAAAGGAGATAAGATGAAATCATATAAAAAAGCTATATATTTAAATTTAGCTTTAGCAATTGTACTAACAATTTTCCTTCCAGCAGGGATTGTAGGAATCATTATGGGAGCAACAAGGGGCATTACACCACTTTTAGTAGCTGGAATTGTTATGACAGTTCTAGGTTTCTACGGTGCTCCAATTTCGTGGATTTCATACAGTGACAAGAAGAAGTCAGCACAGATTTTAAACTTAATTCAAAATGAGAATGTATATTCGGCTGACGTTTTGGCAGAGCAGATTGCTTGTAAAAGACAAGAGGTTATCGGAAAAGTAAACTCTCTCATCTCCAAAAGCTATTTGACAGGATATCTTCTTAAGGATGGGGAGCTTGTAGCGAACAACAATCAAAAGAGAATATCAACGAAGAACAAGTCCTTAAAATGCGACTTCTGTGGGGCTAGAATGAAAGAAACTGAGGATGCATATGTTTGCGAGTATTGTGGGAATAAGATAAAAAAATAAAAGCTTACTTAAATAAACAAGCTGAAAGTGTTAAGTTATCTTGAAAAACATAAATTTAAACTAAAAGCGCAAATATGCATCGATTTTAAAAATATATAACAAGAAAAAACTATAAAAAATATTGAAAAGTTAAAGAAAGAGAACCAAAATAAAAAAGTCCGATCGGACTTTTTTATTTCTTTGCGAACTGTTGAATTCTCTTTCTTATCTCAGTTATTTTTTCTTCGTCATAGACGTATTTTTGTCTAGGTTTAACAAAATTCTTCGAGCCTCTTTCTTCATAAGAATATCTAGGAATTAGCTGCACGTGATAGTGATTGTTTTGCCCGTCGCACATTGTGCAGAGATAAACTCTTTCACACTTGTAAACATCTTTAATTATTTTCATAAATTGTTTTGAAAATCTAATTATTTTAGTGTTAATTCTATCTGGTGCTTCGCTCATATCATGATAGTGCTTCATTGTTGAAATCATCATGTGCCCTGGAGCACGGGGATTTGGGACAAACAAGCAGTCGATGTCTCTATCGGTGTAGAGTTTGAGGTTTGATTCATCGCCAAAGACGCCTCCGTTTGTTTCCCTGTTCAAACAAGTTGGGCAGATTCCCATGTCAGTGAGCTCTCCAGGGGATAGTTTTAAAAGTTCTTCTTTTGTCATGTTTCCTCCTTAAGTTTAAAAATTAAAAAGCCTATCACACGATAGGCTCAAAATTAGTTAATGTCAATAATATCTTCCTTTTGATAGAGTTTTTTCTTAGCCGCTTTAATTTTTCTGCTGTAAACGATTGTAAGAACGAATCTCTTAACACCTTCAAAAATAAGTGAGCAGCCAGCGAAAATCATAACAGCATCAAAGTTTGCAAACATAACTGAAACTCCAAGAGCTGCAGTAAGGATTGATAAGACGAATAGCACTGACCAGCCTCTGATTCTAGCTTTTGCGCAGTACATGCTATCTGCAAGAGAAGAAGCTGAATCAATCACAATGAAGAGTCCAAATAAAACTGTCAAGATATTCTGCAAAGCATTAGGATAAACTAAACAGAAAATTCCTAAAATAAGTGTCACAATTGCGGTGATAAGTAGGTGTGCTCCAAAAAGCCTATCATATACAAAATAGCTAACAAAAAGTGCAACGCTAATTGCGATAAGTGATGCCCCATAGACAATGCAAAGTACGTCTCCGGCGCGGTCTGGCATAACTACGCACAGAATTCCGATTGCTATTGAAAAGAGCGAAACGATAATGCTATCCCATTTAATTCTTCTGAAAAAAGCTTTAATGTTATCCATAATTTCACCTCATATATTTTAAGCATAACATTTTACATAAAAAATGTTAAGCAAAATCGCAGCATATATGCAAGTTTTAATTGTATGATAAAATTTTTTTAATTTATCATAAGATATTGACATTTTTTCCATTATATGATAGCATTTTAATATACAAAAGAAACACAAAGGGGGATAAAACAATGGCAGTTGCAAAGAAACAAGAAGTTAAAGATACACAAGCAAGTGAAGAAAAAGTAGTATCTCTTGGAAAATATGTAGTATCATATGATAAGGAAAACAAAAACTGGAAAATTTCAAGAGATGGAGCAAAGAGAATTATTGATTCAAAGGCAACAAAAGCAGAAGCTCTTGAGAGAGTAAAACAACTTTCTATCAATAATGACGCTGGCTTTGTAGTAAAGAAGAAAGACGGAAAATTCCAAAAGAAATAAAAAATAAGAACATAAAAAAACACAAGAAAATTCTTGTGTTTTTTATTTTCCCGCAATATGCACGGGTTTTTAATATAAAGCTATAATTTTTTCGCCTAAAGTTTTGGCATCTGCGTCAAGAGTTTTATTTAAATCTACAAGTTCTTCTAGATCCAGATCAAAATATCCTTCAAGCAAAATTTGATCGTTTTTGCCAATAAAACTTTTCTTGGAAACCAAGTTGTATGTGATATCAAAATTCACAATATCAAAGCCAATGTCATTTGAACTCTTTATCCCGTCAAAGGCTTTTCTAAGCTTTGTGTTAGACTCGAAAGTCTGCAGTGTATTGTAAAATTCTTCTATAAATTTATTCATAGGGATGCTTTTATATCCTTTCTTTTTAAGTTTTACAAAGATATAAATATAAGTGTAATGTTTGTAGTTTGAAAGTGCTATCTCTTCGCCACTAGCGATATCGCTTTTAGTAGTTGAAGAATTTGCTTGCATCGTTTTCATCTGCGCTTCAAGTTTTTCACTTTTTTTCTTCTTTTTAAAATTCAAAACTATCGAAACGACAGCGACTGCAATTGTAATAACAAATAGGACAATTAATCCATAGTATTCATTAATAGCCATATTCCACCTCACTTTTGGTTATTTTATCATAATTATTAATATATGTCAATATTTGGCTTGTTTTATGCTTAAAATTGTGATAGAATAATAAAAAAAAGGAGGGGGTTATGAGCATCGGTGTGATTTTAACACTATTTTTTACTGGACTGCTAGTCGTTTTGTCAATTCCAACATTCTTCCTTGTGAGGTGGCAGAGAATCAGATATGCAAAAATCTTATGTCCAGAGGTTAAAAAATTAAAACAAGCAAATCAGGTTCTTAAACTTGCAAACGAACTTGTTTTTCAAGCTACAGGAATGTACTATCAAAACATCTATGACATCAAGTCAATTTTAATTATGTCGAACAATTTTCCGATAAAACTTATGGACGATTCGAAAGTGTTTAAGCCACAGGCAAGCAGCGTAAAGATGACACAAGAAGAAATCGCAAAGCTACTAAAAGAAAAGTCTGCGGAAGAATTAATTAACATTATGTTTGACAAGTACAACTTGCCAAAAGATGTTTTAAATCTAGAAGATATAAGAGTGGACGAAGGGAAGCCAGCGAAAAAGGCCAGTGAAGTTTATTCAAGAATCCGCTCGATGAAAGTAATGGCACTATTTGGTTTTGAAATGACAAGAAATAGAAACAAAAAAGCCATTTGCGAGAAGTATAAGAAAATGGTTCAAGACTACTCAGTCGAACTTTCAGAGTTTGAGAAAGAAGCCTTAAGGCCAGATGTCAGCGAAATTGAACTTATGCAGATTTCATGGTACATCGAAGCAACATATATTTTTGAAATGATTTTAGGATATGTAGAAAAATATTATCTTCCTTCAGAGCCCGCAGATATTTCGAATTGGATGCCGACAAAAGAAGAAATTGCAAACTTAAGGATAGATGAAAGTTTAGCTGAAAAACTTTTGAAATTATACTTCGCATATGCTTGGACGATTCATGAACAAATGTTTAAAGGAAAAAGCGTAAATCTAATTTCAGATGTTGTTTTTGAAAGATATAAAGCACTTCTTTGGATATATGACGAAGAGGGAAGTGATTATAACGATATTGAGGTGGATACATAATAAAAAACACAAGAAAATTCTTGTGTTTTTTATTTCTCGTAGGAAACATGGAGTTTACACTTCAATATCTTTGTAAGCCCTTTCAACAAAATTTACAAATTCGTTTTCTGATAGAATTTTATCGTGTCCGGGAAATACTTCAAGACAGTTTTCACAGCCTTTTATTTTTGTGAGTTTATTGACAATCTCTTTCCACTTAATTTCTCCATCAGACAAAAGATTGTGAGTGTCTTTGCCATAGTTATTATGTAGATGTGAGCATAATATGTATTTTTTATTGTTTTCAAATAGTTTGTTTTCATCCGAATAGGCGTGTGCGTGACCTAAATCGTAGCACATTCCAATATTTTTAATATTTAACATTAAAATTTTTTCTAAATTTTCATTAGCTCTGACATTTTCATAACATAAATTTACGTTAGGATATTTGTTTGCGAGCTTCCTTAATTTTTCTAGTTGCGCGGAGCTAATTACAGGAGGATTGTCACCTTTAGAAGCATGAACAACAAGATTTTTTATTTTAAATTTCTCACATATTTTTAGTCTTGATTCAAGATAATCAAAGTATTCATTTGTGCTTTCGTCGCAGATCAAGTTTGAGATTTTGTAATCTGCATGAACTTGCATGATTTTTAGTCCTATCTCATGAGAATAATCGATTAAGTTTAAAAAACTTTCGCCCTTATCATAGTAGTTGTCATCAATGAAAAATGCGACTCCGCCAAAGCCAGTTTTTTTGTATATATCTAGTCTTTGTTTGAACCCGAGAGCGGTGTTTGTGTTAATATCATAAATTCCAAACATATTTATCCTCCTTTCTTCCATTATATCATAAAAATTAGAAAATAAAAAGGCTATATGCACACTTTTGGATATAATCTAAAAAAATATTGAGCGCAAGTTTTCCAGTTCCTGAAAAGCATGTTCAAAACATAATTGACAACACTCTTGGAACTGTTATGGATGAACTTTTTAATGAATCAGATTTACGTAGTAGCTGTGGTGGAATAGGGCTTTTGACACACGATGATATGACGAGAATTGACCTAAATACGCAAGCATTCACTATGGCACTTACGAAGTTTGTCAACGGCAAAATCTGGAGCGATGAAAAAGACGAAGAAATAAGCAAGAATATGTAATGCTAGAGCATTTGAAAATGCTTTAAGGATAAAAATAATAGCTTTAGATATTCATATCTAAAAACAGATTGTTAAAAATCAAGCATATTACTAAAAAATGAAAATCCTACAAACAAAAAAGTCCAAACAATATTTGGACTTTTTTTTGTACATGCAACTATTTTTTTGATTTCGCGACCATATATTTTATTATTCTAACTATCTTAATGAAATTAGCTTCCAGCTTATGATATTAACCTTTTGTTAATGATATTACTCGTTGTACTCATAATGATATAGCATTTACTATACTCGCACTCAAGTAGCGAATATAATTGCGATAGCAATATCATTCACGAAGTGAATATCATTTTTGCTTGCGGAAATATCACTGCAAAGAAAAAAGGACTTTCACGTCCTTTTTTTTGCTTGGCGGAGAAGGAGGGGGCGACGCGTTT
>CALCWV010000040.1 GCA_937907645.1 uncultured Clostridia bacterium
TTTTGATCAAGGAAGTTAACTACATAGTCATATGTTTCCCCCTCTCTACTAATTCTAGGAAGAACATCATATAAGTTGATATAAACCGACTTAATGTAAGCTTTAGTGTCTGCATCATAAACTTTAACTTCATAGCATCTGTCTAACTGCTCAGCAGAAGACTTTTCAAATTTAAGTGAATTGTACTTAAATCCTGCAGATTCAGAGATATAGTTGGTTGAGTATTTTGCAGGTTCAATTTTTGTGTCACCTAAATAAACTTCAATGCTATAAACTCCGCTGTTATATTGATATGTGTAAGAGTTTTGAACGTAGTTGATTAAATGTCCGTTTTCATCATAAGCTTGATAGAGATATCCAGTGTATTCGTAGGAATCAGTGAAGTCTGTTCCAAAGATGTGAATAGTTGATGTCTCATTTCCAAAGTTATCTGTTACTGTGTATTTAACCTTTGTTCCAACAGGAGGGACTGTCTTGAATAGAAGTGTTAAATAGTTTGTAATATTTGAATATTCCAATGTGAATGTAGCATCTGATTGTAAAGCCCAATTCGATTGATATAGTGAAGAGTTTGCTATATTTGCTATATTAAGGAGAGGATTGTTTTCAAAGTTACATTCATCGCTTGATCCGCTCATTGTAATATCCAACGTGATTTTTACTGGATAGCTAACAACGGAAGTTGTTGTAAGAACGTCTCCTGCTGGGAGTTTAATTTTGATTCCCTCCTGGTCGGATGAAACATTTTCTGGATTCAAGCTTGAAATGTTAGACTTTGAAACATAAACTCTCTTCCATTCGCCGTTTGAGCGGTCTGAAATTGAGATAATGCTCTTGTTGATTGAGTTAGCATCGCTAAGTAGTGTAGTAATGCTTACACTTTCTCCAGTTGTTAAGTTTTGGATGTATCCTTCTGAAAGCCAAGGTGTCTTAACATAGAGATTAGTTCTTCCGCTTTGTTCAACTTTAACAAAGTTCCATTTATCTCCGTGGAAGAGTATTTCTGTGATAGCAATGTCATTTGTAGCATAGATGTTGTACTTATCAGTTAAAATTTGTTCATCAGAAAGTGTCATATATTTATCTTCAACTGAATATCTAAGAGCTGCTTCTTCATTATCGAAGTAGTAAACTAAATAGATATTTAAGTTTCCAGCATAATCACTTTCAATGATTTCATAGTAGTAATTCTTCTCAAAATTCATTAGCTCAATGCTTGTGAAAGCAGTGCTTGAAGGGAAGAATGAGTCATAGTTTGTTTCTTCAAAGTTTTCGCTCGCATCGTAGATGTTTGCAAGTTTACGAACATAAACTGATGTTTTTCCGTTTTCGTTGTTCACTTTATTGTTTTCAATGCTTGCTTGAAGTTCATCGAAGAAACTTTGGTCTACGAGATAACTATAGTATCTGTAGAAATCGCTTGCGGCTGTTTGACTGTAACATGTGTTAAATTTATCTGTTGTTATATTTCCAGAATTATCTAAATAAGTTCTAAGAGCACCTAAGCTGATGTTAGAAGAGAAGTCTTTAACATTGTTAAATAAACGATCGAGTGTTGTTGTTCCGTCTGTATCAAATATAGATGTATCTAAAATAACTTTTTTTGTCTTTGGAGTGTAAATTCCTTGAACATTAGTTGGATTTTCAAATTCGACTGTAACAGAAACTTCTTCGCCATGTTTGTAGCATCCTGCTTTTTCAAGGTCAATCTTAAGTTCGTTAAGTAGTGAAGTTGAGTTATATGTAAATGTTAAAGCATCTTTTATTTGTTCGAGTTTGCCGTTATCAACTGAAGGATTTGAAACTGTGTTAATGCCGCCCTCTTTAAGTGCTTCAACTAAGTATTCTTCTCCGCCTAGAACGACTTTGATTTTCTTTACATCAATATTTGTGATAAATTCACTGAGATCATCCGTCCATCTTGCTAAGATAGTCTTTTGATTAGTGTAGAGTGTGTCAGTTAACTGATTGTTCTCATCTCTAGGCCCGTCAAGTTCATATCCTTTTCCGTCATATAGATTGAATACTGGGTTGCCAGGATTAACTGTGAATGTAAATGTGTAGTTGTTTTTAAATGAATTTACATCAGTTGCTCTTGAGTCAAGTGCTTGTGTAATAACTACGTAATATTGTCCAGCTTCAGTGAAACTTGTAAGAGCCTCGCCGTTTACTTTATTGAATTTAAGGAATCCATTTTCTTCGCCCGAGCTAACTGCATATTTCTCTCTACCTCTGTAAATTTCAGCAGATAGCTTGTAGTAGTCGATGAAGTTTTTTTCATTGAATTTAATGAGATTTTCATTATTGAATGATTCAAAGCTTCTTTCTGAAGTATCTATGTCATCACTCATCAAAGAGTGAGTTGTGTACTTGTATGAAGGAATGTATATTCTGAAAGGACGTTTATTTGTTGTAAATACTGGATTTAAATTTGTATTTAAGATATCAGAATATGACTGTGCTACAGTGTAGAATGTATAGCCTGAGTTGTATTTTGCATAACCTTCCTCAGTTAGCTTTAAGTTAGGGAATTCAACTGAGCTTAGCGTATCACTAAATACACTCACCATTATTCCATTCCCCACAATGCTTTGTGCGGATTGTTCGGTTGATTGTGAAGAAGTTGTTTGAACTTTTTCTCCGCTTTTAAAAAGAGTAGGATTTTCGATTATTTCATCGAAAACATAATAGTATTTATCTGCTTGGAAAGGGTCTAAGGTCGTAGTGCTTTGTCCGTTTGACTCAATACTATATTCTCCACCTCCAAGATCTTGATTACTTACTAAAACTTTTCCAATTGTGGAGAATGTTAAATTATCATAAGTGTAGGTTGTAGTTGTTGCAGTGATAACCTCTGGTTCTGAGATTACATTTTCTCTATCAACGATAAACTCAATAGTTCTTGTTTTATAGTCGTATTTATCGATAGTGTAGCTCACGCCATCTACTGTGCCATACTTATATGTTCTTTCGATTACATATTTTCCTTCTTGAGTTTTATCTTGAACGATATTTAACTCATATCTTTGAGCTGTTGTTGCTGTTTCATCAAAGGCTATATCCATATTAATAGTTGGATTAGTACTTAAATCACGATAGTAATTTATAGTTGTCAGTGGCTCGTTAGTCGAATAGAATTTCTTAACAAATGGATAGAATTTTACATTAATTTTATCAATTTGGATAAGCTCATCACCATTTATAACTCTTGGGACGAAACTTACATACAATTTTTGATTGATTGATGTTGGTTGATAATATGCTGTTTTTTGCTTATTATTAGCAACATTCTGTCCTGCTTCGTCAATTTTTCCTTCCATAGCTGCATAGTCAGCCATAGTCAAAGGAATTTCTCTGTTCGAGTCTGTATAAACAACTTTGAGTTCTGATTTATCTGAGCTTAAGTTGATTACTTGATATCCTGTAGGGTAGTTGAGATATCTTTGTGATTCACTCAAGCTTTCTCCTCTCGTATTTGCGATATCTCTAATCATGAAATCGAAGCTTCCTTCACGATTATATACAGGGTCAAACTCTTCGCCTGTGTAATCCTTAAGTCCAGTAACGATGTCATCATAACTTTGGTTTGAAGGGTCAAGCTTATTGTTTAAAGCCCTCACATAGAGTTCATAACTTGAGATTTCCTTGTTTTTGTATGCACTGAGGTCTGCAACATTTGTTTCATAGTATACGCCTGATGTTGAAGATAGGTAATAATAGGTATCACCAATAGTGTTTACATATGTGTAAAGGCTGAATGATGAAATAATGTCATATTTGTTTTCAGTGAATGAAACAAAGTTTGTTGAGTTTGAGCCAAGATCTTTGAAAAATACCTTTGTGTTTGCGCCATCTTTAACAAATGGGATACTAACATATCGTCCTTGATATCCTGCTGGAACTAATGAAATATTTTTTATATATCTGCTTTCAAAATCACTGTAAGCAGCACTAATCGTAGAATTTTTACTGTTGTTAACATCTTCGGCAATGTTTTCACTAACAGTTTCAGCTTTATAAACCTTGTTTCCCGCCCAATATATTGTTGCATCCTGTGAGAGATTATCGTTTTGGCTAAGGTAGGAGTAGGTTGTATTTCCAACTTGGTCAACCTTCTTAATTGCGAAAGGAGATGAAGTGTTATCAAGAAGATAAATTGCAACTGATTCATTTCCTGCCTGGTCGGTTATATAAAGAATGTATAATCCAGCGCCAGTTTTTACATAAGAAGGACTGATAGAGTCGCTATTAATGTATCCCTCTGCGTTTGGATATCTTATCCAAGATGGAGCACTATTAAGTTTCAATTGATAGCTAATAGGCATACTGTCAATGTTTTTATCTAAGAAATATGCAAGAGCTGATTGATAATCTACTGCAGTGTCTGCCTCAAGAGAGTAATATTTGTAGTATCCGAATGTTCTAGCTCCGCTTTCCTTTCTATCTTTCCATGTGAAGATGAGAGGTTGATTTGTAAGCCCTTCAAGGTTGCTTGTTGTTACAATATATTCTGAAGAATTTTTAAGTGAAACGCCATATGCTTCAACGTTCTCAATATCAGTCGTGTCGATAGTGAACTGACGTGTGATTGGTGTTCCAGCCTTTCCATTTCTTCCGCTGTAGATGTTGATTGTATATCTTCCGTCCTCGGTGATTTTGTAATAATCATTATCTGCCATTTCATAAGAAGATAAATCTCTTGCAGCATCATATGTTCCTGTTATGAAGTCATATCTGACAATTTCAATAATTGGGTCGCTGTTGAATGTGCTTGCTGCATAGTTGTTTTTGATGTAAACTGTTTGATTTGTAAAATCTTGTGATGGAAGCTCAGAAGTGTCTTCAATATCTCCCGCCTTAACAGTTACTGTTGGAGTGGTGTTAGTAAGTTCGAAGTAGAAAGCTTGATAGAACTTTTGAGAAGGAGCTGATAAGCCAGATTTGATATAGTCGTCAAAGCTATATTCAAAAACAGCTAAGTATTTTTGACTTGTTTCACTTCCGCTTAAACTTACATTCTTTGTTGAAGTGATCTGTGTGCCATTGTCTAATGTTAGAGTTGTTACATTACTATCATCTGTTGTTTCTGTCACCTTGTATAGATAAGCATTGTTGTAAGTTCCATATTCCTTAAACTTAACAGGGGATTGATTTGTTGAAACTGGAGTTAATTTTGCTAAATCATTTTTTAGAGTATCGTCATCATTCAATCCATCTACTTTACTAATATTTACATGTTTTGTAATATCCGCACTTTCTTTAATATTAAAGTTGCTGTCATATGTTTTGAACTCAGGATATTCATTCTTGCTAGCTGAAGTGTTGTACTTTGTGAAAGTTGATTGATATCCATAGAGGTAGGCAGTCTTTCCGTCAACGTCCTGTGGAAGGATGTATGTCGTTGGATTTAGGTTATCAGTGTTGTATGAGTAAACAAGGTCGAAATCCAATGTGTATTTTCCAATGTCCTTAAGATAAACTCTTGCGGTCTTTGACTCTTTGTCAAAGCTAAGTTCAAATAGACCTGTATCACAATATTTGTTGTAAAAGGCGTCGTTGTAAACTATATTTCCGTCTTTGTATTGAATATCACCCTTGAAATCCAATGTCTTATTTTCGTCGTGATTATATACAAGTGAAACAGAGCTATCCTCATTGTTTAAGCTCTTTGTGATTGTCAAATTGTATCTTGTAACATCGTAGTCAAAGTAAGGAACGCCTTCACCTTGATAGTTGAAGAACAACTTGTTCTCTTCTATTGAATTAAAGTTTTGGATGTTGATGCTTGGTGTATTTAACCCACTAACTAAATATGTATCGTGACTAAATAGCATAAACGTCCAAACTATTGTTCCGCTTGATGAAACAGGGAAGCTATTTCCGTTATCCTCAGTTGAATACATTGTGTAAGGAATACTGATTTCGTAAACTCCTTCTTCGGTAAGTTGAAGCTTGTTCTCAGAAAGCGTTGGAGTAATTACTCCAGCTTCTTTGAATGTAATATCGAGGTCAAAGTCCATTGTGCCTTGTCCAATAGGTGAGCCATAAGTAGTTCCAGCCCCTTGTTTCTTGACATATGATGGTGTTCCACTTGTGCTAAAGCTAAGAGGGGAGCCATTTCTTTTGACTGAGAAGTTTGTGAAAGTGAAACAATCCCAAGTTGAATTTGTCACATCTGACTTATCATAGCGAACAAAACCTTCATAAGTTTCAATTTCTGTTCCGTCAATTAATATGCTGTCAATGATAAGTTCATCTTTTTCTCCAAAATTGAAAGTTAATTTTCCAACATTATTTGTATCGTTTTCAAGAGTGATTGTACTATTTGTAAGCTTATAAGTCGAAGAGGCTGTTTCAGAAACTTCAGGGGCATCCAAAGTAACGTTCTTTTCAACTCCATTCAACCTGTATGTTATCTTGGCTTTTGAATTACTAGTGATTGTAAAACTCTTATACAGCTTTGTTAGAGTGTAGCCGTTGCTTTCATCTTTAGCTACAGTCTCGTAACCCACGGTATTCTCAGTTCCGCTTGGCTTAAAGTCTTTATTGTAAACTTTTTCATTTATTCTTTGAGTGTCAAACTTCAGATTGATATAATCTTTGTCGTTTGCAAGTACTAGAGGTGAAGTAGTATCTGTAAGAACGGACTTTTCTTCATAATCGGAATTGGGGTCAGTTTTCTTAGTCATCCATTTTCCGATGAAAAAGTCGTGCTGTTCGTTGTTCACAGTGGCGTTTGTATCGGCGTAGGATACTGAGTTTGTTTGCTCCTTTTGTGATAAAATCAGTCCCGCACCGCTTCCAAGAAGAGCAAGTGATGCGACACTTAAAACTGAAAGTTTAAAAATATTTTTTAACTTTGACATATTTCACCTCGATTAGTCTTTTTCAGACAAAAATATTTTATCACAAAACCTATTAAAATCAAAACAAATATAAGATATTATATTAAATAAATATATTTATTCTAGTATGTATTAAAGAGTTTAAAAATATTTCTTTATCAATGAAATAAGCGAAAATAAATGAATTTAATTTAAATAAAAATAATAAGAAAAATTAATTTAATTTTAAAAATACGCAATATGCACGGTTTTTTAATTTAAATAATTAAATAATTAATTAAAACTAATTAATTTTGAATATTTTTAGGTCCAAAATGTTTTTTTCAGCATATAAAAAATGAGGAGAAAAATGCATATGAAAGAATTGTTTAAGGGCACTTGCGTTGCCTTAATTACTCCCTTTAAAAGAGGAAAGATTGATTATACTCGACTTGAAGATATGATTGAATTTCAGATTTTCGCTGGTACATCTGCAATCCTCATTTTGGGAACAACTGGAGAAAGCCCAACGGTAACCTATGAAGAGAGAGTCAGTATGATGAAATTCTGCAAAGAAAAGATAGACGGCAGATGTCTTATGCTAGTCGGTGCGGGCAGCAATTCAACAAAGACCTCGATCGAACTTTGTAGGACGGCAGAAAGCTATGGAGCAGACGGTCTTCTTGTTGTAACGCCATATTACAATAAGTGCAATCAAGAAGGCTTGTATGAACACTACAAAGCGGTTGCTGGCAGCGTAAAAATTCCAATTATCATGTACAACGTGCCATCTAGAACAGGTGTAAATATTGAGCCCCAAACAGCCGAAAAACTTTCACATATTAAAAATATAGTCGGAATTAAAGAAGCAAATTCTGACAAAAATCATATTGACGAGATGTTAAAAGCTCTTTGTGGAAAGATAGCCGTCTACAGTGGGAATGACGATTTAAACTACTATTTCCTTGAGAGAAACGCCAGCGGAATAATTAGTGTGACAGCTAATCTTTTTCCCGAGCTTGTGTGCGAAATGGTTGATGAATTTTATGCGGGACATAAGGAATCTGCACTGACAATGCATGAGAGTTTGCAGGGCGTAAACCACGCAATGTTTGTGGATACAAATCCCATTCCCGTGAAATATGGAGCTAGCTACTTGCACCTTTGCGAAAATGAACTTCGCCTGCCACTCACACCTTTGCCAGTAGAGAAAAAGGGAATAGTGGAAAAGGAAATTGACAAATTAATTTACTAAGAAAAAATAGGGTTATGATAGCCCTATTTTTTTGAAAAATTCATAAGTTGACAGCGTCCCAGTTCTATTAAAACGGCCTATATACTGCAATTTTGATGCATTTCCAAATTCAAACTTGTTAATTTTCTCGTTGCAAGTAAGGAAAGCTTTAAATCCGCAATCACTTAGTATCTTAAGGCTTTCTTTTGAATATTTTCCAAATGGGAAAGCAAAAACATTTGATGTAAATCCGCACTCTTTTTCAAACTTATCTTGAAGTTTCATG
>CALCWV010000041.1 GCA_937907645.1 uncultured Clostridia bacterium
TACAGCAAGTGGAATCTTCTTTCCTGTGGCATATTCTTCCCTAATTCTTTCGAAAATAATAACGTTTCCGTCAACCGCCATACCGATACTTAAAATAATTCCGGCAATTCCTGGCAAGGTCAATTGAATGAATGGGATTGCTTGCAAGAAGAACATCATTAAAACCATATAAATTACAAGTGAGAAGTCAGCAAGTAGGCCAAGTCTTCCATATCTCCACCACATAATAAGCATAACTAAGAACATTGCAACTGCTCCAGCAATAATTCCATATAACAGTGCATTCCTTCCAAGTGTAGCAGAGACAACTGAGCATTCAACAAGCTCTAAGCTAGCACTAAATGTTCCACTCATAATCATCATTGAGTACTCCTTTGCACTATCGTAGTCTTGAATAGATCCGCCATAAACGAATGTTGAACCTTGTGTCATTTGCTGTTCACATGTAACTTTCAAAGCATCTTCGTCACCGATGTTGATATAAAGAGTCTTTTCTCCTTCTGCTGCAGCCTTTGTAATCTTTGAGAATTGGTCAGTTCCTGTTTCTGTAAAGTTAAGAACTACACCATAACAAGAATCCTGGCTGTTGTAACTTACATAAACGTTATCAATGTCATTTCCTGAAACGTAGTCACCAGATGGGTTATTTACGTTAAATTCTGAGTTTGTTGAAATATAAAGTGAAGCAGGTTTTCCGATTAAGTTGAACAAATCTTGAGAATCTGTCAAGTTTGGAACTTCGATTCTGATCTTGTTTCCACCCTGACGTGTTACTGTTGCTTCAGAATATCCTTCTCCATACAAGATAGTTTCCAATCTTGTAATTGTTCCATCAACAGCGCTTGAAAGGTCTTTTGTTCCGCTATCCTTTGACAATGAGCAGTCATAAACGGCAGAAATACCACCCGACAAATCTAACCCGAGTGATATTGAATTGGCAAAGCCGTTATAAACATAATCAGTAAATGGAATTTTAAAGCTACATACTGAAAGCAATATTCCGATAACTGTAAAAATACTTAAAAGTATAAATCCTACTCTAGCACGTTTTTTAGTCATTTCTTCCCCTTAAATGTTATTTCCATTCTATTATAACTATATAAGAGAAAGTTGTCAAACTTTTTTAGAAAATTAGTTTAATTTTTTTTGATATTAACACAAATTATACCGCATATTGCGCCGATTATGCCGCCAAAGCAGAAATCTGTGATAAGAGTCCTGTTAAAAACAAATGAACCGTTTAGTGCCGAAAAGACAACAAAGGCAAGTAAAGTGTAAATCATTCCAATTAGTAGCCCAGAAATAAGCCCCATTTTCTTCTCTTTTTTAAGCCCTAAAAACGTTCCAAGGAAAATGCTCAAACCCTTAATTATTTGATTAATTGGAGTTATAATTGACTCTGAAATATTTGTAAATTTAAGCAAAAAAGCAAACACCAAAACGCTCACTAAGGAAACACATAAAGAAATGATTACACCTTTCAAAAGAGAAAGAGCTAAATTCCCTTTTCTTTCCTTAACTTCAGCACTTTTAACTCTCATATTTTTCACCTCGATTTGTCAACTATGTGATGCTCAAGTTGTTCACAACTTAAGTCGCTTATCGCAGCTTCCACAAGAACTTATGACATCACAGTTTGATTAAATATCAGTTGCTGCCAAATATCCCTTTGGACTGCTTGCCAACAACTTCCGATAGTTTAAAATATGCGCATATATTGCGAAATATGTCCTTTTTAAATATTAAGTTGAATTAAAAAAGCTGGCTTTCGCCAGACTTTTTGTAATTTAATTATTTATCTGCTTTTGGAGTTTTTTCAGCTTTTTCTTTCTTTGCCACAGCCTTGTTTTCAGACTTCTTTTCTTCTGGCTTCTTCTCAGCTTTTACTTCTACTTTCTTAGCTTCTTCTACTTTCTTTTCCTCTGCCTTAACTGGCTCTTTTGGCTCTTTGTTAAGTACAGAATAGATAGCATAAGCGTCAATAGTTAAATAACTTTTGTTTTTGTCATTTCCAGTTTCGATTACAACTTTTTTAGCTTCGCCTTCTTGTCTTACTTCCAAAACTTTTCCATAAATTCCGGCGTTAGTTATAACCTCATCCCCTCTTTTTAGGCTGTTTGTTTGTTCAATCATCTTTTTGTTCTCTGCCTTGTTTTTTCTTGACATTAAGAGCGGATAAGCGATAAGCAAAAGAACAATCAATCCGATCATTACATATTGAATCCAACCCATTCCGCCACTAGCTGTTGTTTCTGTTGCGGCTTCATCTAACAATAAACCTATCATTTTAATAATCTCCTTTTAAATTTTTAAACGACAATTTATCTTAAATAAAAACCAAAGATGATTAAAATTAGTAGCACAGCTATTGGTATAAATATTTCAGCAAAAGTCATTTTTCCTCCTCAGTTTACCATAGTTTATCCAATTTAACAAACGATTTTGACTAGATTTTTTTTGTTTTAACTTCTTCTTTTAGTCTTTCGATAAAATCCGCTAAATTTAGACCTGTTTTGTTCTCGTTTCCACGTCCGCGGATTGAAATTGTCCCATTTTTCTCCTCTTCATCTCCTACAATGATAAGATAAGGAACTTTTTGAGAGAGACCTTCTCTAATTTTATATCCAACCTTCTCGTTTCTAATATCGGCCTCAGCTCTAAATCCCTCCGCCTGTAATTTTGCAACAATGCTATTTACATAATCATTGTTTCTGTCAGTTAAAGCAAGCACTCTAACCTGCTCTGGAGCAAGCCAAAGTGGGAACGCACCAGCAAAGTTTTCTGTTATAATTCCGATAAATCTTTCTAGAGATCCATAAACAACTCTGTGAATCATGATTGGCTCTTTCTTCTCACCATTTTCATCGATGTATTCAAGTTCAAATCTCTTTGGAAGTTGCATATCCAACTGAATTGTTCCGCATTGCCATGTTCTTCCTAATGCGTCTTGAATATGAATATCAATTTTTGGTCCATAGAAAGCACCGTCTCCTTCGTTGATAACAAAGTCTTTTCCTAAATCTTTTAATACATTCTTTAAGGCTGTTTCAGCAAATTCCCAATCTTTTACATCCCCAATATGATTTTCAGGCATTGTTGAAAGTTCTAAGTGATATGGAAGATTAAATATTCCATACATTTCTTCAACCATATCTAAAACGCCTTTTACTTCTTGTTCAATTTGATTTGGAAGCATAAAGATATGAGCATCGTCTTGAGTAAAGCATCTAACTCTAAAAAGACCATGTAATGTTCCGCTTGCTTCATGTCTATGAACTTTTCCAAGTTCCCCTATTCTCAAAGGCAATTCTTTATATGAGTGGATATTTTCTTTGTAAACAAGCATTCCACCTGGGCAATTCATTGGTTTAATAGCGAAATCTTCGTCCTCAACCTTAAATGTGTACATATTGTCTTTATAGTGATCCCAGTGCCCTGATTTTTCCCATAAAGCTCTGTTCATAGCAATAGGAGTTTCAATTTCAACATATCCATATCTCTTATGAATTTCTCTCCAATATTTAATAAGCTCATTTTTGAGTGTCACTCCCTTAGGAAGGAAGAAAGGCATTCCCTGTGCATAGTCAGAAATGAAGAATAATCCTAAATCCTTTCCTAACTTTCTGTGATCTCTCTTCTTTGCCTCTTCGATCATATTAATGTAGTCGTTCAATTCCTTCTTGTCTTTGAAAGCGTAAACGTAAATTCTTTGGAGCATCTTGTTCTTTTCATTTCCTCTCCAATATGCACCATTGATCTTTGCGATTTTAAATCCCATATTTTGAAGATTTCTTGTACTCTCAACGTGAGGTCCTCTGCAAAGGTCAAAGAAATCATCTCCCAAGTAGTACAACGAAATAACAGCATCCGCTGGAAGCTCGTTGATAATCTCTGTCTTATATTCATTCCCTTTAAAAAGCTCAAGAGCCTTTTCCTTTGAAACTTCTTCTCTTCTGAAAGCTTCTCCCTTGTTGATTATTTCCTTCATTTTCTTTTCAATAGCAGGAAAATCTTCTGGTGTTAAGTTTTTGTCCAAGTCGATATCGTAGTAAAAGCCGTTGTCAACTGCTGGACCGATTGTGAGCTTTGTTGTTGGATATAGCTCCATTACTGCTTTAGCAAGCACATGTGCCATTGAATGTCTTGGCATTTCTAAATCTTTTTGTTCCATTTTTTCCTCCTTATAAACAAAAAATCCTTAGAGATTTCACTCTAAGGACGATATATAACCGCGGTTCCACCTTATTTGCAATTTCTTGCCTCTCATTTATATTTTTTGCCTTCATCGATAAAGTGGTTTCACATAATATCTAGTCAAAGTCTCGCACCTTCCGACTTCTCTCTGTAAACATCAATATTTGTTACTTGTCTTTAACTCAGCTCTTCAAATACACCTAAATTATATCACTACACTTTTTACAAAGTCAAGCATTTTTGTCATTTTTTTAAAAAAGTTAAGGATTCTTTTTCATTTCTTTTGTCCAGATATAAATTCACCCTCTTTTCATACATAAAAGATAAAAGGTCAATGGCTTTGTTTGAATCTTTACAATATATATTCATTTTTTGAGGAGAAAGATCAATGACAGAAGAAATGAGCTCTTCCTTGCTCTTAATTTCCAAAATATCATCCTCCTGATTTGTAAAAATCCTGTATCCCTCGTCGCTTTCGACAATATCAATTTCTTCAGTCGAAACGTCAATATTATCAATAAGGAATTTTAAGAGGTCTAAAAAAGCATATTTGTCTAGCAAAAATTCTCTGTTATCGTTCGCAAGATTAATTAATTCTGTCCACTTCGACTGAAGTTTTTTGAGCTTAAAGTTATAAAAGGAATCCAAATACATTTCCTTATCAAATTCGATATTCTTTGCAATTATAAAATAGTCTGTTTCCTTGTCAAAATTTATCATAGCGCGCTTAAAAGCAAAGCTTATAACATCCTCGCTGGAAGGAATGACTAGATTTTTATTTAGAAACTCGAGCTTATAAAAAGAACAGATACATTTTGTGATACATTTAGATAAAAATGCTTGAAGTCGCTCCTTATATTGCTCTTCGACTCCAATAATAATAGATGAATAACAGTTTTCTTCGTTCACGGCAACAAGTCCGCTACATTCATTTGTAAAACGTTTGATTGATGAATGCAAGAAGTTTAACACATTTTTATTCGAGTTGTTTATATTTATTGAATACTCCCACATAGGCTCTCCCAAAAACTAGTCTATGCAAGCGTAAAAAAAATACTCTGCAAAAAAGTACGTTTTTTGTATTAAAAAAAGAAGAGATTAACTCTTCTTCTTTATTTGCTTCTTCTGCTTGTTGAACAATTCTTTGTCTTAGTTGTTGAGCAACCAGAACAGTCTTTTGTTCTTGACGTTGAGCATCCTGAACAATCTTTTGTAGATGTTCCTGAGCAATTATCTACATTGCTTGCGCTTGTCTTTTTTCTGCCGAACATAACAATACCTCCCATTTTTTCAAGGTCTTCCCTCGTAATAGTATGGTAGGCAAATCTATCTATTTTTATACAACTAATTTCAGTCCTACAAAATTATTTGTTGTCACTAGCTTTTTTCTTCTTTGAATTTTTCTTAGCTTCTTCTTCAACAAGGTTGTAATATTGGTCGAATACAGAAATAGCAATTTCTTCTCTTCCTTCAACCTTAAGAATTGCTTCTCCGTTTTCGTCTTCGTCAACTAAGAATACGATAGCTTCGTCGTCCTTAACTCCTGGGATCTTTGTGATAGGTTTAAGGATGCAGTATAAGTCATCTTCTCCATAAGGGATAACAGCAACTTGTTCAAATTGTAATTGATTTCCTTTGCTATCATACATATAGATTGGAGCTGTGTTGTTCTCATCAAGAAGTACATCTAATAAGTCAACCTTAACGATCTCCTCTTCTTTCTTAGGAGCCTTTGCAGGTGCTTTCTTAGCTTCTGGAGCTGCCTTTGTAGTTTTAGCTGTTGTTTTTGTAGTTGTAGTTTTTGTTGTAGCCATAAATTTTCTCCTTTTATTTCCTTTTATTGCTATCTAGATAACTCTGCAATATCACTTGAGCTGAATACATATCAAGCAATTTCTTACGTTTTTTCCAATCACTTTCAAACTCACGAAGAATATCCTCCGCCTCAACGGAACTTAATCTTTCGTCTTCGAATGCAACTGGCAACCCGCTCTTTTTGGCAAGTTTTTCGCCAAATACACGTGTAATTTCCGTTCTCTCGTTTTCCTCTCCTTCCATATTCAAAGGTAGCCCAACGATGATTTCGTCCACACTACTACTAAGAGCAAGTTTTGAAATGTACTCAACGGCTTTATCCATGTCTTCGTTTTGATACACTTCGTAAGCTGAGGCAATCATACAGAGCAAATCAGTCATTGCAATTCCAATTCTTTTATCTCCATAATCAATTCCCATCTTTCTTCTATATTGCATCTTATCACCATCTTGATTATATCTTATTTTTAATATTTAAGTCAAACGAATTTAATCTCTTTTTCAAAATTATTTACAATCAAATAGGCTTTTTCCTTCATTTACTGAAACAATTAGTTTTACTTTGCCATTAAAAATGCTTTCCATACAGTCTTTAAGTATCTTTTTAACCTTTTCCTCTTCTCCCGGATACACGTCAACAATAAGTTCGTCGTGAATCTGCAAAATCAACTGACTTTTTAGTTCCTTAAGCTCATTAAACACCTTTATCATGGCAAATTTAATGATATCAGAGGCTGTTCCTTGAAGAGGCATATTCATTGCGACTCTTTCAGCAAAAGACCTAACGCTATAGTTGGATGCATTTATTTCAGGGATATTTCTAATTCTTCCAAACAACGTTCTAATATATCCATTTTCTTTAGCGAAAGCTATGTTTTTCTCCGAAAATTCCTTTACTTTTGGATATCTTGTGAAATATGAATCAATATAGTCCTTTGCCCTCTTTCTGCTGGTCTTTATGTTTTGAGCAAGGCCATAATCACTTATCCCATATATAATACCAAAGTTCACTGCCTTGGCTTCCCTTCGTTGAGCTGGGGTCACATCCTCAATTGGAACATTAAATATCTGCGAAGCTGTCAGCGTGTGAATATCGTCCCCTCTTTTGTAGGCATTTATAAGCTCTTCTTCGCCCGACATATCCGCTAAGAGTCTTAGCTCAATCTGATTGTAATCCGCAGAAACGATTTCTCCATCCTTGAACTTTGATACGAAAAGCTTTCTTACATTCTTTCCGATATCATCTCTTGTTGGGATGTTCTGAAGATTAGGCTCTGAGCTAGAAAGTCTGCCCGTGGATGTCAGTGTTTGATTAAACACTGTATGGATGATATTTCCGCTATTTTCGCAAATCTTTTTATAAACTGAAACATATGTCGTTAAAAGCTTGTTGATCTTTCTATAAGCCAAAATATTCAAGATAATTGGATGCTGATCGACCATTTCTTGAAGGAATTCACTTCCCGTCGACTGCTTTTTGTTGTTATATGATTTAAGCTGAAGCTTATTAAATAAGATATTTGACACTTGCTTTGGAGAATTTATATTAAACTCTTCGCCTGCAAGTTCATATATTTCCTTTTGAACTTCGGCAAGATCTTTTGTGTACTCGGTGTCAAGTTCGCTGAGCTTTTTATCATCAATCTGAAAGCCGTTTTCTTCCATTTTATATAAAACTTCTACAAGTGGAAGCTCACAGTTATTAAGGATATCGCTTAGCCCATTCTCCTCAATTTTCTGCAACTGATCTTTGTATGTTTCATAGTACATCGCAGGCTTGATTTCCCCGCTATTTATCTTAATCCCAGCCGAAAGCAAGTATTTAGCAATCTCAATATCGAAAAAGTTGTTTAATTTAATATTTTGCTTCGCAAGTTTGTGCATATCGCTCTTTGCAGCATTTGTAAGCTTAAGAATTTTTTCGTCTTCAAAAACATCTCTCAGTTCTTCAATAACTTCTTCAAGTGACAGTGTTTCTGTAAACATTGAAATCACTGAGTCAAGATAGTAAACTTCATTCTCCTTTACAGAAAACTCTAAATCAACTAATGAATAAGCAATCCAGCCATTAATTCTACTTTTAATTTCCCTAACATCTTCTATTTTCTGAATCTTTTTCTTTTTGATTTCTGGGATGTCAAGGCTCTGTTTTACATCTCCCTCAAACAGATCTTTTCTGTGAACTAAACTCGAAAAGTTCCAGTCAACAAAGAATTTATACACGGACGCGTCAAATGGAAATTTCTGTCCGTCCAAAGTGAACTTAACTTTACAATCAGTCTTGATTGTCGCAAGCTCTTTTGACATAAAAGCTAAATCCTTTCCCGCCTCTAACTTTTCTCTTAATTTTCCTGCGATATCATCCAAGTTTTTATACAAATTTTCAAGTGACGCATAAGTGTCAATGAGTTTTAATGCAGTTTTTTCTCCAATTCCCGGAACACCTGGGATATTATCAGAAGTATCCCCCATAAGTGACTTCATGTCAATCACTTGCTTTGGATAAAAGCCCATTTCCTCATACATATTTTCGTTCGTTAATTTTTGCAAATCAGTTAGCCCTTTTCTTGTGAGCCACACCTCTGTTTCATTATCAATAAGTTGAAGTAAATCCCTATCTCCGGAGATAATGTATTTTTTCTTTCCCGGCATACTTCTAGAAAGTGTTCCAATGATGTCATCAGCCTCAATTCCAGCACTTTCTATCGTTGTTATCTGCATCTTATTTAGCATTTCTTTTATAACAGGAAATTGAGAGATAAGTTCTGGTGGAGTTGGCTTTCTCGTTCCCTTGTAATCAGCATAAATCTCGTTTCTAAAAGTTTTTCTTGCGTGATCAAAGGCAACAATAACATCGTCCGGCTTTTCGTCTGTAATAAGCTTAATTAGTAGGTTCGCAAAGCCATACACTGCACCAGAAGGCTCGCCCTTAAGATTTGTCAAAAAAGGAAGAGCATAAAACGCCCTGTTTGCTAAACTGTTTCCGTCGATTAAAAATATTCTTTCCATAAAAATTAAAATCCTAGTAATCCAGCAATTTGTCCTGGAATAATTGTTGCCACAATGTACAATATCGTAACAAGAATTAACAAAATATTCAAAATAATTTTTGCTATATTTCCACAAAAGTTTGTTGCGGCAAATAAGAACACAATAGCCGCCCCGCCATAAAGGTTAAAATAATGCAAAACTTGTCCAAACCAGCCAAGGTCTGCCGCTTTAGGAACAACGACCATTGCAGCAAGTGAGAAGATATATAAAATACCTAAAATTGATAAGATGAAATAAATTACTTTTTTCACTAGCTCTCTCCTATGATTATATATTAGCATAAATAAAATAAAAATCCAAACATTTAAAGAAAAAGAAAAGGAATATTTTCCTCTTCTTTAATCTGAGTATTATGTTATGTTTTTATAACATAATAGCTTTATTCTTCAATTTGTTCTTTGTTATGAGTAACTTCGTGTTCTTGTTTCTTTAACTCCTTGATTTCTTCTCTTCCGGCCTTAATTTTAGCTCGAATTGCCTCTTTTCTCTCCCTAGTCTCTTGTTTTAATCTCTTTTGTTTTTCAATTTGCTCAGGTGTTTTCTTTGTTCTTCTTGAAGTTTTTTTCTTCTTTTCTTTGCTGACTTTTGCTGTTTTTGTCTTTTTAGTCTTATCTTTTTTCTTCTTTTTCTTCTTAATTACAAGGTTCTTTGAGCCGTCGTCTGGCATTCCCTCTTTCAAGCAATCTGGATTTTCCATCATTTGTTTGAGCATTTTAACTGACTTTGAATAGTAGAATCCGTCAGCGACTCTATCATCTAAAGAAAATCCAATTTTCATCATTTTTGCCATTTTTATTTCTTTATTATTTTCTACAACAGGACACATCTTTTCCTTTCCCATTGCTACGAACACGCTACATGTTCCGAAATTATATAAATGATGATGAACTGCATCTTGTTTAATAGATTTTAAGTGTGTCACAAAGCAGCTGCAATGAAATGGGCTTGCTTTAATTAGTTTTTTAGGCAATAAGTTATGTTTATCTGCCCACCTAAATATCGACATTGCAAATCTAAAAAGCCAAGCCGGCAAGTGATTAAAAGAGTTTGCGGTCTTTCCTGTCCCACCTGTTGAATCCCCTTTGTTTAGGTTAGCCTTGATTTCATTATCAATAATCTCTTTAACTTCCGCCAAGCTTTCTCTTCCTGTGAAGTCGAGCTTCAACATAATCTCCTCGCCCGCATCAGAAAGTGAACTTTTGATTGTCATGGAAATTGTTATTGCATTGTGCTCATATGTTACACAGTTGTTTATAAAACGGTTGAGCTTTGGTCTTAAATAATATAGTCTAACAATTGATGCGAGCAAAATATGAAGATATGAATATGTATTGCCATTCTTTCTTTCACGAACGATAAATTCATCGATAGGCTCACACCTAAAATCTTCCATAAAATAATTGATAGATTCTGTTCTTACTGGCATGAAAAAGCTTCCAGCCTGCTCAATTATGCCCATGCCTTTTATTTTATGTCCATCTGAACGCTTAAAACACATTTATATGTCCTCCCTAAATTTCTTTCTCTGTAAATTCTTTTCCCTTCCACTCTGTTTTGGCTCATAGTAAATATGATCCTTAATCTGGTCTGGGAAATATTGTTGTTTGCAGTATCCTCCATAAATATGAGGATATTTATATTTCCCATGCCCGTCCGCGTTCGTTGCTGGATGATTTTTTAAATGATTAGGAACTGGAAGATCTCCATATTTTTCAACATCTTCCTTCGCCCTATCCATAGCAATGATGACTGAGTTTGATTTTTCAGCCTCACAAGCATAAATAATTGCATGTGAAAGTGGAATTAATCCTTCTGGAATCCCCATTTTCTCAATAGCATACATTGCATTTACAGCGAGTAATGAAGCATTGCTGTCCGCCATTCCAATATCTTCCGAGCAATGTGCGACCAATCTTCTTGCGATAATCAATGGATCGCAGCCTGCGTTTATTAATCTAAAAGCATAATATAGCGCCGCGTCGCTGTCACTGCCTCTAATACTCTTGCAGAATGCAGATAGAATATCATAAAACATGCTTGTGTCAAGTGACAAAGGTTTTCTATCAATCGACTCTGCAATAATCTCTTTTGTGATATGTACTTTTTTGTCTTTAGAAAATTTTGTTGTTCCAACAGCTAATTCCAAAGCATTTAATGCTGTTCTAACATCCCCTCCACATGCGTCAGAAAGATAATCTTTTGCATCCTCTTCAACAACCACTGGAATATCAAATCCCTCTTTTTCAGCACGATCTATTACTTTTCTAACATCCTTAGCCTCAACTTTTTTAAATTCAAAAATGTGGCATCTGGAAACAATAGCTCTTGTCATGGAAGTATATGGATTTTCTGTAGTTGAACCGATGAAGATAATGCTTCCTTCCTCAATCGCTTCTAGCACGCAATCACTTTGTGCCTTGTTCCATCTGTGACACTCGTCGAGAAGCAGATATGTGTCAATTCCAAACATCTGTTTGTCTTTCTTCGCCCTATCAATTATGGCTTTTGCGTCGCCAACTCCGCTGCTTACAGCGTTGAGCTTTGCGAAGTTTCCATTTAATGTTTTTGCGATGATATTCGCAAGAGTTGTTTTGCCAGTCCCTGGTGGGCCATAAAAAATGCAACTTCCAACATTCCCATATTGGATTGCTCGCCAAAGCATTTTATTTTTAGCAACAATGTGCTCTTGTCCAACAAATTGCTCGAGGCTTGTTGGTCTCATTTTTTGTGCGAGTGGCACTCTCTCTTCTTGCATTTCACCTGTATTATATCATTATGAAGCAAAAAATACAAGAAAAATCATGCAATTTTTTATTTTTAACACCTCAATGCACTCTTTGCCCTGTTTTTAATGGGATTTAGCAATTTTCACATAATCCTTGCCATTATATGCAAAAACATTGTTGAGCTGATATCTATTTCGCCCTAAAATAAAGCGTTTCCCGTTTTTAAGCAGGATGTTGTTTTTCATCGAAAGATACTTATCTTCACTGTCTAAATCCCTTTGACCGTTTAGCCATGCATTCCATATTTTGTTTGGAAGTGCCCTGTTGAAATTCCTTTCAAAGAATTTGTTATCGCTTTCGACCTTGACATCAAAAATTTCAAAATTCTTCTTTTGCGACAGTTTAAAGCATTCGTTTATCTCAGTTAAATTTTTTAGCATAAATTTTTTCGATCCTAGATTAAGGAAGAAATTTCTCTTTTCTAGAGGCTTAAGATAGATCTTCGATTTAAGATTTATTCTTGCAAAAGTACTGTTTTCAAGCCCGTCTATGCACGAATAGTTTTCATTTATCTTTCCAAAATTGGCATTGAGATAAATCTCCGAATTATTAAGAAGATTTGTTATTTTTAAGCTGTCTTTCTCTTTATCAAACGAGTAATATCCGCGCTCAAGCACATGATTATATTCAAACTCCACCGATTTCGCCATTTTGGATGTATTTGTAAGTTCAATTTGAACGCTCTCCCCGCTCAGTACATATTTTTTGATATTGAAAAACACATCCTCGCAAAGGCCTTTTTGCTCTAAGTAAAAGAGTTTTTGTTCAAAATCGACCTGCTTCCCGCCAATTTTTATATAGTTCTCATCTTCGACTTTGTTATATGTCGAATATGATTTATAGTTTATATTCAGTTTATCAAGCGAAGGAATTTCACTTTGCTTTACGACATAGCAGCGCTTAAATCTTTTCTGAATTTTTTTGTTTTTCTCTCTAATAATTAAGTTGAAATCAGCAAACTTTTGCGCTTCCAAAAAAGCATCAATTAGCTCTTTCTTGAAAGGTTTTTCCATTATAAAAACAGGATAAGAAAGGTCTATCCCTCTATCCATAATTTTATCAAAGTCAACATCGCCCTTGTAAGAAATTGGGGCGTGATAATACACCCTGTTTTTTATCAAATTACTCATTTTGAACACATATTCTTTCTTTTTCATAAAAAAATAGTTTACAAAATACACTTTTTTAAACAAAAAAAGTAGGATAAACCTACTTCATCGTCAGCTAGTCTATAAGCCGAGTTCTGTATTATTTGGTCATCTATCTAGGATTTCTGTCGCCAGAAACCTCAAGCGGTGTTTTTGAAGGACATGAGAGAACGCATATTTGTCCTTACTTAACCTTGCTCCAAATGGGGTTTACAGAGCGTAAGCTGTCACCAGCCTACCGGTGAGCTCTTACCTCACCTTTCCATCCTTACTCTTTCGAGCGGTTTATTTCTGTTGCACTATCCTTAGAGTCGCCTCCACTAGCCGTTAACTAGCATTATGTTCTCTGGGAGCCCGGACTTTCCTCATTCTACTCTTAACAAGTAGACTGCGACCAAATGGCTAACTGACTTTATTATGCTATCACATATAAAACATTTTGTCAAGAGATTCACTTTTTATTTAACCGTGAAAAGCTGCTTTACATGATTGCTATTTCTCTTCTCTGGGCAGAATGCTTGCATCTGACCATCCTGTGAAATTTTTATTGATACACCATATTTAGCAAGGTTCGTCGCAGCTGCAAGACGTCCTCCTTCGTTGCTTCCCGCTTCAATTTTTAAAATTGCACCTACTGCGATGACAGTTCCGTCAAAGTCGATTACAGTAGCTCCATCCATTGCGACAAGTTCCTGACGCATCTTTCTGCTGAGTTCATGGAATTTCTTTCCTTCGATAATTTTACGCAAACAATTTGTCTTCATACACTTGTTCACGCTCAAAAATTCCTCATAATCGTGATCATAGAGTTTTCTTGTTTCCACAGCTGTTGCAACGTTGTACAACTTACCAGATTCGTCAAGTTCAATCTCTTTTTTCAAGTTATAGTACTCTTCTTTGAGTAAATCTTTTGGATTAATAGTAACAAGAGCATTTCTGATTGTGTCTTTGTTAAGATATACAAGAATTCCACCTGTATAACTGAATGAACAATCAAGCGCTGTGAAGTAGATTGCACGGCGAATATCTCTTAGTGAGTGATTTGATCTGTAAGATAGAAGCTGGATAATCTCCTCGTGGCAATATACGTTCCATGTTCCCTTTCTCTTTGCGAAAACAAGAGCTCTGTTTCTAAAAACAAGTAAATCCCCGCTTTCAGTCAAAGCAATTCCAATTCTTCTTTCGTTGCAATATCTTGCGATAAACTCAAAGTTGTTAGGAGCGGATGTGACATAACTTCTAACTTTAGCAAGTGATATGTAACCCATGAGATAGCCTGTTCTATCAAACTCTAGATATGAGTTTTTTCCATCAGAAAGAAGAGCGACGAAATCTTTATTTAGCACGTGAGAATAATGAATCGTCTTTTCTGCATCATCCAAATCTGTTTGATTGATTATAATTCCAAAAGTTGGCCTTTTGCCTTCATAAGTTCTGTTTGACCAAATTTCAAGTTCAGTGATAATTCCAAGCATTGCCTCAGCGGCGTTCGTTGAAAGAGATTGACATATGGCTTTTTCAATAGCTTTGTGTTGCAAAACTTTTTCGTAGCTGGCATCGGATAAATTCATATCTTCGATGTCATTTAATTGTTTTAAAGCATATCTCAGCAAATTCATTTCAAATTGCTGAAAAGCTCGCCCTCTTTTAATAATTAATCTGTATTCGTCGTTCTTCGTAGGCTTAACAAGCAAGGTATTTTGCTTTCCATAGGCAACCTCCGAATCTCTTTGAGTGGATGGTTCTTCACCAGCCAAATAAGACCCAGTAAATAGTGGTAAAATTAACCTATTTATTACTCTATAAAACTTCTCCTTTTCCATAGCCTTCTCTCCCAATACAATTCTCTAATTTTAAGATACAACAAAATAATAAAAATTGCAACAGAAAAAATAAATTTTTATAAATTTTATTATCAGAGGATGTCGTCAAAAGCCACAAAATTATCCTAAAAAGAAAAATAATTATAAATTAATCACATAAATTGCTTTTTGTTTGTCTTTTATGTTAAAAAAATTTTTCTATCATCAAAAAAAATGCCTGAAAATTAAAAGCTAATTTTTAGGCAAAATTTATTATTTAAATTAAGGAAGATAAATTTTTATTTTTTTCAAGTGCACTTACACTAATTTTTACACAAATAATATTTAATTTAAGCTAGCTATCTTATCGACTCTAAGTTGTTTTTTATTATCTGCAAAGCCTTTGCTTCAATTCTTGAAACATATGACCTCGAGATTCCCATTTCCTTTGCAAGTTCTTTTTGTGTGAGGACTCTGTGGCCTTTAAGACCATATCTTTTTAAAATAACCTCTTGCTCACGAGGAGTTAAACAAGTTTCAACGCTTTTCATTATTTTTTCAACCATAAAATTAGTATCCGCTATATCTTCAAGTTCGTCTTCGTCGGATGGAATAATATCCATAAGCATAAAGTCATTCCCGTCCTTATCCCCGCCAATTACTGTTCCAAGAGACATATTTTCCTTGTATTTTTTATTTGCTCTAAGCAGCATAAGAATTTCGTTATCAATGCAACGAGAAGCATAAGTTACAAGCTGCACTCCTTTGTCATAATCAAAAGAATCTATGGCCTTCATAAGCCCAATTGTTCCAACTGAAATAAGGTCATCGGCCTCAATTTTTACTCCACCCGCATACTTCCCAACAATATGAACAACTAATCGAAGATTGTGAGTAATAAGCTTTTGCCTTGCTTCCATATCGTTAAACTTTTTGTATCTGTCAAAAATTTCTCTTTCCTCTTCTTTTGAAAGAGGTTGAGGAAATTCCTCCGCTGTATTAATGAATGCTGAAAAGCAATTTATCCTACTTAAAAAGTATGAAAGGCTTTCAAAGAACATAGATTTTCTCCTTACGGGATAATATATGTCGAAAAAAGTCGTATCTTGCTTGTCTATCTTTTTTAAAAAAAATACAGAGCTTCCACTCTGTAAAATTTATAAGTATTATGTTATATTTTCATAACATAATAGTCTTTAATGTAAATATTTTTCCACTAAACACTAAAACAAGTCGTTTGTGAAGTCTTTGGCATTAAATAGTTCTAAATCATCCTCTCCTTCGCCAACTCCAACGAATACAACTGGAAGTTTATAGTCTTTTTCTATAGCTATAACAACTCCGCCCTTAGCTGTGCCGTCGAGCTTTGTCAAGATAATTCCATCGATATGAACGAAGTCATTGAATGCTGAAATTTGTGACAAAGCGTTCTGCCCAGTTGTCGCATCAAGGACGATAAAGGTATATTTATGAGCATCTGGATATTCCCTAGTTTCAATCTTATCAATCTTTTTAAGCTCTTCCATAAGATTTGTTTTCGTGTGCAATCTTCCAGCTGTATCAACTATGAGAACATCTGTTTTCTTGGCTTTAGCACTTGTAATTCCGTCAAAGACAACAGCTGCTGAATCTGCGCCCTCTTCGTGTTTAATAATACGTGTTTTAGTTCTGTTTGCCCACATAGTCAGCTGCTCAGATGCAGCGGCACGGAATGTATCTCCAGCAACAAGAGTGACTTCTTTCTTGTTGTTTTTGAAATATTTTGCCATTTTCCCAATTGTTGTTGTCTTTCCTACACCATTCACACCAATAATAGTGATAATTGCAGGATATTCAATCTCAATTTTAGGAAGCTCTTCAAACTCACTTGCAATGATTTCTTTTAACGCTTTCTTTACATCTTCTGCTGTTCTTATTTTGTTTTTGCGAGCATAAAGACGAAGGTCATCAACAATTTGCATGCTTGTCTTCACTCCAATATCGCAGGAAACAAGAATATCCGTTAAATCGTCATAGAAATCATCGTTTAGTTCTCCATGACTCATTATTGCATCAATTTTTCTAGAGAAAGCCTCGCGTGTTTTTCTCAAGGCTTCCCCTATTTTCTTAAAAAATCCCATTTTTACTCCTTATGCATTTTCCTGTTCAGCTTGTTTAATAGCATCTGCAAGTTTAACAGAAACAATCTTTGAAACACCTTTTTCTTCCATTGTTACTCCGAACAAAGCTTGAGCGTTTTCCATTGTTGGCTTTTTGTGAGTGATCAAGATAAATTGTGTCTCATTTGAAAGCTTTTTAACATATTTGTCTACAATTTCTACGTTTGAATCGTCAAGCGCAGCTTCTACTTCGTCGAATAAGCAGAATGGAAGTGGCTTAATTCTTAGGATTGCGAAGATAATTGCCATAGCTGTCAGAGATTTCTCTCCTCCACTATATAGCGACATATTTTGAATCTTCTTTCCAGGTGGCTGAACGAATACTTCCACGCCCGACTCAAGAGGATTTTCAGGATCATTGAGTTCTAATCTTGCGTTTCCGCCTCCAAACAGCTCTCTGAAAGTAATCTTAAAGCTTTCATTAATCTTATTAAGCTCGCCAAGGAATTTTTCAATCATAATTGATGATAAATCCTTAATAATC
>CALCWV010000042.1 GCA_937907645.1 uncultured Clostridia bacterium
GCATTGGAAGTCGTAAGACTTTCAACCGTCTGGCTTGCAACCTGCCCGAGACTCTCGCCCGTAATGATCGCCTGAGCGCCCGTTTTTTCACACATAAGATTTGCTATACGCATCATAAATCTGCGAAGAATTGTTATCATCGCTTCTTCCGGGCAATCTCTATGTATGGCTTCCTGTATATGCGTCACACTCACCGTATACAAATCGACGCCTGCGGTATACGGGGCAATAATCTTTGCAAGGTCAATAACCTTTTGCTTTGCCGCGTCACTCGTATAAGGATAGCTATGGAAATGCAACCCCTCAATATTTAATCCCCTCTTTGCCATCATGTATCCTGCAACTGGGCTATCAATTCCACCTGACAAAAGTAGCAATGCGTTTCCAGAGGTTCCAAGAGGAAGTCCTCCTTGACACATTATCGTGTCATTATACACATAAGCCTTGTTGTTAAAACGAATATCGACAGATATTTCTAGCTCAGGATTATATAGGTCAACTACTGCATCTTGTGTATTATGAAATATAATACCCCCTAAATCTTTGGCAAACTCCATAGAAGAGATTGGGAAATGCTATCAGCTCTTTTTACTGAAACCTTATAAGTTTTCTTCCCTATATCTATTTTTGAAACATGTTCTCTGATTGCTTCAGGCGTAGCCTCAAGTTCTTCAGCTACACTTAAACTATGCAATCCGAAAACTGCCGTCAATCTATCAATAAACTCAGGAAGCTCTTCTTCGTTAAATTTTGATATAACATACCTGCCATATGTGTCTTCGAAAGAATAGCTTAATGGTTTAAGCCTATCTTTTATATTTCTTATTAATGTTCTTTCAAAGAGTTTTCTGTTTGCACCTTTAAGAAACAACTCTCCGAATCGCAATAAAATTACTTTCATTTCAACCTCTCATACAAATCCAAATAGGTTTCCATTATTATTTTTCCCGCTTTCTCTACTTCTTCCACGCTTTGATAAGCATTAAAACTAACTCTCACGGACTGTTTTGCATATTCTTTTGAATAGCCCATTGCTTCAAGCACCCTATTTCCAGCTTTTTTCGTTGAACATGCACTTCCAGTTCCAATTATAACTTTATCTTCAAGAGCTCTCATAAGTGTTTCCCCATTAACCCCAGGAAAGTTTAAGCTAATAACATATGGCGAGCCGCTTGAAATAAAATGAACTTTATTTAAATCAAGCTGATTCAAAAATACATCTCTAAGTTCTTGAGTATGTTTTAAGTTTTTAGCAACGTCGATTTTTTCGCATTCCGTCACCATTGCCATTATTCCTGGAAGATTCTCCGTTCCGGAACGAAGGTTATATTCCTGTCCGCCCCCAAAAATAATAGGTCTAAGCAAGCTTTTATTTTTTACATACAAAGCCCCTACTCCTTTTGGTCCATGAAACTTGTGTGCACTTATCGAGAAAAAGTCAATGTTAAGACTAGAAATGTTAATTGGCGTTTTGCAAAAACCTTGAACTCCATCAACATGAATAAGCGTTCGTGGATTTTTGGCTTTTACGATTTTAACAATCTTATCTATGTCGTTAATTGCTCCAGTTTCATTACTAACAAACATCGTTGAAACAAGTCTAGTTTTGTCATTGATCAAACTTTCAAGCTGTACGTAGTCAATCTCTCCATTTTTTTGTAGATCAAGAAAATGGACTGTTTTCCCTTGTTCTTCCAACATCTTTGCTATATTGTATACGCTTGGATGTTCTCCTTTAGAGAAAATATATTCCCATTTCCCTTCTTTAACTGAACCTTGCAGCGCAATATTATTACTTTCAGTGGCGCAGCCTGTGAAAATTATATCACCAACCTTTGCGCCAAGTTTATTTAGCAAAATTTCCTTTGCTTTAGCTAAATACTTAGCATTTTCTAAAGCAACTGAATAACCTGCAGAAGCATTATAGAATTTGTCGCACGAAAAAGACTTATAAACCTCAATTAGAGATTCATCCATCTTAGTCGTAGCGGCATTATCTAAATATATCATATTTCTCCTTAGCTTCTTAATTTAGCATTAAGTTTTGTTGTAACTTCTTTAATAATTTTATTGAATACAACCATTACATCTTCTTCAAGAAGAGTCTTTGTTTCATCTTTAAATGTCAATGAATAAGCAATCGACTTCTTCCCTGGTTCTATTTCTCTATAAACATCGAACTCGTGGCAAGATGATAAAATTCTTTCACCAGACTTTTTGATAACGTTCTTGATTGTTTCACTTTCAACACTTTCATCAACAACAAAGGCTACATCTTTTGTAATTTCAGGATACTTGCTTGCATCTTTAAATTTCAAAGGTTTAATTTGCTTATTATAAAGCTTCGTCATTGAAAGCTCGGCAACATAGATTTCATCCTTCTTATAATTTGGATGAACTCGTCCAATTATTCCAATTTCTTCCCTATCAAGGTAAATTTTTGCACTAATCCCTGGGTGAAGGTCGTTAATCTCTTCGGCTTTAAATGTATATCTATTTCTAAATCCAAGGAAGTTCAGCAGATTTTCAACTATGCCCTTCAAAGCATAGAAATCAGCTTTAATGTTGATTCCTTGCCATTCGTTTATAATGTAATTTCCCTTCATAAGCATAGCAACTTTTGTATCTTCTTTGTAGCTCTTATCATATGTCTTAGCAATCTCATAGAACATAATATCTTTCACACTTCTTGCTTTATTGTAGTCATAAACTCCAAGTAAGGAAGGCAAAAGCGATGTTCTAATTACTGATTTTTCAACAATCATAGGATTTGGGAGCACAATCCGCTCTTTATTTTCATATCTAAAGTGCTTTGCAAGCTCAGGACTTACAAGTGTATATGTTTTAGATTCGTTAAGACCAAGAGATCTTAAACGCTTAGAAATTTCCTTTCTAATTTTAACATCCCCAACGTATTCCCCTCTTTTTACTGGAAGAATTGGCAATACAGATTCAAGATTTTGATATCCATATAGACGACCAATTTCCTCAGCAATATCGTTTACATTTTCGTCGATGTCAAGACGTCTATTTGGAATTGTTACATCGAATATTCCATTTTTTAGAGAATAAGGGAAATCCAAACGCTTCAGTTCAGTTTCAACATCTGATTCTGTCAAATGAAGTCCAAGAAGTGAGCTAACCTGCTCTGTTCTAAAACTTACATCCTTCTGCTTTTTGCTAATATTATCATAAGTAACTATGTCTGATAAAACTTTAGCTCCTGCATATTTCTCTAAAAGATAGCAAGCTCTGTTAATAGCATCCATTGTATATTCATAGTTCAATCCTTTTCCATAGCGAATTGAAGCTTCACTTCTAAGATCAAGGCGAGCTGCTGTGTATCTAATTGAAACAGCGTCAAAAATTGCACTTTCAATAAGAATATCTTTTGTAGATGCGTCAACGTCTGTGTTTTCACCGCCCATAACTCCAGCGATGCAAACAGGCTTAACCCCATCTGTTATAACGATATCATTTGCAGTGAGAACTCTCTTATTTCCATCTAATGTGACAATTTCTTCGCCCTCTTTTGCATCTCTAACAAGGATATTATTTCCTAATTTATCTTTATCAAAGAAATGCAAAGGTTGTCCATACTCCAACATAACATAGTTAGAAATATCCACAACGTTATTAATAGGACGCATTCCTGCTGCGATCAATCTTCTTTTAATAAACTCAGGAGATTCTTTAATTTGAACACCTTTAACCATTTTTGCAAGATAATATGGGCACTTTGCAGTTTCAACTTTTAAAGAAATATGGTTTTTAACTGAGTCAGATATCGTATCATATTTCATCTCTGGAAGTTTAACTTTTCTGCTTAAAATTGCAGCTATTTCATAGGCAAAGCCAACATGATAATAGCAGTCATTGTTTCTGTGTTTGTGTACATCTAGTTCATAGACTGTATCATTTGTTCCTAGGTACACATTAGCATCTGTCCCTGCCGGCAAGTCGGATTTAACTTCTGCAATTCCTCTGCTATAAGCTTCTTCTGTTTTCTTTTCTAAACCAAGCTCATAGAGCGCGCAAAGCATTCCATTTGATTCAACTCCTCTGATCTTTCCTGGCTTAATTTCAAAGTCGCCTGGAAGCCTACATCCTGGAAGAGCGACAATAACTTTTAGTCCTTCTCTAACATTTGGGGCTCCACAAACAATTTGCTCCACTCTATTTCCAAGGTCAACTTGGCAAACATGCAAGTGATCACTGTTTGGATGCATTTCGCACTTTAAAACTTTTCCTATAACAAGGTGATCTATATGATTTGATATGACTTTTTCTACGTTAACGCCTGCCTTAGTAATTTTTACAGCAAGTTCTTTTGGGTCTTGATCTTCAATATCAATATAGTCTTTAATCCATTCTAAACTAATCATATTAACCCTCCCTTCTATCAAAAGCAGCTGTTTCTCTTAGGTCTGTCTGATTGTCCAGCTTTCTGATATCCGTCATTCCATATTTAACCATAGCAATTCTCTCTGCGCCAAATCCGAATGCGAATCCAGACCATTCATTAGGATCATATCCGCAGTTTCTAAGAACGTTTGGATGAACAATTCCTGCTCCACACACTGTCAACCAGCCAGTGTTTTTACACATTGAGCAGCCCTTTCCTTTACATGAGCAGCATGTAACATCAACTTCAACTGAAGGCTCAGTGAACTGATAATAACTTGGTCTAAATCTAACTTGTGTCTTATCATCTAAAATTTTCTTGAACAATGTTTCCAACGTGCCTTTAAGGTTTGACATACTAATATTTCTATCAATTCTATCTACAACAAGTCCTTCAATTTGCATAAATTGATGTGAGTGAGTTGCATCATCGGAGTCTCTTCTATATGTTTTGCCTGGGCAAATCATTCTAACAGGCTTATTTCCCCCAGCAGCAAGCATTGTTCTAACTTGAACAGGAGATGTTTGACTACGAAGCAATACTTTTTCGTCTTCGATATAGAAAGTGTCCTGAGCGTCACGAGCAGGATGCCCCTTTGGAATGTTTAACATTTCAAAATTGAACTTGTCCTCTTCAACTTCAGGACCATCGACAACGTCATATCCCATTGACATAAACACTTCTTCGACTTCTTCAACAAGTTTTTCAAGAATGCTTGGAGTTCCACTTTTAACTTGAAGTCCCGGTAAAGTGATATCAATTTTTTCACTTTGTAATTTGCGATTCAATTCAGCCTCAGCAAACTTATTTGCAAGTTCATTTACTCTTGTCTCAATTGCATTTCTTACATCGTTCACCAAAGCACCAATCTTAGGTCGATCTGCTTGTGAAACGTCTCTCATTCCACGCAAAACAGAGGTTAGTTCGCCCTGCTTTCCTAAGTATTTTACCTTAATTTCACATAGAGCTTTTTCATCGAAACATTTTTCGAGCAATGCAAGAGCGTTTTCTTTTATTTCTAATAATTTTTCTCTCATTTTCTCTCCTTTATTTACTTGTGTCTAAAAAAAATCGCCCTACATAATATAGGACGAAGTAATCTCCGTGGTACCACCTAATTTCGTGCATTCACACCTCATTAACTCTATAACGGGAGTTCCCGCCCAAATCTACACATATTTCTACTTCAACTGGGAGCTAGAAAGTGAATTCCTTTAACCATCAAATAGCCTTCTTTCAGCATCTGAAAACCTCTCTGAAAATGATTAATTTAAAGTACTAGTCTTTCATCATCGCTTTTATGTAAGTGATTTTTAATAAATACATAATAAAATTAACATAATAACGATAAAAAGTCAACTAAAATTTGACAAAAAAAGTTTAAAGATATAAAATAAAACAATATGAAATACGAAACATTCTTTATTGATAAAAATTATGAATTTATTTACTATTATTTAAAGGACCAAGGCTTCTCTGAGACCTATATTTCTTCGCTTAGAACTAAGCGTGGACTTATACTTAAAAATAACGAGGTTGCAAACACAAGAACTCCTTTAAATGCTGGAGATATGCTTTCAATTGCAATGAATATCCGACCAAAATCAACCTTTAAAACAAACTCTCATCCCCTTGAAATCGTTTATGAGGATGAATATTTGCTTGTAGTAAATAAACCCGCAGGACTCACCACCTCTCCTTCAAGATCTCACTATGATGAAAACTTGGCTGGAGCCGTTTTGAATTATATGCAAGAAAAAGACCCTGATTTTGTTGTAAGGATCGTCAATCGCTTAGATAAAGACACGGCTGGGCTTGTAGCAATTGCAAAAGACAGCTTTACATATTCCAAGCTTAAAGATATCAAAAAGACATACTATGCTCTTTGCGTAGGAGAAATTGAAAAAAGTATGACTCTTGATTATCCTATTGAAACTATCAGCAACAATGGTATAAATCAAGTTAGAAGAATAGTTTCACCTCTTGGAAAGCCGGCTAAAACATATATTACACCTATAAAACACTTCAAAGATTACACTCTTTTAGAAATTACGCTTGAAAATGGAAGAACACATCAAATCAGAGTTCACCTGTCATACATAGAACATCCACTTCTTGGTGATGAGCTATATGGTCAACCTAGCGATAAAATTAATCATACAGCACTTGTTTGCAAGAAGATAACCTTCAAACACCCAAGAAACAACGAAACTATAGAGATTTCTATCGATTATCCAGACGACTTTAAAAAGCTTTTAGATTAATTACAAGTAAGAAATGTCAGGAACTTTTCCTACGATTACACATTCGCACACCAACGCAGAGGTTACGAATGTGATTTTTTTTGTACTTGTGGGCAAAACAACACTAATCATTGTGTTGACATCGACATAAATTGAATGTTTTGTCTGATTTATACCTGCAGTTTCAAAAATAGAATCAAACGTTGTAATTACAGACCCAATTGGCATAAGACTTAAATTGATCTTTGGTCCATACTGAGCAAAGGCTTCAAAACCTGTGAACGCCCCTAAATTTACTTTTACCGTCTTATCCGCCATTTCATCAAGCAAAATCTGTGCTTTTGTTGACACCTCTCTCGCCAAATGGTTTAATTTTTCCATATTAGCAACAATAGAGGAAACTGTGTTGTCATCGTCATAAGTTATAGTGACAAGGTCATTATAACTCACATTCTCATTATTAATAACTTCAAAAATTGCATCACTAACCGCTGTTGTTCCAAGAGAATCAACTTGAGCTTCTGCTATGTTTAAAATAATTGGATTTACTACAACCTCAATATAAATGAAACAAATGGCTATAACTAGCGCTATAACCATAACTGACAATAATAATTTTTGTTTTATTGTCTTTTTTTTCTTCACATTTTAATATATGATTTTAAAACTAAAAACAATACAAAAGCTTTTAAATCAATATATTGTAGCAATTATGTCATAATCCATACAACATAATCTTATTTTGTCCTCGCTTTAAATATTAATCCGAACAAAAACGCAAAACCAACCGCCGCTGCAATTCCTCCAGCTGTCGCCTGCAAGCCACCAGTAAAAGCCCCTATTAATCCCGTTGCTCTAACAGCCCCGATTGCCCCCCTGGCCAGCGACGCGCCAAAGCCAATAATAGGAACTGTTATCCCCGCTTTAGCAACAGATGCTATTGGCTCAAATATCGTACAAGCTTCGAGAAGAACTCCCACGAGGACAAAGGTTACAAGAATCCTAGCTGATGTGATTTTTGTTGTTATGATAAGAATTTGACCTATCATACAAACAGCTCCACCAACTAAAAAGACCCATAAATATGTTAAAAAGTATTCCATTTTTCCTCCTTAATCAATATTCTCAATGACAACAGCATGACAGATTCCAGGAATAGAATCTCCTTGTTGTGAAGCCGTTGTCGACATCAATGCTCCCGTAGGCAAAAATAGCACTTTATTAATTTCTTTCTTGTTGAGTTTTCCAATTATAAAAGAATTTAAAATACTTGCACTACATCCACACCCGCTTCCACCACACATGGTGTCTTGTTTTCTTGAAAAATAAACGTGACCACAGTCCATATAGTTAGTTCCTAAATTCAAACCTTTTTCTTCCAACAAATCCAGCAGAATCTCACTTCCAAGTTTTCCTAAATCCCCTGTAACTATTAAATCATAATAATCGGGAGTTCTCTTGGTATCCTTAAAATGGGTTAAAATTGTATCTGCCGCCGCAGGTGCCATTGCTGCACCCATATTGTTTACATCACGAATGTTGTAATCCACGACCTTCCCAAATGTTGCCATTGTTATTCTCGGCCCAGTGCCTTCTTTAGACAATACACATGCTCCAGCCCCTGTTACAGTCCACTGAGAGGTTGGAACTCGTTGATTTCCAAGCTCAAGAGGAAATCTAAACTGCCTTTCTGCTGTTGAAAAATGTGAAGCTGTCGAGCAGACAACATTATTAAAGAATCCACCATCAATTAACATCGCTCCAACTGCAAGCGTTTCTGCCATTGTTGAACATGCACCAAAAAGTCCTAGATAAGGAATACTAAACTGCCTTGCTGCATATGAGGAACTTATAATCTGATTTAAAAGGTCTCCAGACAAAATTAAATTAATATTATCCGCTCCGACCTTAGATTTTTTAATAGCACCTTTAATCACATGCTCAATCATCTTTCTTTCAGCTTTTTCATAAGTTTTTTCTCCAAATAGGTCGTTTTCCATAACAAAGTCGAAATATTGTCCAAAAGGGCCCTGTCCTTCCTTAGGCCCAACGATAGAATATGAGCCAGAGATCACAGGCTTGTTATAAAAATAAATTGATTGTCTTTTAGCCACTTTTCACCTCACACAAACAAGTATATTAGTCCTACTAAAATGCTCGCAACAATTCCTGTAACAATTACAGGTCCAGCAATTGTAAACATCTTCACACACATCCCAAAAATAATTCCTTCGTTTTTAAATTCTACAGATGGACTCGCAATAGAATTTGAGAAACCCGTGATAGGAACTATTGAGCCCCCGCCCGCGAACTTTCCTATTTTGTCATAAACACCAATTCCAGTAAGCAACGACGCAAGGAAAATCAAAAAAATTGAAGCATAAGTGCTCGCCGTCTGCTCAGCCATCCCTGGGAAACAGTAAAGAAGCAAGTCACTTGCTCCCTGTCCTATCATACAGATTACTCCACCCACCCAAAACGAATTAAATAGTGATGGCCATGCTTTAGTCTTTGGAATCCTAGCCTCTACATATTTGTTATAGGCAAGATCACGTTCTTTTGCGTTCATGTTTTCTCCTTTTAAAATATGGTTGCCTCATTATAAAAAGATAAACAACTAATTTAAGCATCTAGGAATTCTGAATAAAATCCTTCAAACTGCAAATACTAATCCTGAGTTAGGAGGTTTTATGAAGAAAAAAACTATTATAATCGGATTGTGTCTAGCATCTTGCCTTGGAATCACAGGATGTGGAAGCTCACAAGATGCAGTCATCTCAAATTTATCAAATCAAATTGATTTTTTAAACAACACTGTTAATGCTATCAACAAAAACATGAGCAGTATTCCTAATATTTCGCTTGAAAATAATTTAGATGAAAATCTCACAGGTGTATATCAAGCAACTAAGGATATTTACAATAATCAGACGTCATATAAAACAGCTATCTCAACGAAAAACGCAATGATTAAAAAGGCAATCACAAATAAGGAATTGAAACTAACTGATCAGGATAAAAAAGCTCTTATCGATTTAACAACAGCTTTATCAAAAAACACTCGAAGCTTAGACGAATCAAGATCAGAATTAGTCCGCGCTGCAACTGATGTAAGCAGAAATTATAAAGACAGAAACTCGTCAACAACTCAAATTTCAGCCAAAGTTAACAGGTTATCCAACTGTATGAACTCTCAGTCCAGCTACTATAAAAACTTAATTAATACACTAAATAGTATTGAGAGCATATTAAACATAGAGGATTCTTCCTTCGATTACAATAACCTTGATAAAGTAGTCGATGAAAACACAAAAAAAGAAGATAACTCAAAGAATATGCAAGATCTTCTCTACAATTATCTTCTAAATGATTTAAATAACAAAAATAACACAGACAATGACAAAGGATTTACTACTCTTCCTAATAAGGACCTTGACAGTCCCTGTAATGACGGGATTTGTAATAAACCAGGGACAATAAATCAAAATAACTGTCCTAATGGCGTATGTCCGCCAGCAAACAACGGAGCCATTAATAACGGGATCGTAAATAATGGCGCAATAAACAACGCAGCATACAATAATGGGATTTATAACAACGGCATATACAATGGAAATTATAACAGAATAACAAATCCATCGAGAAATACCGACACTTATCAGCCTTTAAATAGAAACATTGACACTTACAGACCTTTTGGAACTGGATATTATAATTCCCCTCTTGTAAATAACGGCGCTACTGCAGTAGATACTCATCCAGCTCCTGTTGATGACAACACTGATATTAGAAGAAATAACAACACTAATCAAGTTGACAACAGCAATCATCACAGAAAACACCCTATAAGGCACACTCCTCGCACAGAGGCTATTGATACGAAGGATATTAAAAGAACTGACGTTATAAAAGATGTTAAAAAGAATGGATTAAATGAAAGCAAAAAACAAACATTTGCTGGAAAAACTGAGAAATTAATTGAAAAAAAGGGGGCTCTTAGCCTTGATATTAATCAAAAAATTAGAGATTTAATTAAGAAAAAAGAGAAAGAGACTTTTAACAATTCAAACTTCTTAAATTTAAGATAATTTAAGTTTAAAAGATTCTAAAATTTTATTCTCTAGCCTAGAAACTTGGACTTGCGAAATTCCAAGTTTTTTTGCTACTTCACTTTGTGTTCGGTCATAAAAATATCTCATTAAAATGATTTTTCTATCTCTTTCGCAGAGTGCCTTTATCATTTCCTTGATAGTGATTTTATCCATAATACTGTTATCATTATTCAAGCTATCAAAGCGATCGATAACTAAAAGATCCGAATCTTCACTTTCCAAAGGAGCAAAAAGTGAAACAGGCTTCTTTGATGCTTCCATTGCAATAATAATTTCTTGCTCATCAACATTAAATTCTTTAGAGATCTGCTCAATAGAAGGCTTCTCTTTGTTTATTGCATAGTAACTTTCAACAAACTTGTTTATCGATAAATTCAGCGATTTAAGCGAACGAGAAACCTTTATTTCCCCGTCATCTCTCATAAATCTTTTGATTTCACCGATGACCATAGGAACAACGTAAGTTGAAAATTTCACATCATACTCTGCATTAAAGTTTTTGATGGCTTTGATAAATCCCAAACACCCAAGCTGATATAAATCTTCATATTCAATTCCCTTATCCTTAAAGCGCTTAATCACACTTTTAATTAAGGAAGAATTTTCATTAACCAAAATATTTTTGGCATTTTCATCTCCCTTTTGTGCCTCAAGGACAAGTTTTTTAATTTCCTCGCTATCTAACATTCACGACCTACACAAGCCTCTTTAGTTTTAATTTGCTTTAAAAGTGTGACCTTTAATCCTCTATTTCCATTCTTTTCAACATTCATTTTATCCATAAAGCTTTCCATAATTGCAAAGCCCATGCCGCTACGCTCTTGACTAGGCTTTGTTGTATAGAAAGGCTCTCTAGCTTGCCTAATATTCTCAATTCCAATTCCCTTGTCAGAAATAACGACTTTCAAAAGGTCGTTTGTAATCTCAGCTTTCAAATAAATCTCCCCATTCCCCTCAGGATAAGCATGGACAACGCAATTTGTAACTGCTTCAGAAACAGCTGTTTTTATATCATTAAGTTCCTCTAAAGTTGGATCTAATTGTAAACAGAAAGCAGCCACGCAAGTTCTTGCAAAGCCCTCATTTTCAGATGTAGATTTAAATCTAAGTTCCATATAGTTATTATTCATAATCCCTCCTAAACAATTTTTGGCATTAAATCATAAAGCCCTGTCATCTTAAATATTTTTTCTGCATGTGTTGAAGGATTACAGATATAAATTGGGATTTTCCTGTCTTTCATCCTCTTATATCTCCCTAACAAGACTCCTATTCCCGTGCTATCCATAAAATCAAGCTCGGATAGGTCAATTATTATTTGACCAAAGCCCTTTTTGGAAAACATAGTATCCATCTCGTTTCTGACATATTCAGCTGAGTGTTCATCTAATTCTCCGCAGAGTAATAGATACAAAACTCCGTTGTAAATTCTGCTCTTTACTTTCATAACGCCTCCTTGCTTAGAGTATAGCATTAGTAAAATTGAAAAAAATAAACGCTTTTAGCGAAATTAAACAGAATTTGTCATAAAGATTAATAGTAATAAAAAAGGACTATTATGTTATAATAATATAACATAATAGCCCTTGTTTAATTTAGTATTAGGACGAAAAAAAATTCAACCTGATATGGTTGAATTTTTTAATTCATTAAATAGTTCTTTTAGTTATCTTACTTCAATCT
>CALCWV010000043.1 GCA_937907645.1 uncultured Clostridia bacterium
CGCTAAGATTTTTCCGAGCTTCGTTTCAATATTGTTTACGCCTTCAGTGAGGTTGTAAAGATTACGCTGATAGACATTTTCAAGTTGAGTGCTATATGTATTAGTTGTTGATTGTGTAATCCCATATGCGATTCCAAGGCCGATTGTTGAAAGCCCTAAGATTCCTGTTGCAACAGAAAGTCCAACAATAGTTCTACTTTTTCTATGTTCATTTTTTACTTTTTTAGTTTTTTCCATACTTCCCTCCTATATTGCGAACACGTGCTTTCCAATCGTGACGACTGTTTTTCGACTAAATATCCATTTGCTCGTTGCTGTGCTTGCGTTATAGTAGTAAAGACAACCATATGTAGGATCCCAGCCATTCAAAGCGTCCTGCGCTGCAGAATAAGCTGTTGAGTTTGGCTCTAAGTTGATCTGTCCGTCAGATACTGCTGTGAATGCATATGGCTGATAGATAACTCCTGAAACTGTATTTGGGAAACTTGGACTCTTGACACGATTCAAGATAACTGCCGCAACCGCAACTTGCCCTTGATAAGGTTCTCCCCTCGATTCAGCATAAACACACTTTGCAAGAAGATAAAGATCTGAGCTCGTAGCTTTGCCCGTTTGTGATCCCCTAATCGTCATGCCTAAAGCTCGGGCTGTGTTTTTGCCCACAATCCCGTCTACAGTGAGTCCGTTTTTCTTTTGGAACAATCTCACAGCTTGCTTTGTTTTAGATCCATAGATGCCGTCTACTGAGCCTTTGTAATATCCCCAGTTTTTCAATTTCTTTTGTACAGTCTTAGTTTCGCTGGTCGTTAGCGTTTCAGTTACATTCGTCTCCACGATCCCAGTTTCCGCCTTTGCACACGTTTGATATGTAGCTCCTCCAAGTAAGGATGAAAGCAATATCATCATCGATGCACTTGCACCAAGTAAAGTTTTTTTCATTTTCCCTCCGTTTTTCTTGTAACTGACCTTATTATTTCCCAAATTTTCGAAATATAAACATAATTCGCGGAATTTTTTGTGTTTGTGAAGCAAAATGCTGGATATATTACACACCACCAGTTATTTCCATTTCCTGAGCCAAGAGCTAAAATAAGAGCGTCATAATATCCACTGTCAAGTGTCAGTTCTTCATAAGTTCTTGTAGGAAAATATTCATTTGAAATATATGCTTTGGAAGTATATGAAAAGCCCTCGCTTTTAAGCACTTCATTCGCAACTTTCTCAATATATGCAAGGTTTTGAGTTAAAACTTTTTCGGCTTCGTCTTTTGTTTCTATTTCTGAAAGGACAGGAATAAGCGCTTCCACAACAGCATCTCTGACAATATATTTTACAGCCTGATCCTCACTTGAATTTGAGTTTGCACGGATGTGAACACGCAAATAGTCTGTGTTCTCTTGAGATGAAGGAGGGGTTAAGCCAACGATAGCAAAAACTACGCCAAGAACGACAATGCAGATTGCAGAAAGTATGTATTTCATATAAAAAAACCTCCTTGTTTGAAGGAGATTTTTTACTGAAAATTGATACATTATTCAATAGTTGAGGAGTAAAAACTATGAATATGCTCACTTTTTGTTGTTTTGATAAAATAGGATTATTTCCTTGTCCTCAGTTAGAGGAAATTCAATGTCTGGATTCTGAGTTGCAACTAATGACTCCTTAACTTTCTTGTATTTAGCGATATCCCAAAGAGTTTGCCCTTCTTTGCCAAATACGATTTCCATTGCATAATCACGCTCAGGGATTTCGTCGCTAAGATTTGCTTCAGAGATCACAGCGGACACCTCATCTTCACTCATTGTAATTGTTGCCTTAACTTTTGCGTCATAGAACAACTCTCTGCCCTTCTTAACAACAACGTCAACGTCTGCAATAACGGCTGTAGTTGTAACTTCAGCATTTTCTGGAAGATTTGTTCTATCTGAAAGGACGAAAGGAATTTCGATTTCTACTGCATTTAATGAAGACTCTTCGTCGTTAAGATAAACTACTGTTGTGCGAGCAATTCCTTCTAGTTTAACGAAGTCGTCATCTTGATACGTGTTTAAGATTTCAACAGAGTTTCCGCCACTGAATAGAATTTTGTCCACACGAGGTTTATCGTCTTCGATTACAAGATTTCCTTCAATTTTCCCTTCTACAACTTCGCTTGGAAGATTTTTTGTCATTGAGAAGCTTTCTGTTGTTACTCCAATTTCGTTCTTTGTGCTATATAGATCTGCAACAACCTCAATATCTACCTCATTGTAAACAAGCGCACAGATATCAACTGGAACGGAGATTTGCACTCTTGCGCCCTTTTCGTCATTGTCAACCACCGCTTTAACGTCGCTGTACTTAACAAACGCAAAGGCCTCTGCTGTACTCTCCCTGCTTGTTCCCTCAATTTCAATTTCCTCTCTGAAATTCTCAAAAACATAGGCACTTTCAAACTTGTCGTTTTCTGTTAAATAGAGAACTCTGCTAACAATTTCGCCTGAAACAGCAACATAGTTTAAACCTGGTTCAACATCTTTAACTGACGCTTGACACTCGCAAAGAAGAAGTTTTTTGATAGGTTCCCTTGTTGTAAGTGGGATGTCCGCACAAATAGATGAACATCTATCTCCGATGAGATGAACGACCTTCATATCCTCTTTTTTAACTGAAACATCCTCGTCGTTTGATGTGATAGATTTTACTTCTTGATTTGTTACAACAAAGCCCATTTGTTCCAAAGTATATGTGATTGTAACATTGCCATTTGCAACTTTATCGACCTTATAGTCTTTCACTCTAACACGGATGATTGGCTTTTGACCAACTGCTATGCTGTTATCCTCAAACTTTGATGAAAAAGTACAAGATGTGTGAGTTGATCCAACTTCTCCACCCTCTAACATATAGATAATGCATGTTTCGATTACCCCTGTATAATTTACACTCCCCGCAAGGACTTCATTTGTGCCAACAGAAACATCTGTTGAAATAGTGAAGATCTTTTCGACCTCACCTTCTACTGGGACGCTACACTCTACAGTGACCTCCCCTTGGGGCAATCTGTACTTTTTTGCCACCTGAAAATTATTTGATTCAAAAGCCATATTTCCTCCTCTAACTTCGATATCGTTATATTCTATTTTCAAAATCAGACAAGTATGACAAAATGTTTAAAAAAGTAAAACATGGCAATAAGTATTAAATAATATAGGAGATATAATGAAAAGATCTAATTTAAACCTCGCAGATGTTAAGAATAACGTAAAGAATCTCAAAGGAGAGTCAGTTTGGCTGGCGATCAATCGCGGGCGAAAAAAAATAGAAAAGGTGTCCGCGACCATTAAGGACATATATCCCAGTGTGTTTACAATAACAACTAATGGTTCGCTTCAAACCTTTTCATATTTTGATATAATGTGTGGGAATGTTAAAATTTTACAATCCTAACCTCTAAGGCTATTTATAACTTCCTCTCGATTGCTTGCTTTATAAACGCAGCTTCCACTAACTAAAATGTCTACGCCAAGATTTGTGAGCAACTTGGCGTTTTCTGTGTTTACCCCACCGTCAACTTCAATCTTGAAATTAAGCTGATTTTCCTTTCTGAAAGCATCGATCTCTTTGATTTTTGGATAAGCATAATTGCCAAATTTTTGTCCACTCGCCCCCGGAGTTACTGACATAACAAGCACAACATCCACGTCATAGCAATATGGTTTAATTTCTTTAAAGGATGTTTCCGGCTTTAGACTAATTCCGGCTAAAACATTGTGGTCTTTGATGTATTTTATCGTTTCAACAAGCTTGTTTTTGTCTTCAAACGCTTCATAGTGCACAGTGATAATGTTTGCACCAGCTTCAATGTATTTTTTAATATCATCCCTTGGTTCACTGACCATAAGGTGAACATCGAGTGGCAAAAGACAGTTAGCATTGATGGTCTTTATTAAATTGTAATCAAAAGTTGTCTTTGGAACGAACTTCCCGTCCATGACATCGCAGTGCAAAAAGTCTGTCAATCCCTGGAGTGACTTGGCATATTCAACGATATCTTGATAGGACAGAATCGGATCTGTTGAAACAGAAATATATGTGTACTTTTTCATTTTTTACGCACCTTTTTTGTTAGTTCTTTTATTTCCAAAAACTTAAGATAGTTTTCATAACGCTCACGGCTAATTAAATTTGAGTTTGCAGCTGCAACAACTCCGCAATTGCTCGCATGCTTGTGCAAGCAAGATCTATATTTGCACTTGTCAATATATGGCAGAAAATCTGGATAATATTTCGCAATCTCGTTTGGCTCTAAGTTAATTAAACTTTCGTCCAGCTTTGAGAATCCTGCCGTGTCGGCAATATATCCATTTTTTGTTTGATATAGCGTCACTGTTCGAGTCGTCTGCTTGCCTCGCTCAACTTTCTTTGCAAAGTCGCCAGTTTTTTCTAGCGTTTCCTTGAAAATGGAATTAATAAGTGAGGACTTGCCCACTGCGGATTGTCCCGCAAAAGCCGAAATCCCTTTAATACACTTCTCAAGCTCGGATGTGCTATTATTCAATGCAGATGTTTTAACTACTTTCAAAATTGGAGAATATATTTTCTCAATTTTGCTGTAAAATTCATCTTGCCCCTCAATTTTATTCACACAAAGTATCGGATTTATCCCTTCTACAAAGCAGAATAATATGAGCTTGTCCACTAAATAGAGGTCTGGCAAAGGCTTTGGGGCGATTGTAATAATCATTGTGTCAAGATTTGCCATTGGCGGACGGATAAGAAGATTTTTCCTTGGAAGAATCTCCTCAATCACTGCCGCTTTTTTGTCAAAATTCACCTTGTCGCCAACGAATATTCCGTTTTGCTTTAATGTCCCTCTCGCAATACATATAACTTCCTGCGAACCAAACTTAACATGAAATTTGTCCGCGTTTTTCTTAACTACTAATCCTCTCATTGGAACCCACTGTAATCTGTTTCTGCGTCATTGAATTGAGAGAAACCTGTGTAGAAGTCATAGTTTCTTGAGAAGTCGCCTGATGGCTTTGCAACATCAAATGTGATCTCTAAATATGACATATTTGGATGCTCTCTTGAAATTCTTTCATTGTCAAGTTTTCCATATGCGCCATATCTTCCGTTTTCATCTTCTTCATTCTGAACTAATTGATAGTAAAGACGAGCATCTGTTGCTCCTTTGAGAACAAGCTTATTAAGTTTTGTATGTTCATCTAATTCCTTATATTCACTCTTCTCAACGTCTATTTCGTCACACTCAAATTTTCCAATCTTAACTGGCTCGCCAAATCCGTCAGTCTTGTCATCAAGCTCAAACATAAGGATTGAGCCCTCCTCTCCAGGATCAAATGAGTTATTGTAGACACGGATTGTCTCTTTGATAACCTTCATTTCTGTTCCCGTCCACCAGTTGACTGAAACTGTTATGTCGATATATAAATTCTTGTCGTCTAGTATTACTGCTCCGTCCCTTGCAATATACTGGAAGTCAAGCCAAATATCAGTTATCTTTGTTTCGCCCTTTGGCATAATCACAAAGCTTTGATATTCAAATGAATTAATATATTCGAACTCGTTTGTTTCGTCTTGTGAAACGAAGAATGATGTTCCCGGATAATCAATAATTTCTGATGCGATGAAGTTGCTTCCGACATCTGTCGATCCACCTGTTGAGGATCCAATCGTTGTCAACTTTCCGCAATAGTCAACAATTGCTGTAACTACGTCCCTGTAATAGAGCTGTTGAACTCCATAATTTTGAGCCTCTGTGCCAATAACTTTTTCAAGGATATATTCAGCGATGTTTTTCTTATCCCTAGTTGTAAGTCCAACATATGATCCGTTTTTCTCGAAAAGTGCTTTGATATCTTCAAATGCAACTTTCGCTGAAGACTTATTGTTTTCAGGATTTTCAGCATCCACAACCTTTTGATATCCCCTAACTTGGAACTCTCCATTGTTCCATCCAATTTCATTTGGATTCAATCCCAAAACAATGCAATAGATTGCATATCCAAGGGCATAGGAGAAGTCCTCATTCGTGACTTTTGAGGTGTAGTTGGTTTGACCTAAATCTCTGTAATATTGCCCAATATCATTGAAATTCATTTTTTCAGGGTTAATTTTTGTTATGACACGTCCATTGGTTTCCTGTTGAACAGTTTCAGTTGAAGATCCATTCGGACTAAAATCCATGGCATAAAAATAAGCAGTTAAATCCATGTCGTCATTATAAGAGTAATTAAATGTTTTATAACCATCTCCATTTACAGATTTAAACCAATTCCAACCTTTGTTTAAATCTGCCGTAACCTCCATGTATGAAGGAAGGGTTGACTTATCAACTCCAGTTGGAAGCTCACTTTCTATTACATACTTTATTGTTCCATTGTCGTCATATCCATATTTTGTAACCACGCTTGTTATTTGATATCTTAAAGCATCGTAGAAATATTTAAATTGTTCTTTATCTGGATCTGTATCCTCTTTCATATAACTGGATGCAAGCGCATTAAGATTTACACTTTTTTCATCTTCGACCAAACTTAAAGCTTTAAAAATATTTTCTGCAGGATATTTATCTTGAGATGAATATCCTTGTAAAGAACCATAAAGATAGTTGATGTATTTAAAAATATCTTCGCTAAAGACTTTATAATACTCGCTAGTCTCAGAATTAGTATCGTAACTATATGCACTTGGCCTACGAAGAACTTTTATTCCTTCAAGTTCAATTCCACCGCTGTAATCTTTGAACATATCGTCATATTCTTCTTGCGAAATTTCTCCATT
>CALCWV010000044.1 GCA_937907645.1 uncultured Clostridia bacterium
TGAATGCCCCGGGGCAACAAAAAAACAGCTCTCGCTGTTCTTTTGGTGGCTTACCACGGGGTGCGTTATGAGAGAAAGCTCAGAAAGAGATTTCTCGAATGGCCGAGCATTAAGCTAGCGCGCGTTTGAAAACGCTTGCTTCGCACACCCGCAGAAATCAATTATTTTTCAGACTTTTGCCCTTTTATGAACCCCAATAAGATCACTTAATTGGGAACCCTAAAACGCCAACATCCAAGAAAAATCTTTTGATTTCTACTGTCATATTACATTGAACGATGATACGATGCATCCAAATTTTTTTTCAAAAGTAAATTTGATGATTTACAATTGTTTCGAAGCTTATATAACGATACCTAACAGGCATGGAATCCGACCGGGAGTCCCGGGTTCGAATTGCAGAGCAATCTTCAACAAGGATTTTTCCTTGTTGAATGCCCCGGGGCAACAAAAAAACAGCTCTCGCTGTTCTTTTGGTGGCTTACCCGGGGCTCGAACCCGGGACCCCTTGATTAAAAGTCAAGTGCTCTACCAACTGAGCTAGTAAACCATACATATTTAATTCTTTTTTACAGAGTTTTATCAGAACTCCAACCTCACTCTTAAGGTAGCCGCAAAGCGTCTTCCGGAGCGTTCAGGTCTTCACGCTCGGCTTTGGCTAAAAACTTAATAACATTAAGTTTTCTTAACGCGTCGCCCCAACTGAGCTAGTAAACCATACATATTTAATTCTTTTTTACAGAGTTTTATTAGAACTCCAACCTTGCTCTTAAGGTAGCCACAAAGCGTCTTCCGGAGCGTTCAGGTCTTCACGCTCGGCTTTGGCTAAAAACTTGCCACCGGCAACTTTTCTTAACGCGTCGCCCCAACTGAGCTAGTAAACCATGCCATAAAAATAAAAGTGGCTGGGGTGGCAGGATTTGAACCTACGGATGCACGAATCAAAATCGTGTGCCTTACCACTTGGCGACACCCCATTATTGACTATTTACCTTCCTCCCTACACGAAATGGCTGGGGTGGCAGGATTCGAACCTGCGGATGTTGGAATCAGAATCCAATGCCTTACCACTTGGCGACACCCCAATATAGGTGACGCATTTTAGAAAGTATATGGGGTGATCGAAGAGGATCGAACTCTTGACCTCCAGAGCCACAATCTGGCGTTCTACCAACTGAACTACGACCACCATAAAGGGTCAATTAAAATAAATTGGTGCTCCCAGAAGGATTCGAACCTTCGACCTCCGCCTTAGAAGGGCGTTGCTCTATCCAGCTGAGCTATGGAAGCCCATGGAGCAGGTGAAGGGAATCGGACCCTCGCAACCAGCTTGGAAGGCTGGGGTTCTACCACTGAACTACACCTGCATGTTTATTTGCGACGTTGTTATATTATCATAATGCACGTATTTTGTCAACAATTTTTTCCTAATATTTTACTATTTTTGAAATTTTTGCCATTAAAATTTGTATTTTACAAAATAAAATGCTATTCTATAAAAGAGGTTTTAACATGATAATAAAAACTAAGCGTGAAAGCGTATTTAAAATGAAAGAATTAAAGTTAAATTATTTTGATGAAGATGTCTTCGATGTTAAGGATATAAAGAGCATTGAAAAGTTTTTTGAAAGAACAAATGCGGATGAGTATTGCATGAGGGATCCTGACCACACTTCTGGGAAGGTTATATTTGTCAAAAATCTTGATGAGTGCAAAAGTGAGCTAAAAAACTACAAGGATTTTGTAACAATCTGCGTTTCAGCAAATGACTATGCGGAAGATATTGTCCTTCTCGGAGATATCAAAGTGAAGCGCGAATATGGCAACGACACTGTGGACCTAACTGCGCGAACAGACAGCGAGGCAACTCATAGAAATATTTATGAAAACCCACAATACAACGTACATTCAAACTTAGAGGACGACAAACTTTGGAACATTCCTGGATTTTCAAAGCTTATGGGATACATCGCAGATCACGATTTATACAACCTCGTTATCGAGTTCGCCGTGTATGACTGCCCTGTTGGAGTTAACAAAGAAAAGGTCGCAATATTTGAACTACGAAGTGAGTACTAAGCTTTGATAAAAAAACGATATTGATTTAAAATAACAGTTGTTTATTTGAATTATGCAACAAAAAAAACGGGATATCCCGTTTTTTTAATTAAAACTGTTCACCACATTTTGTACAGTGTTTAGCGTTTGCTCTTACTTCAGCTCCGCATTTTGGACAAGTTTTTTTCTTTTTTAAGCTTGCTCCGCAATTTGCGCATGCTTCATCTCCAGATTCAACCTGAGATCCACATTTTGAGCATTTGGTCATGTTTACTGTTCCTTTGCAAAGATCTCCGTCAGCAATGCTTCCCTTTGTTGCTTTCATTGATGCACCGACCCATGTAAAGTAAATTCCAACATATACTAATAGGAAGGAAATTATAATCAAAATCGCTCCTCCAACTAGCTCGAATACGTTTGCAACACTTACTTGATTTGCTACGCTCTTAATTCCGTTAATAATTACGAATACAGCACCGATTAAGCTTGCAACAGCTAGAACTAGCGCACATACACCAATTATTATTAAACCTGTTTTTCCTCTTTCTATTTTGTTCATCTTTCACCTCCTATGATAAACTTTGACCGATAACCCCACCTTGCACCAGTGTTATAATTATTATAATAAGTACAATGGCCAGAATTATTCCGACAATTAGGAATCCAACTTTAACTTTGCTTACTGGCATTCCCTTTCCAACTTTTCCCGTCTGGCCATTCATAAGTGTTATATATTCTTTATTTTTATATGTATACTCAAACGAGTAAATTGGACAAATTTTGTATAAGAATTTTTCATCGCTATAAATAGTGTTTACATTCAAATATCTAACCCTATCATAACTATACTGCTTTAAAATCATCCTTCTAATATTACTATCCATTACAGCTTTTGCTTCTTTGTAGCTCCCACTTGTTTCTTCGTTATAATGTTCAACGACATATCCTCGAATGAAGTTTTTGTCAAAAGCATAGGTGTATCTATGATCAAAAGGAAGAAGCTGAGATAGCTGGCTTTGATTGATCTTTGAAGATGTTTCAATCATTACATCCTTGTGAGCTAGATTTTTCTTTCCCCTAACGCTGAAAGATCTCGTCTTTGTAACTCTCTCCCCTTTGGAGTTAGTCACAGTGTAATCTTCTTCTAAAACTCCGTCGTACACTGAAAATGTATTTGCATCAAAAGTAAACGATGGAATATATACTCCTCTGATTTTGCTCGTTGGCAATTTCTTCTTAAAAGCGTTTGGAGCAAATACTTTCTTTTTTGCTATGCTTTTAAATTTTTCAGCAGCGCTTTTTTCATCAAAAGCGAAAGGAATAATTGCATCTGGCGGAATCCCTGGAAGTTCATCCGATAGTGACAACATCGCGCTTCCACAATATGGACAATTCGAAGCATATTCTAAAGAATTTAAAACTATGCTCGCCCCGCACATCGCACATTTAAGCACTTTGTTTTGAGACTGCCATTCTGCAAGATTATCTTGAGTTTTTGAAAAATCTTCAATCGGATGTTTCTCGGAAATACCTTTCTTGGGAAAATCTATTTCCTTCCCACACTTTTCACAATGTAACCCTTGTGTACTGGGAGAAAATATTAAATTTCCTCCGCAGCCATCACACTTTTTGTAATCAGATTTAATTTCTTTTGGCATTATTCAACTTTTGCTCCACATTCTGGGCAGAACTTTGCTGAGCTCTTTAAGTCAGCTCCACATTTTTTGCAAGTCTTCTTTAATGATGCTCCACATTCTGGGCAGAACTTTGCATTTTTACTGAGAGCTGTTCCACACTTAGGACAAACAACTCCTTTTCTCGCTCCACATTCTGGGCAGAACTTTGCACTAGCTTTCATTTTTGCTCCGCACTTTTCGCAAACAACTTGTTCTTCTTTGTTCTTTGTGCTAAGGCTTTCAGCAAACAGCTCTCCAATTCCTCTTCCCGCACCGAGTCCAATTCCAAGGCCAGCAAGATTTCCTCCTCCTTGATTTTGAGCAGCATCTCTCATAGCATTTGCGGCTTGATATTGTGTGTATGTTCCCATCTTGTCTTCCATAACGCCTAGCTTTGTTCTCTCGTCAAGAGCTTTTTCAACTTCTTCTGGGAGTGAGATGTTTTCGATAACCAATGAAACTAATTTCAGTCCAAGTTTTGCGAATTCTTCTTGTGAATATTCAACAACATCCTTTGAAAATTCTTTGTAGTTTGCAGCTAAATCCAAAGCACTAATCTTACTTTCAGCAATAGCATCTGTTACGCCTTGGATAATTTGAGGTCTAATATAGTCTGCCATATCAGCTAGTGTATACAATTGATTTGTTCCAAAAAGCTCTTCCATGAACACTTTTACATCGCTAACTTTGAATGAGTAAATTCCAAAAGCACGGATTCGTACGTTTCCGAAATCAGCATCTCTCATCATAACAGGATTTTGTGTTCCCCACTTAAGTCCGTTGAACTGCTTTGTGTTAACGAAGTATACTTCAGCTTTAATTCTAACTTTTCCGCCTGTAGGCAATGATAAAAGCTTTGTCAAAATTGGAATGTTTTCTGTTGAAAGCTTGTATGTTCCTGGTGCGAAAACATCTGCAACTTGACCTTTATGAACAAATAGTGCAACTTGTGAAGGTCTAACTATCAAAGTTGAGCTGTTCATAATTTCATCTCTGTCAGTAAGAGGATATTTATATACAACAGTGTCCTTTGTTGAATCCTCCCATTCGATAACTTCTAAGAGTTGTCTTTTTATAAAATTAAATAATCCCATAGTTTTTCTCCCTTCATTCTATTTTAGAATACCATTAAACTAATATATTTGTCAAATGTTTAAATATTTTATTTTTGAAGACTTTATCTCACAATAACATTTTGTTCACCAAGCACACCATATAGCTCATTCAAAAGGTAATTGTTGATATCAACCTTTTGACTGTAGCTAAATGCCTTGCCTAATGACGTGCATTTTATAACTACATCGTTGTTTCCATGATATGTGGATAAAATGTTTTTAATTCTCTCAAACTCATCGAAGTTTTTAGTATCACATCTTATATACAATTTGCGAACGTCTTTAACTTCCTCTTCCCTTTCTTCTTCTTTTTTGTTCCACGGAATAATATCCTCCGCCATTACACTAGGAATTTCATTTCTAAATGATATCTTCCCACGGACAGTGATCATATTATCCTCTTCCAAAAGATTTTTGAATTTTGGATATACATTTGGCATGATAGCAACTTCAATATTTCCATAAATATCTTCTATTTTTATGAACGCCATATCTTTGTTGCTCTTCTTTGATGTTAGTTTCTTCTTTTCAACAATCATTCCGCCACAGATTATAGTCTGTCCGTCTTGGAATTTTTCGCTAACTTCTTCCTCTTCGCCAGCATCGTCCACGTCCTCGCCCATTTCATCTTCTTCCTTTGGAGCGATCATATCTGATGTCAATGTGAAGCTGTCATATTTATCCAGATAGTCATTCAAAGGATGCCCCGAAAGATAGATTCCAACGAATTCTTTTTCCTTCTTGAGTAGAGTTTCTTTGTTAAATTCTTTAATCCTTGGATATTCAAGTTGATTGAAAGATGTATCTTCGACCATATCTCCGCCGAACATTGAGATCTGCCCGCTGTCTCTGTTTTTAGCCTCTTTGATTGCTCTTTCAACAGCCATTGGATAAACTTCCATAAGCTGTGATCTATATTTTCCAAAACAGTCGAATGCTCCGCTCATAATTAAGCTTTCTAAACAGCGTTTGTTCAGTGCCATTCCGTCGACCCTTGAAACAAAGTCTTCAAATGACTTAAACTCTCCGCCTTTCTTTCTCTCAGCAATGATTGTATCGACAACCGCAGACCCAACGTTTCTCAAACCCGCAAGTCCGAAGCGGATATTTCCGTTTTCAACTTTAAACTCTGTAATACTCTTGTTTATATTTGGTGGGAGGACTTCAATTCCCTCTTTCTTAGCAAATGTTGTATATTTTTTGATATCGTCGATATTTGTAATTCTGTTGTTCAAAACGGCTGTTAAATATTCAACTTCATAGTAACATTTCATGTAAGCTGTTTGATATCCAACATAGGCGTAAGCTGCTGCGTGGGATTTGTTAAACGCATATTTAGCAAACTCCGCCATAGCATCGAAGACTTTCTCTGCAACAGCTCTATCGTGTCCAAGTTTTACAGCTCCCGGAATAGACCTCTTTCCAGATGGATCTTCCCATCCGTCGACGAACTTAATCTTTTCAGCGGCAATCTTGTCGACTTTTTTCTTTCCCATGATTCTTCGAATATTATCTGCTTGTCCAAGGCTATATCCGCCCATAACTTGAACGACACTCATAACCTGTTCTTGATACACAATACATCCATAAGTCATATTAAGAATAGGTTCTAAGCATGGATCCTCATAATAGATTTTTTCAGGATGTTTTTTACACTCCACGAAACGAGGAATCGAATCCATAGGGCCTGGTCTATACATTGAAATTCCGGCGATAATATCGTCCATGCAAGTTGGACCTAAGTCCTTCATGAACTTCTTCATTCCCCCACTTTCAAGTTGGAACACAGCGTCCGTGTTTCCAGATGCAATAAGTTCAAAAACTTTTGGATCATCATATTCCATTTTGTGGAAATCGATATCTATTCCGTGATCTTCCTTGACATATTTAATTGCTTTATATATATCGGTCAAAGTTTTAAGTCTTAAGAAGTCCATTTTAAGTAGACCTAAGTGCTCTAGCTCGATCATGTCATATTGCGTAACTAAGTCATCCCCGTTTTTAGCAAGAGGAACGTAGTCATCGACTGGTTCTGGTGCAATCAAAACTCCCGCTGCGTGCATAGATGTCTGTCTTGGCACACCTTCAAGTTTTATCGCCATATCTGCGATTTTTCTTATTGTGTCATTTTCCTCATAAGCTCTTCTTAAATCTGGAATAATGTATTTGTCATATTTACTGTCACCTGTTGCTCCGAAATAGTATTTCAAAACAGGTTTTTTAGGATTAAGTCCGTCTGGAACTTTCCCAGGAATTTCCTTGACAATTGGAATAATGTCATTTGTTGCATTCAATACTCTTGCAACATCTCTTATGGCGTTCTTTGCCGCCATTGTCCCAAATGTGACAATGTTTGAAACGTGGTCTTCCCCATATCTTCTCTTCGTGTAGTCAATTACTTCTTGGCATCTATCAGGACAGAAGTCTACGTCGAAGTCGGGCATGGAAACTCTTTCCTTGTTGATAAATCTTTCGAAAATAAGGTGATATTTGATAGGGTCTACTTCTGTAATTCCTGAGCAATATGCTACAAGTGAGCCCGCTCCAGATCCTCTTCCAGGGCCGACTGGGATATCATGCTGACGAGCATAGTTGATATAATCCCAAACGATAAGGAAGTATTCAACGAAGCCTTGATCTTTAATAGTATTTAGCTCCATCTCCATTCTATCAATAAGTTCAGGAGTTATTTCTGAATAGTACTTATGTAGTCCCTCATAGGAAATTCTGCGCAAAAATTCATATGCCGTTTCGCCCGTGTCAGGCTTGTAAACTGGGATGTAGTTTTGGTCCTGTGCAAGCTTGTATTTCTCGTCAACGCCATAAATTTCCCCAAGCGATTTCGTTTTAATTACAACATCGCACTTGTCGGCAATTTCTCTTGGCACGTCAAGAGCTTCTTCAAAGCCCTGCATAGCCTCCGCCATTTCCTCATATGTCTTTAAGTAAAATTCCTCTGTGGAAAATTTCATTCGGTCTGGGTCGTCCACAGTTTTTCTCATCTGAACGCACATTAAAACGTCTTGAAGCTCTGCGTCTTCTTTGTTTAAGTAGTGTACGTCGTTTGTCGCTACAAGTTTGATTCCAAGTCTTTTTGACATTTCGGCAAGATGTACCATAACTTCCCTTTCTTCTGGGATATTGTGATTTTGAATTTCAAGATAGAAATCGTCTTTAAAAACTCTCTTGAACCAAAGAGCAAGTTCATCCGCTTCGTCATATCTTCTCTTCAAAATGTATTGTGGAATATGTCCTGCTAAACAAGCTGAAAGGCAGATAAGTCCCTCGCTGTACTGCTCTAAAACTTTGTAGTCGATTCTTGGCTTATAATAATATCCTTCTTTAAACGCAATTGCATTCAATTTTAATAGGTTTTTGTATCCTTGATTGTTCTTAGCGATTAAGATTAAGTGCCCTGTGTCTTCTCTGTTTGTTTTATTAAATCTGTCGTGAGAAATATAAAACTCGCAGCCAATAATTGGCTTTATTCCATTTACGATACATTTTTCATACAACTTCAATGTGCCGTACATATTGCCGTGGTCAGTGATAGCAACTGCGCTCCAACCTCTCTCTTTGACAATGTCAACGAGCTTGTCAATTCGAGCAAGTCCATCTAGCAAACTATATTCGGTGTGTAAGTGTAAATGTATAAATTCCTTCATTACTTTCTCCTAATCCTTAAGTGATTTTGCTATTTTTTCTAATTTTTTAAGTCTGTGATTCAGTCCACTCCTTGTAAGCTTGATTGTTGATAGTTCCAACAAATCTCCAAGGCTTTCCTCTGGGTTTGCAAGTCTTAGCATAGCGACTTCCTGCAAATCTTCACTGATTGAATCCAGTCCTATCGTTTCTGCAATAGTATTTATCGCCTCAACCTGACGCATACTTGCATCAATTGTTTTATTTATATTTGCATTTATGCAATTAACTTCCCTGTTAACTTTATTTCTTCTTTCTCTCGTTATCATTTCGTTAGAAAGTGCAAGCACGCTGTTGTTTGCTCCAACTAAAGCGAGCAAATCCTTGATTATTTCCGCTTCTTTGATGTACAGCACGTAAAGAGATTTCCTCTCAACAAGCTTGCTTAATATTCCAAATTCTGCGAGTAGGTTTGCAAGGTCACTTAAAAACTGGTGACTGTGCGACGTAAATTCAAGATGATAACCCGACGTTGTTTTCTTCCACTCTTCCTCGCCTGCAAGTCTAATGCTAGATGTGCTCGCTCCAAGATATGCGCCTTTTATAAACGCCTTTTTGCAGCACTCCTCCGCCACAATTCTTGGTGCAATTCCCCAAATAATTTCATATCCAGTTGGGGTTAATTCCAAAATTCCAATGTCGTTTAAAACTCTCTCCGAATTTTCTTTTGACATCGTAATCCTGTAATATGTCGTTTTATTAATTACATAATCGTCTTCGATTTCAATTTCAAGCCACTCTCCATAAAGCTTGTGGACAACTTGATTCAGATATTCATATAGCTCTGGCACATCTGTCACAAAGCTTGCGATGTACTTCCCATTCGACTTTGATATCTCTCCGCAGCCATGGAACAGTCCCGACAAAAAAGCTAGGACACAACAATCATTTTCAATTGTGCCTGAATTCAAAATGTCAATTTTACTGTCCCTTGAAAAGCTCATTAGTTCCTCTTTTTATTAAATTTTGGAAGTTTATCAAGATTTACAATCAGTGATACAGGAATATCTAGTCTTAAAACTTGATTGATTGAGTTGTTGACTTCCCCAACACGGTCTGGTGAGTGAGCATCTGAGTTGATTATAAACTTAACTCCCTCTTCTGCCATTGTGATAAGTTCTCTATCCGTGAAATGTATACGTTTTCCATTAATCTCAATCAAAACGCCCTTCTGCTTTGCAAGTTTAGCAACTGCAAGCGTGTCAGTTGGACATCCATAGTTAAGATGTGTGATTATGTCAATTGGATTTTTATCAATTGCTTTCAAAAAAGCTGTCGTATTCCTATTTATTCTATCTTTGCTTGGAGCAAAAGGTCCTTCAATAAGATTTTCAACACCTAATTTGCAGAAGCTCTTAAAATCATTAAAATTAACCATTTTGTGGTGTCCCATGAGAATGATATCGAGATTCTCATAGTCCTCTTCTTTTAGGTCAATATCTCCGTTTAAAGAGACTAAGTTTGATTCTACTCCCAAGAGTATATCCACGCCAGAAACTTCCCTAGCTGTCAAAATTTCCTCTCTAATTTCAGGAATTTCTCTTCTTCTCACACCATACAAGAAATGATTAAATCCGTGGTCAGTCACCGCTATCTGTTTTAGCCCTTTGTTTGCCGCAACACTAGCGTTTTCCAAAATCGTACCTTTCCCATGTCCTCTTCTTGAGTATTTAGTGTGTGTATGATAATCTCCTAAAATAATCATTTTTTGCTCCTTTTACAAAATTATTGTCACAGGTCCATCATTATGTTGAACGATCTGCATATCTGCCCCAAAAACGCCCTTTTTCACTGGGATATCATAATCCATAAGCGACAGACAGAATTGTTCGTACATGAGATTCGCTCTTTTAGGCTCTTCGGCTTCAAAGAAACTTGGTCTATTCCCATGCGATGTGTTTGCATATAGCGTAAACTGTGAAACAAGTAGTATCTCTCCGCCTATATCTTTAATCGATAAGTTCATTTTGCCGTTTTCGTCTTCAAAAATTCTCATATTTGCGATTTTCTTCGAAAAGAATTCAATTTCTTTTTCCGAATCATCCTTTCCAATTCCGAGAAAAACAACCAACCCTTTCCCTATCTCAGAAATCAACTTGCCTTCAACGGATAAAGTCGCATTTTTTACTCTTTGAACTACTAATTTCATCCCCTTTCTCCAACATCTACATTTTATCACAAAACATCCTCGCAAGTAAAGAGAAAAGTGGCAACCTTTTAACAAAATAAATATCTATTACATATATACAAGCATGAGTAAAATATTTGGAAGTTTAGAAGTAAAAGAAAATGAGCCGCTTAAGGAACATACAACATTTAAAATTGGCGGAAACGCAAAATACTATGCCGAGCCTAAAAATATAAAAGAGCTGAAAAAGCTACTTGAAATTTGCAAAAGCACAAATATGCGCTATTTTATTATTGGAAATGGAAGCAATCTGCTGGCAAGTGACAATGGATTCGACGGATTAATTGTCTCTTTAAAAAATTTTAATGATATGAAAATACAGAAAAATAAAGGATTTGAAAGTGTTTGTGTTGGTGCAGGAGTAAACTTATTTCTTTTAAACAAAAACCTTGCAAATAACGGGATTACGGGCTTAGAATGGAGCTATGGCATCCCAGGAACACTTGGTGGAGCAATTAAAATGAATGCAGGGGCTTTTAATCACAGCATATTCGAGTTTTTGGAAGAGTTGACAGTAATAAAGAATGGAAAGCTAAAAAGAATAAATAATTTAAAAGCTGAATATAGAAATAGCTTTTTAACTGATGAAATTGTCCTTTCTGCTAAATTAAAATTAAAAAGTGGCAATATGCACGACATTTTAAATAAGATGAACGAGTATCTTTCAATAAGACGTGAGAAGCAGCCCTACAATCTGCCATCCGCAGGCAGCGTTTTTAAGCGTAACGCTGATATTATCCCCGCAAAAATCATAGATGTCCTTGGTTTAAAGGGGCTTAGAATGGGCGGAGCTATGGTTTCAACCAAGCACGCAGGCTTTATTGTAAACGTAGATAATGCTAAAAGCGAGGACGTAAATAAATTAATTAATTTAATAAAAAAAATCGCAGCATATAACGGCTTTTTATTTGAAGAAGAAATTATTTATTTAAAATAAAAAAATTAATTTTAAAAATAAATTAAAAAATATGATTTATTTAATAAATTAATTGCTATTAAAATTAATCA
>CALCWV010000045.1 GCA_937907645.1 uncultured Clostridia bacterium
TGATAAATCCTTAATAATCTTGTTCAAATCATCCTGAGCTTTTCTAAGGTCTTCAGCCTGTCCATTCATATCGTTATATCTATCAAGAAGTGCTGCACAATCCTCGATAGCGTTCACGTTTACAGCACCAAGAGCGGAAATACTTCTCTTAATTTTGCTTATTTCAGGCATAGCAACTGAGATATCAAAATCTGGTCTCTTGTGTTCTAAGCAGTTTTGATATGTCATTGAATATTCTTCAAAAATACGCTCTTGCATTACTTCGATGTCAGAGTCTACTTTTGATAAGTTCATCTCTTCTCTGAACTTCTTATCGTTAATCTTGGAGATGTTGTCCATAAGCTCAGCTTTTTGTCCGTCGAAAATCTTAATTTTCTTAGCAAGTTCTTCCTTTTCTTCTTGGATGTTTTCCCTCGACTGAGTGAGCCTGAAAAGTTCTTCTTTGCTCTTTGACGTTGGAGCTTGTGCAAGTTTTTGCTTAATCATAAGCTCTGCGTTGTTTATAAACTCCATATTGTCAGAAATTTGAGCTTTGTAATCAGCAATATTGCCTTGCTGCTTAATAATTTCGCTTTCAAGTCTTGCGATATCGTTTGTAACATTCTCAATAAGTGCTTTGCAAGAAGCAATTTCTACTTTGATTGATGTTAAGTTGTTGCTTATTGCATCTCTTTCTTTGCGAAGCTCTTCATTTCTCTCTCTACGCTGTTTAATGAGCAGGTCTGCATCCTCTTTATTTCCACTTAAAGCACTTTGAAGCGTAGCTGATTTGGATAACTCATTGCTAATATATTTAAGCTTGTTTTCAACCGTTTGATACTCCATTTCAGTTGCTTTGAACGCCTCTTCAATTTCGCTTAAAGCTGTCTTAAAGCTGTCATTTTTGCTCTTTTCTGCAGTAAATTCAATTGTAGAAGCGTTCTTCTTATCGAGTACCTTCTGAAGCTCAATCTTTTCTTCTAAAAGAGTGTTAGAAATAGACTTATATTCTTCCTCAAGCTTTGTCTTTTTAATCTCAAGAGTGACAATTTCATTTCCAAGCTCTTCAATCTCTTTATCTCTATTAAGAAGATTTGATCCTTCTTGTCTTTTGCTTCCTCCAGTCATAGATCCTGCGGTGTTAACGACATCCCCTTCAAGAGTCACAATCTTGAAGCTAAAATTGTTGTCCTGAGCAAGCTTAACCGCTGTGTCAAGTGTATCAACGATAATTGTTCCACCTAAGAGATTTGAAATTACGTTGTCAATTCTATTCTCATATTCAATTAAATCGCTTGCAACGCCAAAAACACCTTTTGTGTTTGATATTAACTTTCTGTCAAGATCTCTTCTCTTCATAGATGACACTGGAAGGAAAGTTGCTCTTCCAAGTCTATTCTCTTTCAAGAATGAAATAAGTTCTTTTGCCCCATTTTCATTAAATGTAACGATGTTTTGAAGGTTGTTGCCAAGTGCTACTTCGATCGCAGTTTCATATTTTTCTGGAACCTTAATAAGAGATGCCACAACACCAATCATCTTTGATTTAATACTGCTGTTTCTTTCACTTTCCTTAAGCAATTTCTTAACGCTATATGCATAACCCTCATATTGAGCCTGCATATCAGAAAGCAATCTCTTTCTGTTATCACAAACTTTGATTTGTGTGACAATGTCGGCAATCTGAGATTGATTTTCTTTCAATCTCTTTTCGTTTAGCTCTATCTTTAGTGCCTTGTCGTTATATGTAGTGCTTAGAAGATTTATAATTGAATCTAAGCTCTTTAAACTGCTCTCTGACTTTTCAATTGAAACTGAAAGCTCATTCTTTCTGTTTCTCTGCTCCTCAACTGCTTTTTTAAGATTCTCAAGTCTTGAAGATAGAAGTTCTTTTTCTGTTTCAAATCTTGAAAGATTGCTCTTGACATCAGAAAGTGAGCCTAAAGCCTCGATCATTTTTTGTTGTGATTCACCCGCTTCATCTTCACTAAGCGATAACTCTTTTGCCACACTTGAATACTTTTCTGAAAGCTCATCAAAGCCCTTTTCCAAGCTATGTAGTCTTGAAATCATATTATCTAAATTTATTTGCTTGTCAGACTTTTGCTCAGTTGCCATTTCAAGCATTTTTGTAGAGTTTGAAAGATCTAAATTCAATCTATCATTCTCTTTTTGAGTGTAGATAATTCTTTCTCTAGCAACTTTTGTTTCCCCTTCCTGTTTTTCAAGGCAAACAGTAAGTTCAAGAATTTTATTGTTTAATTCTGCCAATTTTTTATCGAAAGAAGAGTTTTCATTCATTGCTTTCTCATAGTTACTTGTGGCAAGTTCTAACTCTCCTTGACGAAGTCCTAATTCCTCTTCAATAGACTTTAACTTTAAACGAATTTTATCTTTAACAGAACTTGCATTTTCATATTGATAAACGTATGCATTAACTTCTAAATCTTTAAGTTGTCCCTTTAAATCGAGATATTTTTTAGCGTTTTCAGCCTGTTTCTTCAAAGGTCCCATCTGTCTTTCAATTTCAAGCAAAATGTCGTTTACTCTATCCAAATTCATGCTTGTTTTGTTAAGTTTGTTCTCGGCATCCGTCTTGTCTTTCTTGTACTTTGAAATTCCTGCAGCATCTTCGAACATAAATCTTCTGCTCTCAGGCTTAGCTTCAACAATTTCAGTGATTTTTCCTTGTCCGATGATAGAATATCCGCTCTTTCCAAGTCCGCTGTTGTATAGAATATTGTTAATATCCATCAAACGGCAGGTGTTCTTGTTAATTAAGTATTCACTTTCGCCCGAACGATAAAGTTTTCTTGTAACAATAAACTCATCGTAGTCAAAATTTGAGAAAAATCTAGTTGAGTTATCAAAATACAAAGAAACTTCGCAATATGACAAGCTCTTTCTTTTTTCTGTTCCATTAAAAATGACATCTTGCATGCTTTCGGCACGAAGATCTTTAACTTTTTGCTCTCCAAGAACCCAGCGAATAGCGTCGGCAACATTACTCTTTCCGCATCCGTTTGGTCCTACAATAGCTGAAAAGTTTTCATTGAAATCTAGAACTGTTTTATCAGCAAAGGACTTAAATCCCGCCATTTCAATTTTCTTTAATATCATAATTTTTTTCCTTTATATTTTGAATAAAATCTTAATTGCTTTCTCCGCACAATCCTGCTCAGCAGATGTTTTGTCACTGCCATAGCCAGATGTAATTTTATCTTCATCCATGTAGAAAGTTGAAGTAAATCCCTCCCCGTCTTTCTCAGTTACATAAGTCATTTTGCACTTAAAATTTGCTTGAATTAGCTCTTGCAATTTTGACTTGTAGTTATCATCCTTGACGCTGTCAAAAGTATCAAGCTCAAGTTTCTCAACGATAAATTTTCTTGCTTCAAACATTCCCCCGTCAAGATAAATTGCAGCAATAACCGCTTCGACAATGTCGCATTTAACTGCTTTTGACAAAGCTCCTTTCCAACTTTTTCCAAGGATAATTTCTTTTTCAATTTCAAGTAGGTCAAAAACTTTGCATAAATTTGCTTCGCTAACAAAGTGAGCTCGAAGCACAGTGAGTTGTCCTTCAGGCTTGTCCGAGTTCATAAACAGATAATCTCCGACAACAAAGTCTAAAATACTATCTCCTAAAAATTCTAGTCTCTCGTAATTTAAAGGTGATTTTGAGGAATGAGTCAGTGCTCTTTTGATAAGATCTTTGTCTTTAAATTCATAACCTATCTTATTCATTGCCCACCTCTAAGCTAACAGCGTTTTCAATTTTCTCGATAAGCTTGTTTTCATAAAGAATGATGGCTTGATCAACGCTTGCGAGGATGTTTCTTCTTGTGCTAGATCCGTGATTTTTCATCACAATCTTTTTGCATCCAAGAAAAGGAGACCCGCCGTGTTCATCCTGCTTTCCGCCAATCTTATTTTTGAGTTCCTTGAATGATTTTTTCATAAAAAGAGCCCCAATTTTGCTCATAAAATGCGATTTGATGCTCGTCTTTAAGATTGACATAACAGTTTTAACAGCACCTTCGCACCCTTTTACAAGGACATTTCCTGCAAAGCCGTCGGCAACTATTACTTGCACACTTCCTGAAAGAGCTTCTCTCGCTTCAACATTTCCAATAAAGTTGAGAGGTGCGTTTTTGAGAAGGCCATAGGACTCTCTGACCATCTCTGTTCCCTTGTGCTCTTCAACTCCTATGTTTAAAAGCCCAACTTTTGGAGCTTCCATGTTATACATAATTGAATAATATGCTGAGCCCATAAGCCCGAATTGATATAAATTCATAGGCTTGCAATCAATATTTGCTCCGCTGTCAATGATTATAACATCATCTTTCGTCTTTGTTGGCAACACAGGAGCTAGTGCTGGGCGAAGAACACCCTTGATTCTTCCGATTTTCATGATTGCGCCCGTCAAAATTGCACCAGTGCTTCCCGCTGAAACAAGTGCGACGATATCGTCATTCTCTTTCAAAAGGTCAAAAGCTCTCACCAAGGAAGATTCCTTCTTTCTTCTAATTGCCTCAGTTGGCACATCGTCATTTGAAATAACATCGGGAGCATGACTGATTTCAATTCGCTCCGTTCTTCCATTTAACACATTTTTAATTTTCTCTTCATCCCCTGTAAGGATAATTTGAAGGCCCTTATGTTTTTGGACAGCCAAAACAGCCCCCTCTACGATTTCCTCTGGAGAGTTATCTCCCCCAAAAGCATCAATAACAATTTTCATGTCTGAACTCCAATTTAATATAATTCCCTTTTATTTTATCAAATAAATAATAAATAGTAAAGTAAAATATGCGTTTTTAGCAAAAAAGTTTTTAGTGACCTAATTTAACACAAAATACAATATATAGTAGCTATTATGACATAAATAAACAAACATATATTGTTTTTAGCACTTTTAACAATAATCTGAAAAAAGAAAAATATTTTTTTAATCTTCCCTCTCTTTAGGTGAAAATAAATAAAAAAATCAGGATCTAAATCCTGATTGTTTTCTATAATTATTTTGATTTCTTTTCGTCTTTATTAATTACAGTTTCGTTTTTATATGTTCCGCATTCTGGACAAACCTTGTGAGGTTGCTTTAATGAATGGCATTTTGGACATTCAACGAGTGCTGGAGCACTTGCTTTAAAATTAGCAGAATTTCTTGAATTTCTTCTTGCTTTTGAAACTTTACCCTTTGGAACAGCCATGATTTCCTCCTTGTTCTTACTTCTTTTTTCTTAAACCTGTTTAAGTATATCTATTTTTACACTTAATGTCAAGTATTTTCGCTAAGATTTCTTATGATTTTCTATTTTGAAAGTTTGAGTGTATCTCTTGCAATAACTAATTCCTCGTTTGTTGGAATTCTATAAACAGCAACTTTTGATTTATCTGTTGAGATTTTCTCTACAGTACCTCTTGGCAATTTGTTGTTTTTCTTAACATCGATATCAATCCCCAAGAAATCGAGTCCCTTAAGAGCTAATTCTCTTAAGTCTTCTTGATTTTCACCAATTCCGCCTGTAAATACGATTGCGTCTACACCACCCATTGCAGCTGTGTATGCTCCGATGTATTTCTTAATCTTATAAGCTAAGATTGGAACGATCATCTTTGCTCTCTCGTTTCCGTTCTCAGCAGCAGAGTTTACATCTCTCATATCACTTGAAACGCCTGAAAGTCCAAGAATTCCTGACTTCTTATTTAAGAACTCAACTACTTGATCGCCATTGAAGTTGTATTTTTGAGCAATATATCCTACAACTGAAGCGTCGATATCTCCGCATCTTGTTCCCATTGGCAATCCTTCAATAGGTGTAAATCCCATTGATGTGTCAATGCAGACACCATTTTTAACAGCTGCAATGCTTGATCCGTTTCCGATATGTACAGTAATGATTTTTAATCTGCTAATAGGCTTTTTCAAGATTTTTGCCATTTCTCCTGAAACAAATTTATGACTTGTTCCGTGGAAGCCATATCTTCTAACCTTGTCTTCTTTATATAGTTCATATGGAACTGCATAAAGAAAGGCTTCTTTTGGCATTTGTGAATGGAAAGCTGTGTCAAATACAGCTACTTGAGGAACACCCTTCATAACTTTCTTGCAAGCTTCAATTCCTGTGATGTTAGCTGGCATATGTAATGGTCCAAGTGGAACTAATTTCTTCAAGTTTCTCATAACTGAAGCGTCTACAAGGACTGATTCTTTATAAATTTCTCCGCCGTGCAATACTCTGTGCCCTACAGCTCCGATTCCCTTTAAATCTTTGATAACGCCGTGTTTCTTGTCAACTAAAACATCAAGAACTTTCTTGATTGCAACGCTGTGATCTTTCATGTCTCCGTCGATAATGATTTCCATCCCGTTAGCCTTATATTTAAGGAATGAACCAGGAATTCCGATTTTTTCGCAATTCCCCTTAGCAATAACTTCTTCATTTTTCATATCAATTAATTGAAATTTTAATGATGAACTTCCTGCATTAATAACTAATACTTTCATTTATTTTCTCCTTTCTTAACACTTTGTAAGGCAGTTATTGCTGCCACCATAATAATATCTTCAACAGAGCATCCTCTGGAAAGATCGTTCACAGG
>CALCWV010000046.1 GCA_937907645.1 uncultured Clostridia bacterium
AAACCTCTCCGTCAGTCAATTCTTGACTGCCACCTCTCCTTGGCAGGAGAGGGAAAGTAAGGATAAGTTGAAAATTTGTAAAAACAAAAAAATAATTACATCTTGGTGGTAAAGACCTATTAATGTTTTATCTAAAAAAATGATTTTTAAAAAAAATGTAAAAATTTGACTAAATTTGTTTGACAGTATTTTTATGATAAATTATAATGAGAGTAATCAAATGGTTACAAAGTAATTGTTTTGATTTAAAGCAAAAGATTAGTCATCTTGATTGCTTAAATTGACATCAAACTTTTTGATGTTAATTAATCACTGCTTATTTAAATTGTTTTAGGACTGCAACTTAAATTTGTAATGATAAACTGACAAAATTTTTATTAATAAAAAGAGGGGATAAAATGAAAAAAAGAATTAAATTATTTTCAACAATCGCATCACTTTGCTTAGCAGTTGCGCTTATGGCATTTGGTGTATACGCTGCTGGAACTTCAAATTTGAGCTTAACATCAACAGTTTCATATGTTGTCAGCGGTAACGTAAACGTAAAATTTGATGTATCAGTTACTGCTTCTGATCCTGACACAGTTACTCGTACAGCTCCAGATGCTGATACTGCAAACAATGAAACAAAAGGAACTTGGACATGGTCTGCTACACAAGGAACAGCTGATAAAGATATTGGCGCAACAATTGATTTAGGAACTTATGCTTTCCAAGTTGGTGCTGCAGCAGATAGCACTATTACTTACACAGTAAAAATCACAAACTTAGGTCAATATGCTGTTGCTCTTGCTATAAATAATGGACCAACTGCTGATACTACAAGCTCAGTAAATATCGCTGTAACAGGTGCAGATACAACTGAAATTGCAGCTGCAGGTGCTGAAGGTGATGCAAATGTTGCTACATACACAGTTACTTACACTCTTAAAGATGTAACTAAAGACTTTAATAAAGATGCAACTGCAAACTTTACACCTAAATTTGTAGTTTCTGTTAAATAATTAAAGCAAAATAAAGTAAAAAAGTCCTAATAATTATTAGAAAAAATAAATTTTTTAACTCCGAACTTATTCGGAGTTTTTTTATTAATAAGAAAACTTAAACCTCTCCGTCAAAAATTTGCATTTTTGCCACCTCCCCTTGGCAGGGGAGTGAAACGTCTTTGAATGACTTTTATTTCTTTAACACGCATAGTTGTCTTTATTTAACTAAAAACCTCTTTAGTCAAACTTCGTTTGCCACCTCCCGCAAGGCAAAAGGAGTAAAAAATTAAAGAAAACCTCTCCGTCTTGCAAAAAGCAAGTTTTTGCAAGCCACCTCCCCTTGGCAGGGGAGTGAAACAACTTTATCTTTGATACCTATGCATTCGCCAAGTGGCTTTGTTTTCTTTTTATAAATAGTCCTATTCTTATCTAAGATGTAAATGCTTTGCTTTAAGCGAGTTTTACGTAGCATTTAACCGTCACTTGGTGGTTAAATGCGAAGTGCTTGAGCCTTAAGCAATCATTTACAAATGTGGAAATTTCTTCGAGGTATACTCTTCGCCAAGTGGCTTTCCCCTAGATGTAAATGCTTTGCTTGAACGACACTCGAGAAGCGGTAGTCCGTCACTTGGTGGACTACCAGCGAAGCTCAAAGTGAAAGCAAT
>CALCWV010000047.1 GCA_937907645.1 uncultured Clostridia bacterium
GGAGAAATGCTTGTACACCTTTAGTGGAGATATTCCGCCACTTCGGCATAGTGTGTTATTTTAATTTACTTTGATGTGGCGGATGGCAGACGTGTCTGCACTAGGAGGAAATTCCATTTCCGACGCATCGATTTGAATATCTTAGTTACATTTCGGAGAAATGCTTGTACACCTTTAGTGGAGATATTCCGCCACTTCGGCATAGTGTGGTAAATATGTAATCTTTGGTATAGTATCCGAAAGGCATATAGCCTTTTCGGACCTTGGAGGTACCACCCAGATTTGAACTGGGGAATAAAGGTTTTGCAGACCTTTGCCTTACCACTTGGCGATGGTACCAAAATTGGAGCGGAAGACGGGATTCGGACCCGCGACATTTGCCTTGGCAAGGCAACGCTCTACCACTGAGCCACTCCCGCATGTCGTTGTTTTATTTGTTTTATTAAGTTTTTAGTGTACAAGGTTCTAGTTGACTTGTCAGGAAAATGATAAGGCGAATATGAATTTTGTTTATTTTGTTGATAGTAGTTGTTAGCCTTCCAATTCCGAAGGCAAGGCAACGCTCTACCACTGAGCCACTCCCGCATGTCAATTTTTTTTGTTTTTTGCAAGCTAAATTCGCGAAATAAAATTTGATTTTAAGGTAGACCAGAGGTCTTCCGGAGCGTTCAAGTCTTCACGCTCGGCTTTGGCTAAAAACTTGCCACTGGCAACTTTTCTTAACGCGTCGCCCCACTGAGCCACTCCCGCATGTCAATTTTTATTTTTATATGCTTGTGAACAATCACTTGCTTTACTAATATATCAAAAAAGAAATAAAAAATCAACTATTTTTTTATATTTTTTCGTTAAAATATCAAAAATGCAATAAAAACTTCTTTTATGTCTAAAAACTAATATCTCCAAGTTATTTTCCCCTTCCCTACAAAAAAACACTTGAGATGACCTCAAGTGTTTTTTCGTTATTAATTTAATTATTCAATGTTTTCTGCTACGAACATGTTTCTAAACTGCTCGTTGTTGTCAAACAAATCCATAAATGAACCTTGATCTATTATCTTCCCCTTATCCAAGAAGAAAATTATATCTGCATGTCTAATAGTTGACAGTCTGTGAGCAACTATAATAACAGTCTCATCTGTTAAAGATTCAATGGACTTTCTAACATCTTCTTGAGCGAAATTATCGAGTGAGCTTGTGCTTTCGTCAAATATGATTATCTTCGATTCTTTAAGTAAAGCTCTTGCAATAGCTAATCTTTGCTTTTGCCCGCCAGAAAGCTTAATTCCATTCTCCCCGACTACAGTATCCAATCCTTTCTTCAAGCCCTTTACGAAGTCTAATAAACTTGCCTTTTGTAGTGCATCTTCGATCATTTCCTCTGTTGCATTCTTGTTAACCATTAACATGTTTTCCCTGATTGATTTATTGAAAATGTATGGGAACTGATTTACAAGTGAGATATTGTCTCTCAGAGTTTCCTTTGACAAATCCTTTACATCTATTCCATCAATCAAAACGGATCCTTCATCCACTTCATAAAGCTTCGTGATGAGTGAAAGAATTGTGCTCTTTCCTGATCCCGATCTTCCTACAAACGCAACTGTTTTGCCTGCAGGAATTTCAAAATTCATTGAATCAATGACCTTCTTGGTCACGGTCTTAATTCCATTTTTCTTGTTTTCCATCAGTTCATTCTTTTTCTTAAGGAACTCTTTGTATTTCTTTCTGTTCATGAATGTATCTCTGTTTGCAATTTCGTTTAGTTCTGCGTCCATATCATCATAACCGAAAGATACATTTTTAAATTCAACTTTCCCTTTAAAATCGTTCTTGGCAATTTCAACATTTCCAAACTTTTCAATTGGAAAATTATCTTCATCGAATAATTGTCCCATTCTGAAATTCTCAACTCTAATATCAGCAATCTTTGTTATTACTCTTCCTGCCGATCAAATTACTGAAGAAAAATCAGATCTATTCGAGAATATAAACAAGAACGAACTTAGAACAATAAATCCATTTTCAAGTAAATATAATGAAAATAGAATCAACGCGAAAGCGAATATTTCTAAAATTATATGTCTTGTTGACCAAAATTTTACATCTGTGGTATACCACTTATATCTGGCATTTTTATACTTGTCATATGTTTCAATTGACGCCTCTTTAAGCTTGTGTTCCAAGTTTAATGACTTTATATCCTTTTCGCTTCGAACAATTTCATTTGAGAATGAAACTATATCATCATGAGCTTTGTTTCTCTTAATTTTGTTTTTAGCATATGCTTTTACTTTGTAGTACTCCAATATCATGAGCAGGCCTAAAACTGCAACAATTATGAGGCCGACATAGATATTTAAGCACATTATGTAAATTACGTTAACTACACTTGCAAAAATATTCCCTAAAACGTCAACCAAATCTGATATACACTCGACAGCAGACTCTGGCGAATAGGCAATTCTATTAACAAACATACCGGCTGAATTTTGACCAAACGACTTAGATGATATTTCAAATATACGCTGCGTTAAATCCACTCGAATTTCTGTTGAAACATCTCTTACTAGTCTTGCAAAGCTAAAATCTACAACAATCAAACATAGTCTGCCTATAAGCATTGCAATAGACGCATATCCAGCATACCAAAGCATCATATTGTAGTTATATTCTGTAATAAAAGCTAAAGCTTTAGCAAGTAAGACAGTTGAAATTGTGTTTCCGATATAAAATAGTGCTAAGCACGTGATATACGATGTGAACACAACCCAGTGTTTACAGACATAACTCATCAATGAAAATTTTTTCTTTTGCTTATCTTTTTTCATACTTCCCCTTTTAATAATTTTAATTTTTTAGTTTTTGTTTACCTCCTTCTAAATTAAAATTTTAATGCAGTTTTCACCTCCTTTTTGTTAAACCTGTTTTTAGGGATAAAAAAACCTCTGATCGTTTTACTTGTTCTGTTTTTCTGTTTTTCACAAGTAAAACTAATGCAGAGGCTTTGCTAAATCATCTTTAAGTCGTTTCTAATTCTTTAGACGACAGAGGCCTCCACAAAAAAATTGTGCATATACATTAAGATTAAATTTAGATACGATAACTGTGTTCATTTCCTTGCGGACCTCCTTTTGTTAAATTTAGTCAAAACCTGACTACATAATAAATATTAACAACAAAAAAATATTTTGTCAATAATTTTTTCATAAAAATATTAAAAAAGACGAAAAATATTTAATTTTTCGCCTTATATTTATTAATAATAGATATTATTATAGAACTAAGCTAAATCCAAATTTACGCCTGAATTTGTGACGATTTGAACGCGTCCCTTAACGTTTCCTTCATTTGAATTATAGTAATATGGGTTTGATGAAAGTTTCTTTCCGTTCAAAATATCAAAGCTAACTTTTCCTAAATCAAACTTATTATCCTCTGTTTCATTCTTCAGTCTAAATTCGAACTTAACAGCAGAATCCTGGCCGAACACTACATTTGTTGTTCCCTTGTCTGTTTCGATACTTGTATATCCGCGAATTTCTGTTGGATAGTTCAAGCTGATATTACCCTTCTCCGTTTTGAAGAAACGAGTACTTGAACCTGTTAAATATGTGGAAACATTTCCGCTTACTGTTTCAACATAGACTGATTTTGACAATGGATCTTTTTCTGTTCCGAGAGAAATATTGCCGTTTGTGGCATGGATATTTACGTGTCCGCTTATTTTCTTGATTGTGAACTCACTATCTCTTGCTTGTGGAACATTGAGATTTCCTGTTATCTCATCGATATATACTTTACATGAAGACATAATCTCACTTCCATTTGAGAAGTCTACATTTCCGCTAATTTTAACAATATCAATGATTGAAGAATATGTTTTAAATTCAGTGCTTGCACTAATTTCTGTTGCTCTAATTGTTCCAGTCTCTGATGAAAGCAATATTTTTGATGCTACTTTTTTAAGATCGATAGTTCCTGACTTTGTGCTAATATTGATATCTCCAGTTGTAGCTTTTAAAGCATCATTTCTTGTTTCATCTGGATTGATTTTATCAACTACTTGTGTTAAATCAACACTTCCACTATCAGTTTTAATTTTAAGCTCTTTATATATGTTTGTTGCGTTTCTTGTAAAAGAAACATTTCCTGAACCTGTTTCAATATTTACTGAAGCTGGATAAATATCAGCAGAATGACCTGCGCTATATGCTCCTCCAATATTTACTGAACCTGCGGTCGTTGTAATATTGAGAGTTGTGCTGTTCAACTTATTTTCTTTGATTTTTCCATAGTGGATGATTAATTTTACATCATTGGATAAATTCAAAAAGCCTCTTGTAGAGTTCAGTTTAATATTAAGTGTATCTCCGCTCTTTTCTACTGAGTACTCAAATTCAACTTGGTCAGAGCTTTTTACGAATCCCTTTGTGTTGTTTATTATATAAAGCCCTGATTTTTTGTAATTATCGTTATTTTGAACAATAACATCTACATTCCCCGCGTCAACATTAATTGTTGAGAAAGTATCTTTGGAGAAATCAATTGCTGTTTCAGATGAATCTGTCGTTTTCTCGACTAGAATTTCTTTATTATTCTTGAAGTAAACAAACCCCAAAACGCTTTTTCCTGGGTTAAATAACATTATAGTCATACAAACGCCTACAAAAGCAACTATTAATATCAAAAACATTAATAGATAAAAGAAAAATCCTTTTTTTACTTTACCACCAGCCATTTGTGAACCTCCATATATATTTATGATAACATATTTTTCTGCATAATGCAAACTTTTTTTTATTTTCTAGTCTAAAACAGCCTTAATTCTTCTAATTCCGCTTGAACTACTCTCCTCTTTAACTATCTTAAAGTGATGTAATTCGCTTGTGTTTTTAGCGTGTGGGCCTCCGCAAATTTGGAAATCGACATCGCCAATCTTGTAAACTGAAACTTTTTCATTTTCGTCTGCTTTATGTACGCCATATCCGCCTTGTTCTTTAGCTTCCTTGAAAGTCATTTCCAATCTTTCAACTGGGATAGCTCTTTCAATAGCCTTATTTACAAAATCCTCAACTTGTTTTAACTCTTCAGGAGTCATCTTTCTTTCAAAGTTAAAGTCGAAACGAAGTCTTTCAGGTGTGATATTGCTTCCCTTTTGTTCGATCTGAGTTCCAAAAAGTTTTCTAAGTCCAGCAAGCATAATATGTGTTGCTGTGTGAAGTCTTGTTGTAGCCTCAGAATCGTCAGCAAGCCCGCCCTTGAAGTTCCCAGCTGGAGCCTTGCTCTTTTCTTGATGCTCTTCAAAACATTTTTTGTATCCCTCTGTGTCAACGCTATATCCGTGTTCACAAGCGAGCTCCTCAGTTAGTTCAATTGGAAAACCAAATGTATCAAAAAGTCTGAATGCAGCTTTCCCGCTAATTACATTCTCAACCACCTCACCAGGCTTTGCAAATTGTTTGTGTCTTTCAATTCCTGCAATAACCTTGTTAAATTCTTTTTCTCCGTCTGCTAAAGCTTTTTCAAACTTATCACACTCTTTTTTAATCTCAGAAAGAATGAAATCTCTCTTTTCAACGAGGTTTGGATAGCCTTCCTTGTATTTTTCAATAAATGTTTCAGCCACTTGAAGAAGGATATCGCATGACAAGTTGATCTTCTTTGTATATCTAACCGCTCTACGCATAATTCTTCTAAGAATATATCCCGCTCCAACATTACTTGGAAGAATTCCCTTAATATCACCGATAAGCATAACTGTTGTTCTAGAGTGGTCGCAGATAATTCTCATTGCTCTTGTGTAAGCTTCGTCTTCGCCATATTTCTTCCCACAAGCATTTTCCAAGATTTTAATAGGCTTTTCAAAAATATCAGATTGATATACATCTTTGAATCCATTTAAGAATACTAAACATCTCTCAAGTCCAAATCCTGTGTCAACATTTTTGTTTTTCAAAGGAATGTATCCGTCCTTTGTCTTCTCATATTGCATGTAAACATCGTTTCCGATTTCAACAAGCTTTCCATTTTTTAATGGATAGAACCATTCATTATCTGGACCGCATGGAGTTCCGACTGTTCCTTCGAGTTCCCACCAATTGTCCTCTTTTGGAAGGAAGTGAATATGCTCCTTTTTAATTCCTAGTCCTTCAAGTAATTTTGCTGTTTCTTCGTCTTTTGGGACTTTTTCATTCCCTTCAAAAACAGTTGAGTGGATCTTGTCTTTATCAAATCCAAATTTCTTTGTCAAAAGCTCAAATGTCCAAGCTGTTTTTTCTTTCTTAAAGTAATCCCCTAAGCTCCAATTTCCCATCATTTCAAAGAAAGTACAATGAGATTCATCTCCCACGCTTTCAATATCAATTGTTCTTATACATCCTTGTACGTTGCAAAGTCTTGTCTTTCCGCTTGGATGTTTTTTGCCAAGCAAATATGGCATAAGAGGTTGCATTCCTGCAACGTTAAACATAACTCCAGTCGAACCGTCTCCGATTAAGGATACAGCACCAATATCAACGTGTCCTTTTGACTTATAATAATCCAACCATATTCTTCTTAGTTCTTCACTTGTCATCTTCATAATTTCTCCTAATACTCTGTTTTAGCTAAAAATAATCCTTCTGGAGGCATTGTCTTGCCTGCATAACATCTATTTCCTAGTTCTAGTGCTTTTTTTACGTCTTTTTCTGAAATAAGACCTCTTCCAACGTCAATCAAAGTTCCTACGATAATTCTCACCATATTGTAGAGAAATCCGCTTCCTTTTACACTAAAGACAAGGAATTTCCCCTTCTTTTTAATTTCGATATCATAGATTTCTCTCACAAAATCTTTCACGCTTGTGTTTGCGCAGCAAAAGCCTTTGAAATCGTGCTTCCCGACTAAAATCTGAGCCGCACCCTGCATCTTTTTCATATCTAGATCATAGTTAACATAAGCGGACTGATTTGCCAAAATAGCAGATTTAACTTTTGCGTTATAAACTTGATAAACATAAGTTTTTGCCTTTATATCAAATCTTGCATGAAAATTATCATCAACAATCTTTGCAGATTTAATAGAAATATCGTTTGGAAGAAGATTATTGAGCGCCTCGGGCAGATTTTTTACTGGAATGTTCTTTTTGAGATCAAAATGCGCTGTCTGATCTAAAGCGTGCACTCCTCGATCTGTTCTTCCGCTTCCAAAAATTTCAACCGGCTCACCTGTAAGCTTTTCTAACGCTTTTTCTATCTCCGCTTGAATAGTTCTTCGACCTTCCTGTTTCTGCCAGCCATAAAATTCTCGACCGTCATATTGTATTTTTAGTAAAACTCTATGCACGAGCTTATTATACATCTTTTATAAAAAAATTCAAATAGAAAAACATAATTTTCCAATTTCTTTGACTATTTTTTTTCAAAATGCTATATTAAACATATAAAGGAAGATAAGAAATGTCCAAAATTACAATTGACGCCAACTCAGCTGCTGCAAAAGTTGCATATAAACTTTCAGAGGTTATTCCAGTTTATCCGATAACCCCTTCTACTGCCATGGCAGAATGTTGCACAGCAAAAGCAAACAATGGCGAGAAAAATGTTTTTAATGAGCAAGTTACAACTGTGGAAATGCAGTCTGAAGCTGGTGTTTCGGGCGCTTTGCACGGAGCTCTTTTGTCGGGCGCACTTTCAACTACTTTCACTTGTAGCCAAGGGCTCTTACTTATGATCCCAAATATGTATAAAATCGCAGGAGAAAGGCTTCCTGCTGTCATTCACGTATCCGCAAGATCAGTCGCTTCCCACGCCCTCTCAATTTTCTGTGATCACTCAGATATTATGACTGTTAGATCAACAGGATTTGGAATGATTGCTTCTTCCACCGTTCAAGAAGCTCAGGATATGGCGGCAATCGCTCACATTTGCGCTGTAAAATACAACTTCCCTATTCTCCACTTCTTTGACGGATTTAGAACTTCACATGAATATCAAAAGATTGAGGAACTAAGTGAAGCTGAGCTTAAAAAGCTATCGCCTAAAAAAGCTCAAATAAGTCTGAAAAAGAGAGCTCTTTCACCTGACAAGCCAAGGATGTTTGGAACAGCTCAAAATCCAGATGTATTTTTCCAAAATAGAGAGGCTTGCAACAAGGATTATATTAATTTTGCATCCCACTTCGCAGAGGAACTTGGCAACTTTGCCAAGGTTACAGGAAGAAGCTATGCTCCATTTGAATACTTTGGCAAAAAGAATGCAAAAAATGTAATTGTAAGCATGGCAAGCTCTGTGAGCACAATAAAAGAAACAATAAATTCACTTAAAGATGACACAGGTTTAGTTGTCGTTAGACTCTATCGTCCATTTGACGAAAATTATTTCCTAGAAGTTCTTCCAAGGTCTACTGAGAAGATCTGTGTTTTAGATCGAGTTAAAGAATGTGGAGCAAATAATCCTCTATTTTTGGATGTAACAAGTGCGATAAAAAATAGTAATAAAAACATAACTGTTATATCAGGAAGATATGGTCTTGGTGGAAAAGAGTTCTCCCCTGCGTGTGTGAAAGCAGTTATTGAAAATTTGAAACAAGAGAAAAGTAAAACAAACTTTACAGTAGGAATCACGGACGATGTCACAAACACATCTCTTCCTTTAACTAATTATACAAATAAGCTCAAACAAAAAGAAATTAAGCTGTTTGGTCTAGGCTCTGACGGAACTGTTTCCGCAAGCAAAAGCATAATTAGGATTTTAGGAAATAACACTGATAAATTCGCTCAAGGGTTCTTCGAATATGACTCAAAGAAATCTGGCAGTCTGACTGTTTCTCACCTTCGTTTAAGTGACAGTGAGATTTTAAGCTCATATCTCATTGACAAAGCAGATATTATTTCAATAAACAACTTCTCATTTGTTCATAGATATGACTGTTTAAGCGAACTGAAAGAAAAAGGGATCGTCCTTATAAACAGTGTCTTTACAGCTGATGAAATTGACAGGATTCTTCCAGACTCATATAAGCAGATTTTAAAAGACAAAAAAGCAAAGCTATTTGTAATTAATGGGCAAAAAATTGCAAAACTGAATGGGCTTGGAGAAAAAATAAATATCATTATGGAAACTGCCCTATTTAAAATTTTAGATATTCTCCCAGAAGATAAAATTAAATCAGAAATTGAAAAAGAAATTGTTGAGAATTTCTCAAAGAAAGGAAAAGACATCGTTGAACGCAATATTAATGCAATGAAAATGTCCTTTGACGCTATCGAGCAGGTAAATGTTCAAAAGTTAACAATTAAAGGAGAAGAAAAAAGAAAGAAACATCTCAAAGGATTTGCCTCAGTCGTGGACACAATTCAAGAGAGAAAGGGCTGCAGCCTTCCAGTATCAACATTCTCAGTAGATGGAAGTATCGAAACGGATACTGCTAAGTATGAAAAGAGAGGGATTGCATTAGAAACTCCAGTTTGGCTTCCAGAAAACTGTATTCAATGTGGCCAGTGCGTTCTTGCCTGTCCTCACGGAGCTCTTAGAGCTGTTTTAGTAGACGAAAAAGATTGCCCAAAGAACAAAGACATGCCTTTTGCAAATGCTCTTGGCCTTTCACATAAAAAATATAGAATCCAAATTTCTCCAGAGGACTGCACAGGCTGTGGCGTTTGTGCTAAGAACTGTCCAGCAATGAAAAAGGCTCTTGAGATGGTGCTTGCAAGCAAAAATCTTGAGAAAGAAAAGAAGAATTATAACAAACTTTTAAAGGTTAAATCAGAAAAAGCTTTCTCAACTGACTATGCAAAAGGGCTTCAATTCAATCCTTCATATTTCAACCTCCCAGGTGCGTGCGCCGGCTGTGGCGAAACTCCATATATAAAACTTGCGACAATGCTTTTCGGCGATAGGATGATTATCGCGAATGCAACAGGCTGCTCAAGTATTTATAGTGGATCCTTCCCTTCTTGCCCATTCTCTAAAAACGAAGATGGCAAAGGTCCTGCCTGGGCAAACAGTTTGTTTGAAGACAATGCAGAGTTTGGTCTTGGACTAAAACTTGGAAGCAAGTATTCAAATAATGAAGACAAATCACAATGGATTATCGGTGGCGACGGTTGGGCTAATGATATCGGCTTTGGAGGTCTCGACCATATTTTGCAATCCAATGCAAATGTAAACATCCTTGTGCTCGATAATGAAAACTACTCAAACACAGGAGGTCAAGCATCAAAGTCCACTCCTCTTGGGGCTTATCAAAAATTCACAGAAAATGGCAAATCAACAAAGAAGAAAAATCTTGGTCTAATTGCAATGAGCTACAGAAATGCATATGTCGCACAAGTTTCTCTCGGCGCGAATATGACTCAATGTATCAAAGCTTTCAAAGAAGCTGAGGCATTTAATGGGCCAAGTATAATCATCGCATATAGCACTTGTGTAAATCACGGATTTAAAATGTCCGACTCAATGAGTGAAATGAGAAAAGCTGTTGAAACTGGCTATTGGAACTTGTATAGATATAATCCAAACTCAGGTTTAACACTCGACTACGATCCAACTGTAAACACAAAAGAATTTTTGAAAGGAGAGCGTCGCTTCACAGCTCTACTTGGCAAAGATGAGCAGCGAGCAATGTATTTATTTGATGAAAATAATAAGCAAAATATTGAAAATTTAAATATTTTAAAAATGCTTGCAAAAAAAGAATAGTTTAAATAAAAATATCTCTAATTTTAATATATTTTTATCTAAATAAAATGGATATTAATATAATTTAATGTGCCTAAAATTAGGGCAAATAAATAATTTTAATTAATTTATTATTAAATCAATTAAGTTGTTTAAATAAATATTAAAAAAACGTCTAAAAATAGGCGTTTTTTTATTTACATAATTAATTTTTTATAAAATTATTATTTAAAATATTTAACTATTTTTAATATTTTTTACATTGAATATTTTTTTAAAAATTCTCGAACTCTAAATTCATATTTTCTAGGATTTGTGACATAGGACATTGCATGCCCAGCGTTTTCCACTAAGTAGACATCCTTTCTATAGTCTGACACTTTCCCGGCAAGTTTCAAAGCATTCTCAACTGGCACAAAATCGTCACTTTTGCCGTGGATGAACATCACGGGGATCTTGCAAGATGCAAGTCCCGTCGCAGCGTCTGCAGTCTTTAAATCAAAGTAATAAACCCTCATCATATATTTATAGAATGTTTTTAAAATTGCCCTGCGAGCCCTAGTCTCCTTCTTCTTCATAAGAACATATTTCATCTGATCATAGACATTTGCAAAAGCACAATCTGAAATTGCACAGACGACATTAGAAGGAAGATTTAATCCCGACGCCATGCAGACTGCTGATCCGCCCATTGACACACCAAAAAGAACGATCCTGCACTTTTCATCCTTTTCAACAAGCACATTAATCCATGATAAAACATCCTCTTTGTCGAACCAGCCCATGCCGATCATATTTCCTTCGCTCTTGCCATGTGCCCTATTTTCTACAACCAAAACGCTGTATCCCATGTCAACAAACATCTTTGCATAAGGCTGCATTTCTCTAAAGTCCGAGCCATATCCGTGCACAAGAAGTGCGACTCTGTTTGATGAAGTAGTAGTTTTTAAATAATGTCCCTTTAATTTTAGTCCGTCCTCTGAAACAATTGTGAGCTCTGTAAATTTATATTTATCCCACCAACACAGGTCTATTTCATATTGATTAATCAGTCCCGATTTACTATCTAATCTCTTTGCAATATTTTTTCTTCCAAGAGAGTATCTAAAAGTTATTCTAACGACTAAAAGATAGCAGCTTAAAAAAACTAAAATTAAAGTAAGAAAGATTAAAGCTATTATTGAAAAAACTTTCATTATTCAACCACCGCTTTTACGCTTTCGCCTGTGTCGATGTCTTGATAAGATAGCCAGTAGCCAAAGCTTTCCTTTCGATCTTTGTCAAGAGGGAACCAAACTGGATATCCCGAAATTTCGTTTGGTGGATTTTTTTGATAAACTCCCGGAACTCCATAAACTAGATATTTAATCCTTCCTTCCTCGTAGATAAGACCAAGAATATAATAGTCACCCTCCTCTTCATAATCAATTTTTATCCATTTTGAATTTGGAATTAAGTCTTCTAAAAACTCTTCGCGAGTATTTTTCTCAAAGAGAGGAAGGATTTGACCTTTAATCTCATCAAAGAATGTCTTTTCTTCTTTTTTCTCCTCTACATTGCAGCTTTTTATTGAATTTTCCTGACATTCAAGTCTTTCATAAAAGGCTTTTTTATATTTACAATTTGCACAGTCGCAGCAATTATCTTGCGACTTTTGCATTTCTTTGTCAATCTCTCTTTCCAGTTCTTTCTTGTATTCGTCTGTGTAATCAATTGAATTTTTGTCAAGCACATCCTTCACTTCATCAGCTGAATGATACTCTTCAAACGCACTTGCCATCACCTTTCCCACCTGAGCTTCCTTGTCCTCGTTTCCTTCTGTTGAGCCATATAAAATTGGCTTGACGTCTGCTTTATAGAAATTTACGACCGCACATGAAAAATTTTCAGGAAGGCTCTCCACTTTAAACTTATATAACATGCTTGATGCACGTGAAAGTCCAGCTTTTTGCACTTTCCCCTTGCTGTATATTCCAAGACTTAAAATTCCGCTTGGCTCATTTGGAAAGTTATATAATCTCACTCTTCCCGCGATCATATCTCCTTCCTGCTCAAAGCTAAGCACTGCCTTTTCATCCTCATTTTTTACACCTAAAAGCACTAGGCTTTTCTTAAATGACATATTCACCTCTTCTTTATTTTTACGATGATTTATCGCTGAAACTAATATATTTTTTATATAGCAATTATATAACTCAAAAGGAGAAGAATGATAAAAGAAAAACAGACAAAAATTGTGTATTTTGTCTGTTTTAATTGAATTATAGTCCTCAGATTATTTTATTGTTTTTTATTCATTCTATTTGTTATTTCTTTAACAATATTTTTAACTGTAAATCCAGCTTTTGCATAGTTTACCCCCCCTGGGCAGCTCTGCATATATGAGTGAACGCCGATGAATAAATCGTCATCGTTTAAATATTTGTACCAAACATTGTCATTTGATGCTTCAATTGCAACTCTAAGCTTTGCGTCTTTTTGCAATGTTCTGAGCTTGTAAGCTGAAGTTTGTTTTTCAAAAATTTCCAAGCTTGGGAAAGATACAACTGAAACTTCATATTTTTTTGAAAGTTCTTTTGCAACTTCCATGGCAAGACCTACTTCACTTCCAGTTGCATATAGGACAACGTCGGCCGCCTTGCTACTCTTTACAACATATCCGCCAAGCTGAGCGTCTTTATATGAAGTTCCCTCAATTTCAGGAGAAACTTGATTTGATAAAATCAAAGCCGAAGGAGCTTCCTCGCTTAGCGCAAGCTTATAGCTCGCTAAAACTTCCTTTCCGTCACAAGGTCTAAATACATTGAGTCCAATTATTGAACGCAATTGTCCAATTTGTTCAATTGGTTGATATGTTGGGCCACTCTGCCCTACGCAAATTGAATCATGAGTAAATATGCTTATTGCTGGCAACTTCATCATTGCCCTCATTCTGAGTGCTGGAATCATATAGTTCGAGAAAGCTAAGAAGGTTGAATCAAATGCGATAAAATCTTCATATAATGCAATTCCGTTGGAAATAGCTGCCATAGCGTGTTCTCTTACACCATAATGTAGATTTCTTCCTCTCTTGCTTCTAACAAGGAAATTCTCGCTATTGTTTAGATTAACTTTTGTTTTTCTTGCAACGTCTGCACATCCCCCGATTAATTGTGAGAGTTTATCTCCAATCTCATTGAAAATCATTGAGTTTGCGTCAACTGTGCTGATTCCCACCCATCTATCTTCATTCTTTAGGATTTTTTCATAGTCTAACTTCTTTTTATCGAAGTAATTTACAAGCTCCTTATATAACTCAGGCTGTGAGTTTGCATAAATTGCGAGTGTTTGATTCCAATTTTCGTGATACAGCTTTCCTCTGCGAGTTGCCTGCATGCATAATTCTCTCACATCTGCTGGAATATAGAAGCTGTCTGTAACATTTAAAGTTTTCTTGTAAGCATCAAGCTCATCTTGTGTCAAAACGTAATCATAAACAGCTGAAGTCCCTTCTTTATTTGTTCCAATTCCTATAATTGTTTTGAAGATTATTAAAGTAGGCTTCTTGCTCTTTTTTGCTCTTCCAATTGCTCTTGAGCAAGCGTTGTAGTTATTGCCTTTTCTCACAATAATAACATTCCAGCCCATAGCCTTAAATTTCTTTGCAACATCTTCTTTATTTGATAGACTAACTCTTCCATCAACTGTCACATCGTTGCAGTCATAGAGCAAGATGAGCTTTGAAAGCTTAAGTGTGCCGGCTAAACTGCAGGCTTCTTGAGAAATTCCTTCCATAAGGTCGCCTTCGCTTACATGGCAGTATGTGTAGTTATTTATAATCGGAAATCCCACTGTGTTAAATCTTTCAGACAAGGACTTTTCTGCAATGGCCATTCCAACAGCGTTAGCAACGCCTTGTCCAAGAGGGCCCGTTGAAGCTTCAACGCCTTCTGTTTTGCCATATTCTGGATTTCCCGGTGTCTTTGATCCGAATTGTCTGAAGCTCTTTAAATCCTGAAGAGATACGTCAAATCCAAAGAGTGACAGAAGTGTGTAATAAAGAGGAGAAACTTGTCCGCTTGATAAAACTAATCTATCCCTATTCAAAAAATCTGTATCTGATACATCAAAGTTATAGTGGTCCTTAAAAAGCGCGAAAAGGAATGTTGAAGCTCCTAGTGAAGCGCCTAAATTGCCCGATCCTGCAGTCGTTATCATCTCTGCACTTATTGATTTAATATAATTTAAGGTCTTTTCAATATTTTTCACTTTATTCCCCCTAATATCTTATAGATTTCTCTAATAATACTCTTTTCGTTAATCCTTTTTACATTAATAATGAAGTTTGCTCTTAAGCTCAAATCGTCATCCCTTTCAGTATAATTCATTTTGCTGATTAGATATTCGTTTGAAAGCAGCTTTTCTGGAATTTTTATGTAAATTATAGTTGAATATTTGTCAAAAATTTCTTTGCTGTGCTGATATATATCGTAGTTTGCAAACATGACTGAATTTTCATATCCGCAAGCCATTTTTGCAACCTTTCTTTCCCTCATTAAATAGTATTCTTCTCCGCACTCTTTATATACTGCCTGACTATTAAATAAATCATATTCAATAAGGTCTTTGCAGCTCGCATAGTGCATGTTTAAACTGTCAGCAAACGCCTTTGAAACCTTTTCTCCCAGACCTTCGTCTAAACATATAAAGAGTATCTTATCCTTTAATTCTTCCAAAACAACCACCTTTTTATCATTCTAACACATATTTGCTTTTTATTCAAATCAAATCACGCTGCTTTTTCTAATTTTTCCTTCTTTTTGGGAAACCGAATTCCCCACGTCAAGAGCGTGGCTAGTATGACAAGGCTAACAACGAGAGGGATATCAAACTTTTTAAGTGTCAAAAGCCCATAGGATGTGACCTCTCCATTTGTAGTTATTCCAAAGCATATCGTTCCAATGTTTTGAGTTTGATAAGTCGTAAAATCCTCCGCCTCTAATCTCTCAATAATTTCAACGTCGGGAAGTCCCCATGCGTTACTTCCTGAGCTTATTATCGCATATTCAGGTGAAACTGTATTAAGAAAAGTTTGAGACGTCCCCGTCTTCGAGCCGTGGTGAGCTATTTTAAGAATATCTGCGTCTAAATAATTCCCATAATCCAAAAGTAGCCTTTCTTCAACGTCTTTTTCTGCGTCACCCTGAAGTAGCACTTTCCTTCCATTACACTCAATCATTATAACTGCTGAATAGTCGTTGGAATTTGAGTAGTTATCCTTATTAGGATTTAAGAATTTGGCGATATATCCTTCTCCTGCAATTTCTTCTCCTTCAAATGAGTATTTAATTTCACATCCCTCATCATATGCAGCCATAATTGCTCTGTCATATATTTCCGTGTCTTTGACATTATAGCCAGCTGAGTTTCCTACACGTGACTCCGTTAGACATAAAATCTTTGGACGATAGAGCGTGCTTATTTCATATGTATTAAATATCTTCTCGCCTCCGCCTATATGATCTTCGTCTGCATGCGTGTAAATCACATAGTCAATTTTCTTCAACTTTCTTGAATTTAGAAAACCGATAAGGTTAGGTGATTTTTCTTCGCCGCCACAGTCTACAAGCATATTTTTGCCATCAGGAAACTCCACATAAATTGCGTCGCCCTGCCCGACATCTACAAAAAACAGTTTAAATGAAGAATCTTCAAGAGCATATATCTTCCCTCCAGACATACTATTTTCAATTGTACCTTGAAAAACAAAAGAAAGTACTCCCATGCAAACTATGAGAATACTTATCACAATTCTTATTATTAAACTTCTTTTGCTACACAATTTCTCCATTATATAAATATAATTTCATCCTTTTCAGATATAATCTTTCTCTTTTTCAGAGGTTTTTTTCTAATAAGATTCTTAATCTTTGGGATAACGTCAATCGTCGCTCTATATCCCTCTTCAATCATATCATCTATTCCATCTGTCTTTGTCGCTTTGAAACGCTTTGTGTCCGGCTGAATAACGATATCCGCATTCACATATCCCTTCACAGCATTTCCCTTCATAAGGATTCTAATCGAACATGTAATTACATCCACTATTTTTGAGCTTTCCGTTCCATAGCTCCTTGTCTTGTGACAATCAACAGCTATTACATAATCACATCCAAAAAATCTTGGAATATCCGCTGGAATTGTGTTTTGAAGTCCTCCGTCGCAAAGAAGCATGTCCCCAAATTCAACTGGAGTGAACACACCCGGCACGCAGCAAGATCCTGCAACTGCCTTGGCAAGATTTCCCTTGGATATACAAACTTCCTTTGTGGTTTTTAGGTCTACGGCAATTGCAGAAAAAGGAATCTTTAAATCCTCGATATTTATATCTCCGATTGTTTTCTTCATTAAGTTTTCAATTCCCTCAGTCTTTGATGGGAAGAAAGGAATTTTGTTCGTCCTTATTTCCTTTTCTTTTATTCCTTTCGCAGCTTTATATATCTCATCATAAGTAAGTCCAGCAGCATAACAAGCTCCAACAACGCTTCCTGCACTTGTTCCTGCGACATAATCGAATTTAATTCCAAACTCTTCAAACGCTTTGAGAGCTCCAAGGTGCGAAAAACCTCTCGCTCCGCCTCCACCTAGAGCAAGTCCTACTTTTGGATTATCTCTGTTAAATACTCCGAACATTCCCTCTCCTATTAAATGTATAAGATGTTAAAAACTAAATAATATAGCGCATTTGTTGCCTGCATAGCCCCTGATTTTATTGAATAATCTATCTCTTCAATAAGCTGATTTATCTTTCGAAGCTGATTTTTTGAAAATTCCTTGATCTGACCTCTTGCCTTTACTATCGCATACTCCTTAACTCCAAGATAGCTTGCAAGTTCAGAGTTCGTCATATCTGAAATTCCTATGAAGAACATTCTTCTAAAATGATTTGAAATTAGACTCAAAACCCCTTGCTCTTTTTCCATAAGCGAAAGAAGTTTCATCGCTTTGTCCCCGTCCTTCTTTCCAAGTGCGTCAGTTAGCTCGAAAACTGTGTACTCGGCATCTTTAATTACAACTGCGTCAACAACTGCCTTTGTTATTAGTTCGTCTGTTGAATAGTAGACAATTTTCATCATTTCATTCTGTATTTTGGTTAAATAACCATTGCACGCATCAATCAGTGTGTCCACCGCTTCAGCACTAATCTTCTTTCCTTGTTTCAAAAGATCATTCACAATAATTTTTACCAAAAGAGATTTATCCATTCTTTTAGCATCAACTAATTCCGCCTCTTTTTTCACAAAGTCGAATTTTCCAAAAAAGTCTTGAATGATAACTACTGTTGAACTTACTGGATTGGAAAGATATCTTAATATTTCCTTTTTATCCCCTTCGCTGAGTTTTGTGATTCCCTTGAGGACTATAACCCTATACATATCACCTATTGGAAAGACTTCGCAGCTGTCAGTGAAAGCTTTTGCACTGAAATTGTCGTCATCAAAGTAGCAGATATTGAAATCAGTCATCTGCACTCCGCAAGCGTTTATAATCATGCTTTTAGCCTTTTCAAAGAGATAAAAATCATCACCTGTAATTAAATAGGTGTTTTTTATTTCTTTAGATAATCTTTCCTTTAAAGTTCTCAATCTAAACTCCTTATTTTATTTGTTTTAAGGTTAAAAATCACGTTTCCAAGCCTGTTTAATGAGTGTTTTGCCTTATCATATGTGTTGTAAACAAAAATCTCATCTGAAGCAGTTTTATAGTCAACATAGTTATTTCTTCTGCCCGCAAAAACTCCGTCAAACTTAGTTGTAATCAGCAGATTTTCCATGTATTCACAGTTATTATAACTCAAATCACTGTTCGTTGTAAAGAAAATTGACTTATTATCAAAATAGATTTTTACTCCAACGTACTCTGAGAAGGAGTAAACATATTCAAACGAGAATCCTCCAATCGAATGCTTAGCATTTGTTTCCACAACTCGCTCCCTAGTAGAGCCCGTGAATTTTTCATAAGTAATTATATCATTGCATGAGTAAAGCCTTGCCGCGTTGTATACATTTTTCTTTATTCCCTCATCCGTGTCCACAATAAGCATATAGTCAATCTTATCTTTCATCATATTTTTCATAAACTTTGCTTCATAAGTAGTAAAGTTATTTCCAACAAACAAGAGTTCGTTTTTCTTATTTGAGATAAAGTAGCTCGTGTCTCCATAGGTCGTTATACAAGAAACAGATGTCCTAAGGTCAGGCTTTATAAAAGCCGTGGCCAGTCCATAAATAGAGCCTATACAAGCGAAGGCTGCGAAACAAAGGGCTTTTATTCTCCTGCTCACCATAAGGAAATAGCTAAGCGAGTATAGTCCAACAAAGAAAATTGCGGAAAGGAAGATATCCACTCTTTGAACATAAAATTTCAAACTAGTGCTTGCAAAGAAGCTCGCGACCCCCTCTATTCCCTTGAGCCCTAGCTCTGGAACCTTCAAAATAACTCCAACATATGGAATTATGCTAAGAATGACAAATGCGAGCAAAACTATATAGACTATTTCAAAGAATGGAAGGACTATAATATTCGCAAACACAGAAAGGAGGTTAAAACTCTTTCCCATCATAATTGTAAAAGGGACAACTCCAAGGCTTGCTGAAATAGAAAGAGCAAATGCGTCCGCGAAATATTTCGGAAAGACTTTCAAGAGCACTTTCTTTATAGGTCTATAGAGAAGGAAGATACATAGCACACTTCCAAAGCTCATTAAAAATCCGAGGTCAAGTCCGCTAAGCGGATTAATAATCAAGAGCAGAATTCCCGCTACTGACCAAGAGCTCAGCTGATCATACTCCTTGCCAGCAAGTCCAGCAACCAAAAATGTCATCGCCATGACAGATGCTCTTATGACTGACGGAGTAAATCCGCAGATATAACAATAGAAAATCAAAATGCAGAAGATAATTGAAAGATTTGCATATTTGTTGACTTTCATTTTCTTAAGTAGCCAAGATAGCGCACCCATGAGGATTGAAATATGTAGACCTGAAACAGCAAGAATATGGAATATCCCTGCTCCACTAAAATCTTCATAGATCTTGCTATCTAGGTTGTCACGATCTCCAGTCAGCATCGCAAATGCCAAATTTGCTGAATTTTCATCCATGTTGCTAGTTAGAACATTTCTAATTGAATCTCTTATCTTTTCATCAAGCTTTTGATAGCCGTCTGTAACTGTGATCCCTGAAGAATTAACCTCCATCTTGTATGGCGTGTTATCCCTAAGATAGAAAAGGTTAAATGAGCCTAATGTAAACAGATGAACATTTTCAACGTAGCCATTAAATGAAATGATATCTCCAGTCTTTAGCTTAAGATCGTCATTCTTGTAGATTGATAAATTTATTCCCTTTGCACTTTCGCCATTAATTTTACACTCATCAAGCACGACGTTAGCATAGTATTCTGAATCACTACTTTTGTCTGTCACTCTTCCAACTACACTTTGGACACCGACATACTCTTTACCCTTGAAAACAGCTTCGCCCGCATAGAACATTCCAGATCCGACAAAGAAGAAAACTAAACATAGAACAAATGGAATCCACTTGCGATAAAATATACAGCAAAGGCCGAACACGACAAAAGCAAGTACAACTGTGATGATGTAAATTGTATCTCCCATAAATAATTTTCTGCTCGCCACAATTCCAAACAACATTGAGATAAATATGCAAAATATTGGGCGGAAATGTATCAGTTTAGCTAAACTTCTCTCGTGTTCCAAAATCTTTTTCCTATTGACTTATATACTATTATATTTTAACTCAAAAGTCAAATTTTCTGAATATTAATTTAAGTTTTACTCATTCTACTAGCAGATAATCTTTTGCTAGGAATAGACAAAAAATCCTATCCTCGCTGAGTTTGAAGCCTATAAAAAAGGAGATAATTAATGAAAGACGAAGAACAAAAAGATAATAATTTATCGAAAAAGGATGAGAAGGAAACTTTAACTGAGCAGGAACATAGATTGTTAGTAGAAGGATATAGCGATAAGGACATCGAAGAACTCTACAGCTCTCTAAGAGATTTGGATATTGCCGACTTGTCCGACTATTTTCTTTTGGAAAGGAGATATGGAAGGAATTAATTATAAGCGTGGAGATATTTATATGGCTGATTTAAGTCCCGTTGTTGGAAGCGAACAAGGGGGAATCCGTCCTGTGCTTATAATTCAAAATGATATTGGAAACAAGTATGCCCCAACAGTTATTGTGACTGCAATAACAAGCCAGCTTACAAAAGCGAAGATGCCAACTCATGTGGAGCTCCCTTCCATTCAGTCAAATCTTCCAAAAGATTCCGTCGCTCTTCTTGAGCAAGTGAGAACCCTTGACAAGAGAAGAATGAAGAATAAAATCACAACTCTTAGTGACGAAAAAATGAAGGAAGTTAATAGAGCACTACTAATTTCTTTAGGGTTTTATAAATAAAAATTAATTAAAAAACTCAGCATATGCTGGGTTTTTTAATTTTTTTCTACTATTTTTTTCTTGCAAGATGAATGTCATCTTTCTTTCGGCTTGCTAGCTCTTTTATTGGATTTGGCTTGTCCTGATATCTATAATCCTGACCTAATTTTTCGATTGTCTTTTCAATCACGACATGAGAAGGAACAAGGTTTTCGTCGTCGATAACTAGCTTTTGATAATTGAAAAAGTCTGCGTTTTCCTTCAATTTCATTATATCAATATATGACTCTCTATTTGCTGTAAGAGTGATTGTTCTTTCAATAACTCTTCTGATATATTCCTTGTTTGTTCCAAGTTTTAACAGCGTCGGGAACTCGCCGTCGCCGATGATATTTCTGTAATCCCCTTTCTCATATTTTTGCAAAAGTTCAATCGATTTCTTTAAATGCGCACACTCCATTTCATAGTGCTCAAGCCAAATATTTTTCAAGTACTTATTATCTTCTTCGACATATGCGCTGTAGTATAAATAACACTCCGTGTACTCATGAAGAACAAGCTGCTCAAGCCAAGTGCAGTTCGGGTCTTTTAAACTTTCATACTGGCTTACGTGCTGCTCCTCAACCATCCCAATTTCTGCATAGAGTTTTCTTCCAAGATCGTTTTTGTACCACTGAGCAATGTTCATATAGAAATTCATTGTCTGCTGCTCAGCCGCTGTAATAATATTAGCGACAAGCTTAGAATACAGACTGCTTTTCTTTGCAACCATAGGCTTTTTAATTTCATCCTTTGGACATCTATGGTGTGCAATTGTTGGGCGCGCTGGCATTATTTCCGTTAGTCCTCCAACAAGCGGTTTTGCCTCCTCCCCTTTATCCAAAAGCAGCAAGTTACTAAAGCGATAAAGGTGATCGAAATCTTCAAGAAGAGCAAAATTCAAGGCTTCAATATTATTTTTGTCAGTATCATTTTGAGCTAGAGTTGCGGTTAGATCAATTGCAAGTTGTTCATAGGAAATCGTCGTTTCCAAAATGTTTTCATTGATTGGTTTCAAACAACTAATCCTCTTTTGTTGCTGTTGCTCCTGTTTTCTTATTACAGCCACTTCTCTCTTTAAATCCGCATTATTGCAGTTTCTTGAAAACTGGTGCATAAACCAATTGCTTTCAAACTCTAGTCCGTTCAAAAGTATAACTCTACACTTTGAATATGGCGAAGTAGTCTTTTTGTTGTAAGCCTTTGGATACATTTTTGAAAAGTTGATCCAGTATTTATCTAATTCTTTTGTTTGTGTCTTTAATGGGTTCATTATTGCCTCCTTTGAAAATTATTTCCTAAGCGAGCAAGCTTATACCTTAGCGCAAATATTTTTTATTTTTTAGAAAAAAGTACGTTTTATTTATTAAAAAGTGTTGCTTTTTTCTTTTTAATTTGATA
>CALCWV010000048.1 GCA_937907645.1 uncultured Clostridia bacterium
TGGTGATATAATTCTTTCTGGAGATGGTCTATTTGAAAAGGAAATAGTTTCTATTGAAAGAAATTACTATGAAGATGGAGTTTATGCCTACACCTTCTCGACTGAAACTAACCATAACTATTTTGCAAATGGATCGTTAGTTCACAATGGATCTGTGCTTCCAACAGACCCTTGTCAATCACTAATGTGACCCATAGTATATTGCAAACAAAAAAGTGAGATTCGTCTCACTTTTTTTTTGTTATCATAAATTGCAATAAAAAATTGATTACTATCATAATTTTTTGCAATAACACATAGATTGTAATAAATTCGACAAAAGGTGCGATTTTAAGCGGGATTTTACAGTCATTCGCTTTCTATTTTTCGGAGAATTATCTTAACATATAAGGGAGGTTTGAATGCACTTTTTAGTTATCAAATCTAGAACAATTAAAATAATTATTGCTATGACAATTGTTTGTGTTTTGCTTTCAATAGGTATAAACGGGACAGCTTCTGCAGAGGTATATTTTGGATATACAACGAGAAAAGTTCCAGTTTACTCAGTTGAGACAACAGAGAAACAAGTCGCTATTTCTTTTGACTCCGCTTGGGGCGCTGAAAAAACACTTGGAATTTTGGATATCTTGAAAGAATATGATGTCAGCGCAACTTTCTTCCTAGTAGGTTTTTGGGTGGACAAATATCCAGATAAGGTTCAAGCTATTGATGAAGCAGGAATTGAAATTGGTTGCCATTCCAATACTCACCCTGACATGGCTAAACTTTCAAGAGACAAGATTAAGGAAGAGTTGGAACTTTCTGTCGGAAAAATTGAAAAGATTACAAAGAAGAAAGTTAAATTTTTTAGACCGCCTTTTGGATCATATAACAATGACCTTATAAACACATGTGAAAGCATGGATATCATTCCTATCCAATGGGATGTCGACACATTGGATTGGAAGGGACTTAGCGGAGCAGAAATGACTTCAAGAGTCATGGCAAAGGTTAAAAATGGTTCGATAATCTTGATGCATAACAATTCGGAAAACATACTTGACGGACTAAGAATGATTTTGGATAGACTCACAATGAATAACTATAAAATAACCTCTGTTGGAGAGTTAGTTTATAGCTCGAACTACTCGATTGATAGAAACGGAGTGCAACACCTTTTAAAGGAGAACTAAATGAAAAACTTAAATGAACAAAATAACATTGCTCGTGTTATTGGAAGAATTACAACAGAGCCAGCAAAATCCCACAAAATTGAGGGAGAAAACTTCTATGAATTAGTGTTGGAAGTCAAAAGGTTATCAGACACATATGACTATATCCCTGTAACTATTTCGGAACGCCTTTTGGATGGCCGCGAGTTGCAAATTGGCGAGCAAATTGCAGTAGAAGGGGAGTTTAGATCATATAATAAGTTGGAAGAGGATAAGAGCAAGTTAATCCTTCATGTGTTTGCCAGAGACTTATACTCTGAAAACGAACTTGATATGCTTCCTGATTCATATAACACAAATAGTGTTAGTATTACAGGCTTTGTATGTAAATCTCCAGTTTTTAGGGTTACACCTTTTAAAAGGGAAATTTGCGACGCTTTAATCGCTGTGAATAGAAGAAATTTTAAATCGGACTATCTTCCATGTATTTTCTGGGGAAGAAATGCTAGATTTATGGACAAACAACCTATTGGAACAAAAGTGTCACTTGAAGGAAGAATTCAATCTAGAATTTACACTAAAAAACTCGCTGACGGAACTGAGCAAGAGCGTGTTGCCTATGAAATTTCTGTTGGGAAATTGAAAGAACTAGACCAAGAGGAAGTTTATCCTAAGAATGAAGAATACAAGGACTATATTGAGGAAAATTGTCCTTGTGCTGAAAAGTCAACAAGAAGCTTATAATTTTTGACTTTTATTATATGCAAAATTAAAGAATTGTTTTCGCAATTCTTTTTTTGTTTGACTATTTTTCTAAAAAAACGTAAAATATCTACATAGGAGAAATTATGGTCACACTAATAATTATGGACGGATTTGGGCTTCGCAAAGATAGCTTTGGAAATGCTATCAAAGAAAGCGGAACACCTTATCTTAAAAGATTGATGAAAAAATATCCACATACAAAGTTAAATGCAAGTGGCGAAGCTGTGGGACTTCCAGCAGGGCAAATGGGAAATTCTGAAGTTGGGCATTTGACAATTGGAGCAGGCAAGGTTGTCTATCAAGATTTAATGGAAATTAATAAAGATATTGAGTCTGGAGAATTTGGCAAAAGACAAACTCTCATTAATGCGATGAAATATGCTGAGAAGAGCGGGCGTCTTCATCTCATGGGGCTACTTTCTGACGGAGGAGTGCACTCACATATAAATCACTTGTTTGCACTTTTGGAAGAGAGCAAAAAGTACAACATCAAAGAGGTGTACATCCATGCTTTTCTTGACGGGCGAGACGTTCCACCAGACTCTGCTGAGAAATATTTGGATATGTTAAATGAAAAACTGACAGACAGAATGCATATTGCTTCAATAAGTGGAAGGATTTATGCTATGGACAGAGAGCAGCGCTATGACAGGCTTCAAAAAGCATATGATGTGCTTACGACCGCAAAACCAGTTGCAAAAGACTACAAACAGGTTTTAGCCGATAGTTATTCGGAAGGGATCTATGACGAGTTTGTTTTGCCTGTTTTACTGGATAAAAACGGGGTTATAAAAGACGGCGACAGCGTCATCTTCTTCAACTACAGAACAGACCGCGCAAGAGAGCTAACCTATGCTTTCACTGACAAAAATTTTGATAAGTTTAAAACTATAAAATATGAAAAACTTATGTTTTCTCCAATGGAGGAATATTCAAAAGATTTCCACAATCTTAATGTTGTTTATCCACCTCATGTGATTGAAAATAACCTCGCGAAAATAATTTCAGACAGAGGAATGAAACAATATCATATTTCCGAAACCACGAAATATGCTCATGTTACGTTCTTCATCAATGGTCAAATTGAAAAAGCTTATCCAGGTGAAGAGCGAAAACTTATTGAAACAATTAACACTCAAAATTATGAATATTATCCTGAGATGAGGGCAAATGAAATTACGACTGATGCCTTGGATGCTATTGCTTCACAGAAATATGACTATGTTTTAATCAATTTAACAAACCTTGACATGATAGGTCACACAGGCAACTTTGAGGCAACGAAGAAAGCTGCTAGTTGTGTGGACAGATGTGCATATGCACTTGCGCTTGCGACTCTCATGGCGGGCGGGGAATGTGTGATAACTGCCGACCACGGAAATGGCGAACTTATGTTCGATAAAGAGGGAAATAAAATTACATCGCACACAACAAATCCAGTCCCATTTATTCTTGTAACGAACAAGAAGAGAAGATTGGTGAACAAAAAAGATGCCGGACTTGCAAATATCGCCCCGACAATACTGAAGCTGTTAGGAATTGATATCCCAGCAGATATGGAAAAACCATTGGTGAAATAAAGACTTTCAAATTTAAAGGAAAGTTAAATATTGGCGTTAACAAACAAAACTCATTAAAGAATAACTAGCAAGTGCAGTAGCCCCTTGCTAGTATTTTTTATTTAGCAGAATGTGAAAAAAACAGTTTAAGAATTTTAGAAATTAATCCTCGAAAAGTGTTTTTGGCTCTATTTCTAAGATTTCGCAGATTTCAAATAATACTTTTATGCTTAAATTATCTCCATTTTCAACCTTGGAAATGTAAGTTGGATTTTTGCCCAATCTTAAACTTAGTTCATATGCAGATAACCCTTTATTCATTCTTGCTTTTGCAAGATTAATTCTTAATTTATTGATGTTCATATTTTTTCCCTTTTTACAATGATAATCTATAAAAACATTTGACATCTTGCATATAATGCAATATAATGGCAATATATGCAATAAAGGAGGTTAAAATGTCTAAACCGTTTTGTGGAAAGTGTAGACACTACGTTCGTCATTATATACATACTGAAAAGGGATATGATTGACTGCGGGCATTGTGAATATCAAGATGTTAGTATTAAGTTAGACGACTGCCCAATGTTTGAAAAGATACACCGAGATGAAATTGAAGAAAGGTTAACAAAAATTGAACAGACGCTTGAAAAGATTTCTTTATATATTTCTGTAAATTAAAATATTCATAAAACTTTGTAAAAACACTTGCAAAGTTTTTTTGTTTATGATATACTCAGTTTGTAAAGTTCAAATGCTTTACACGGAGAAAAGAAATGAGTTTAGAAAAAAATATTAGGTTAGGAAATTTGTTTGACCTTTATGGTCCGCTGCTTTCTAAAAATCAATATGATATTATGAATGATTTTCTTAACAACGACTTGACCTTGACAGAGGTTGCTGAAAACAGAGGTATAACTCGTCAGGCAGTTAAAGACGTCGTATCAAAAGTCGAGAAAAAACTGGAAGATTATGAAAGTAAACTTCACTTTTCGGCAAAGTTACGAGAATTAAAGGGGGAATAGATGGCATTATTTACATCATTATCTGAAAGATTTAGTCATATCTTTTCCAAATTAACTAATCGTGGCAAATTGACAGAACTGGAAATTAAGGAAGCTATGAGAGAGGTCAGAATTGCTCTTCTTGAAGCGGACGTAAACTACATGGTTGTTAAAGACTTTGTTAAAAAGGTTTCCGAAAAGGCTGTTGGCGATGAGGTTATGAAGAGTTTAACTCCAAGTCAGCAAGTTATCAAAATTGTTAACGATGAGTTAGTTGCTTTGATGAGCTCCGATAATCAAAAACTAACAATAAGCTCAGCTCCACCAACAATTATAATGATGTGTGGGTTGCAGGGTGCAGGAAAGACAACGATGTGTGCAAAACTTGGCGCGCACCTAAAAAAGAGCGGGAAGAAGCCACTTCTAGTTGCCTGCGATATTTATAGACCTGCGGCCATTAGTCAACTAAAGGTTGTTGGAAAACAGGCGAATTGCGAGGTTTTTGAAAAGGGAACACAAAATCCTGTTAAAACAGCAAAAGAAGCTGTAGAACACGCAAAAAGACAGGGATTCGACATTGTAATTATTGACACGGCTGGACGTCTTCATATCAATGAAGAGTTGATGAACGAATTAAAGAATATCAAGAAGGAAGTAAATCCTACAGAAATTCTTTTAACAGTTGACTCAATGACTGGTCAGGACGCTGTGACTGTTGCCGAAAGTTTCAATAAGGACTTAGACATAACTGGCGTTATTTTAACTAAGTTAGACGGTGACACAAGAGGTGGTGCAGCTCTATCAATTAAAGCGATAACTGGCAAGCCTATTAAGTTCACTGGGATTGGAGAAAAAATTGGCGATATAGAGCCATTCTATCCAGACAGAATTGCAAGTCGTATTTTAGGAATGGGCGATGTCCTATCCCTTATTGAGAAAGCTCAAGAAGCGATTAGCGAAGAGCAGGCCAAGGAATTTGAAAAGAAGTTTAAGGAAAATAATTTCACATTCCAAGACTATCTCGTTCAAATGGAAAATTTGAAAAAAATGGGATCAATGAAGGATATTTTGGGAATGATTCCAGGACTTGGAAGCAAACTAAAAAATATCGAAATTGACGAAAGACAGTTAGATGTCAACAAAGCAATTATTCAGTCTATGACACCTCAGGAAAGAACAAATCCAGAGATAATAAAAGCAAGTAGACGTCAGAGAATTGCAAAGGGAAGCGGAACAAGTGTTCAGCAAGTAAATCAGCTTATTAATCAATTTGAGAAATCAAAGGAAATGATGAAGCAAATGAAAGGCGGAAAAGGACTCAGAAGATTCTTTTAGGCAAAATTAATTCGGATATATCATCCTTGCGAAAGCAAATGATGTTATCATAAAACGTATAAGGAGGAAAGTTAAAAATGGCAGTAAAAATTAGACTTACAAGATTAGGAGATAAGAAAGCTCCTTTCTATAGAGTAATTGTTGCTGATTCAAGAGCTCCAAGAGATGGAAAATTTATTGATATCATTGGAACTTACAATCCACTTACTGATCCTGCTGAAATCAAAATCGATGCAGAAAAAGCAAGCAAATGGATTAAAAACGGTGCAACACCTACTGAAACAGCCAAAGCTATTCTTAAGAAGAGCGGCGTAATCCAAGATAAATAATTTATAGCGGAGGACTTATGAAAGAAGTAGTTGAATATATCGTTAAAAGTCTCGTTGATAATCAAGATGCTGTTGAAGTAACAGTTGAGGAAAAGGAAAACGGAGAAACCGTTGTTCACATTAATGTTGCAGAAGAAGACATGGGCAGAGTTATTGGCAAGAGTGGGAAAGTAGCCGGAAGCATTCGCACAATTGCTAAATCAATCTCTGGCAGAGATCACAGAAAAGTCTTTGTAAAATTTGGTGAATAATGGATAGACTTTTAGTCGCAAAAATATCTAAACCGCAGGGCATCAAGGGGGAGCTTAAATGTCAGCTTCTCACTGATGTCCTCGCTGTTTTTAACGGCGATGTTTTAGATTTTGACGTTTCCGGAAGAAAGATGCACGCAGAAAGACTCACTGTAAGGCAGGGCGCATTGTATATAAAATTCCAAGGAGTTGACACGAGGAACGACGCGGAGCTTTATAGAAACAAAGAAATCTTTTTGCCAAAAGAGGTTATTCAAAAATACCTTAGTGGCGAAGTGCTTGTCGATGATCTTATAGGCGCTGTTCTCTACGATGAAAAAGGGGAAATGGTCGGTCAGATTGTTGACTATGAAAACTATGGGGCAGCTGATATTTTGACTGTCTTAGAAAATGGACATGAATATCAAGTTCCATTTATTTTATCAATTTTCACTGTTGGGGAAAACTCAATCACAGTAGATAGAAAAGCGTACAACGAAAATAAAATATAAAAAGGGAGAGAGTATGATTATAGATATTTTAACTCTTTTTCCAGAGGCTTTTTCAGCATTGGACACAAGTATCATTGCTAGGGCAAAAGGTTCTGGAAAGGTGCAGATAAATTTAATAAATATCCGAGATTTTTCCACGGATAAACATAAGAAATGCGATGACACTCCTTTCGGCGGAGGGGCGGGAATGCTGATGACCGCTCAGCCAATTTATGACGCAATCATGTCTGTAAAAAAAGAAAATTCTAAGATAATTTTTCCAAGCCCAAGCGGGAAAACTTTTAGTGTTTCAAAAGCAAAAGAATTAGCAAACTTCGAGCATATTATTGTAATTTGCGGACATTATGAGGGAATTGACCAAAGAATTTTGGACATTTTTCAGCCAGAGGAAATTTCAATTGGCGATTATGTTTTAACAGGTGGAGAACTTCCAGCCATGGTTATAATTGATTCGACTCTTAGGTTTGTTGACGGCGTCATTTCTTCAGAGAGTTTAGATGAAGAAAGCTTTTCGACAAATATGCTTGAATATCCACAGTACACACGTCCACAAAACTTTAAGGGTTTGGAAGTGCCATTTGTTTTGACAAATGGAAATCATGCTGAAATTAGAAAATGGCAACGTCAAAAAGCACTTGAAAAAACTCTCGCCAATCGCCCAGATTTATTAGATAAAAAAGATTAACAAAAAGGAGGTTAATATGAAAATTAACTGGTTCCCAGGGCATATGAAAAAAGCGCTAGACAACATGCGAGTAGAACTTGCAAAAGTTGATGCAATAATCTATGTTTTGGACTCACGTGCACCAATGAGTTGTATCAATCCAGAATTAAATAAAATTTCTGGAAATAAGCCCATATTGTACGTTTTTAATAAAATTGACCTCGCTGATGAAGAAAAAATATCACGCATATGTGGGAAGTTTAAAAGCGAAACAACTGACTATTTAAAGCTAAATAGTACAATGAGTGGCGCGGGTAAAATTATAACAAACAAAATTAAAAATCTGACAAAATCTAAAATTGAAAAGTATAGAGCAAAAGGCATAAATATCGCCATTCGTGCTATGGTTGTTGGAGTTCCTAATTCGGGAAAAAGCACACTTGTAAACAACCTCTGTAAGAAAGCTAAAGCTGTCACAGGAAATAGACCGGGAGTGACCAAAGGGCAGCAGTGGTTTAGCATTGGCGACTGCGTTGAAATCTGCGACACCCCTGGAACGCTTTATCCAAATCTTGCCGATCAAGAAATCGCAAAAAGTCTTGCTTTTATTGGCAGCATAAAAGACGACATCATTGAAACTCACGAACTAGCCACAGAACTTATCTCTCGAATTAATAAACTTTATCCAAATCTAATTGAAGAGAGATATAAAGGTGCAATGACGCTGGAAGAAATTGCAAAAGTTCGCAGTTTTGTTTTGCCAGGCGGGGAAGCAGATTTAGATCGAACGGCCCTAGCTATTTTAAATGATTTTAGATCGGGAAAAATTGGCAAAATGACGATTGAGGCGTTATGAAAATTTTTAACAAAGTTAAAGGTAATTCGGGCGAGCAGTTTGCCGCAGGCTACTTAAAGAAAAAAGGATACAAAATTCTTGAAAGGAACTATAAAAATAGCATTGGCGAAATTGATATAATTGCACGTCAAAAAAAGACGATCGTTTTCGTCGAAGTAAAAACTCGCTCGTCGCTGCAATTTGGAAATCCTTCCGAAGCTGTGAACTTTCATAAACAGCATAAAATTCGCCAAGTGGCGCAGTGCTACATAATTCAAAAACACCTAGAAGACTCCGACTATCGCTTTGATGTGATTGAAGTGATATTAGAGGATGATGATATTAATCATATAGAAGACTGTTTTTAATTTTAAGCTAAAAAATAGAGCGATTCGCGTTGTTTCTGCCGTCTATCTCAGACAGTCATTTACGTTTTAGTAAACTCCTGCCTGAGCTAAACGGCGAGCCTAGCGACCCACACTATTTTTTAGCTTAAAAAATTTCAAATTATTATTTAAGCGTCGCAGGACTGCGTTTACTGCCATCCGCCCCTGAAAATCATTTAGGAAACTAAACTCATTCCAGTGGCAAACGTCGAGCCTTGTCCTGCTCGTTTTTTGGGCTTAAAAAGTT
>CALCWV010000049.1 GCA_937907645.1 uncultured Clostridia bacterium
CACCCGAAAACGTGAATAAAACCTTTGTAGGCTACACTTCTGTGCGAAATTCGATAGCTAAATCGATTAATATTCCAGCGATAAAGACCCTTTCATATGTTGGGATTGACAAGGCAAAGAGATATGCTGAGAATATGGGAATTGAGTTTGACAAAAAAGATGACAACTATGCCCTCGCACTCGGAGGAATGACCTATGGGACTAATCTAAAAGCCCTTTGCTCAGCATATAGCACCTTTGCAAATTTAGGAAAATATTGTGAAGGAAAATTCATATCACATATAACAAATTCAGACGGGAAAGTTATCTATCAGCATAGGCCCACTCCTCAGAGTGTCCTAAGAGCTGACACCTGCTATCTTATGACTGATATGCTAAAGCAGACAGCAAAGGAAGGAACAGCAAAAAAACTCAGTTCTCTTGGCATTGAGGTCGCATCAAAGACTGGAACAGCTGGAAACAGCAAAGGAAACTTCGACGCATGGAATATCTCCTACACTCCTAGCAAAACAATAGGTGTTTGGAGCGGAAAAATGGACAATTCTCCGTCAAATATCGCGGGAGGAAATCAGCCAACGCAAGTTGTAAAAAACTTCCTTAAAAATGAAAATAACGAGTCTTTCGAAAAGCCAAATGAGGTCGTATATAGAGATATTAGTCTTCTTGACCTTGAAAATGACCACACTATAAGACTCGCAGCTCCGGACACGCCTGAAAGATTTAAAAAACAGTGTTTATTCTCTATTTTTAATCTCCCAAAACCAAGCGGATACTTCACTCAAATGCCGCAGGCGGATTACTCCATTTCAAAAACTTTAAGTGGCAGATCTCTATCGCTAAACGCTAAAAAATATATGGTCTATGAGATATATGCTGGCAAAAAACTTATCTCGAGGATCTCAGAGCAGGAAGACATCGTCAAAATCCCTCTTCCAGAAGAAAAATGTAAAATCAAAACTTTTTACATCGGCTCCCGTCACTCTAGCGAGCAATTTGTTTAGTAAAACTTTCTAAGGAAATACTTCTATATAAAAATTGATGATTTTTTTCAGTTGCTTAATAACTTATTCTCATCAAAAAACTCACAGAAAATATTAAAGATGTAGGAAAATTCTATGATAAAAAATAGTTTTTTTAATGCTTTTATGTTATAATTGCTCTGAAAGGAGTTATGATGAGAACGCTTATTATTTCTATGACCTGTGGAGAAGGACATAATCAAATTGCAAAAGCTATTAAAAGAGAATTAGATGATAGAAATGAGGAAAGTAAAATAATTCAGCTATATGGATATAGTGAAAAAGAAATTGCAAGACAAAACAAAGCTTTTCTTTCAGCATGTAAATATATCCCCCATCTCTACAGTCATATTTGGCATAAATTAAGAAAAAGAGATATAAACAAGCCTTCATTGGTAGTTAATAATGATATTAAAAAATGTAAGGACTATATCTTACAACAAATAAAAGAATATAATCCGGATAATATTATTTGTGTGCACACAAACGCCGGTGCTGTCGTTTCATATCTCAAAGAAAAAGGATTAATTAACGGAATTAAAACATATGGCGTTGTTTTTGATTATTGTTTGTGTCCATACTGGGAGTTTAGTAGAAATTTAGACTATGTAATCTTGCCTGCTGATTATTTAATAGAGCCAATCAAAGAAAAGGGATTTAAAGATGAGCAGATTTTAACATTTGGCCTACCTGTAGACAAAAAATATACTAAGGAAATTTCAAAGTCGGAGGCAAGAGAAACTTTGAATCTGTCTCAAGATGTCTTTACTATTGTTTTATATAGCGGAGGGAACTGTTTAAGCAGCGCATATAAGATTATAAAACACCTTGAAAAATGTAAAAATCCTATTCAAATAGTTGCTATTTGCGGAAAGAACAAAAAAGAATTTGAAAAAATACAAAGATATATTGAAAAAAAGAAAATCTCGAATATTCGTTTGGAAGGGTTCTGCACTCAGCTTGACCTGTACTACTCTGCTTGCGATTTAGTTTTCACAAGAGGTGGAGGTATGGGACTAACCGAGCAAATAAATAAGCATGCTCCTATAGTCCTTCGAGAGAAATTACTCATCAACGAAAATATTAATAAAAAGCTGTTTAAGGAGATAGGAGCTGGACTTGGAATAGACAAAGTATCACAGGCAACAAAGCTTGCGGATTATCTGATTGAAAATCCAGAGATTCTAAAGCAGATAAGAAATAAATTGGAAAAGATTTCAAAGCCAACTTCAACAAAAGATTTTGTAGATTTTTTAATAAATAGTTAGGGATTTATATTGTTTAAAAAAAACAGCCAACTTAAAAGTTTGCTGTTTTTTTTGAAATTTTAATCTTTTTAAATCCTTTTACTTATTTTACTATCAAATTATCATCTTTTGCATCAACTGTAATAGTGTAGCCTGTTGGTAAATCATCAGCGAGTATTTTTTTAGCAACCTCAGTTTCAATGGTATCTTGAATAAATCTTTTTAATGGTCTTGCTCCAAAAGCTTCATCATATCCATTTTTTATAATGTAATCTTTTGCATTGTTAGTTACTTTTAACGATAATTGTTTTTCTGCAAGTCTATCTTGCAATCTTTTTAAAAGTAAATCGACAATTTTGCTTATTTGTTCTTTTTGTAATGGTTTAAACAAAATTATATCATCAAGTCTATTTAAAAACTCCGGTCTAAAATGTTGTTTTAAAATTTCTTTAATTTGTTGTCTGGCCTCATCTGTAATTTTGTGATTTTTTTCGATGCTTTGCAAAACTATATCAGCACCTAAATTAGATGTTAATATTATAATTGTGTTTTTAAAGTCAACAGTTTTACCAAGTGAATCAGTTATTCGCCCATCATCAAGTATTTGAAGTAAAATATTAAATACATCTGGGTGAGCCTTTTCAATTTCGTCAAAAAGAATAACACTATATGGCTTTCGTCTAACAGCTTCGGTTAACTGACCACCCTCTTCGTATCCAACATATCCCGGAGGGGCACCTATAAGCCTAGATACCGAAAATCTCTCCATATATTCACTCATATCTATTCTAATTAAATTATTTTCATCATCAAAAAGTGCTTTACTTAAAGCTTTTGACAATTCAGTTTTACCAACGCCTGTTGGTCCCAAAAACATAAATGAGCCAAGTGGTCTATTGGGGTCTTGTATTCCCGCCCTTGCACGCAAAATAGCATTAGACACTTTTTCAACGGCCTCATCCTGACCAATAACTCGTTGATGCAAAATTTCTGGAAGTTTAAGTATCTTTTCCCTTTCACTTTCTTGCAAGCTTGCAACTGGGATTCCCGTCCATTTAGAAACAACTTCTCTAATTTGTTCTTCTGTAACCTTGCTTTGAAGCAACATATTTTTTTGAGAATCTATTTGCTTTTCAGCTTCGGCAAGTTGCTTTTGAAGTGTTATAAGCTTGTTGTATTTAAGCTCCGCAGCCTTGTTTAAGTCATATTCTCGCTCGGTCTTATCAATCTCGGCATTAACCTCACTGATTTGTTCCTTAATACTTTGAACGCGATTGATGTTTTCTTTTTCCTTTTTCAATTTGGCACTCATCGCATTAAATTTATCTTGAAGTTCGGCAAGTTCTTTTTCAATATCACTTAAGTGAGAAAGTGATAACTTATCGGTTTCTTTTTTAAGTGCAGTTTGTTCTATTTGGAGTTGAATCATTTTACGTCTAATTTCATCCATCTCGGTTGGCATACTGTCAATTTCGGTTTTTACAATGGCACAAGCCTCATCAACAAGGTCGATGGCCTTATCTGGCAAAAATCTATCAGTAATATATCGGTTACTTAAAACAGCAGCACTAATCAAAGCATTATCACTAATTTTAACACCATGATAAACCTCATATCTCTCTTTTAGTCCACGTAAAATTGCAATGGTATCACTAACCGTTGGTTCGCTAACCAACACAGTTTGGAATCTTCGCTCTAATGCAGGGTCTTTTTCAATGTATTTATGATACTCGTTTAAAGTTGTAGCACCTATACAGTGAAGTTCTCCCCTTGCAAGCATTGGTTTTAACAAGTTACCAGCATCCATTGCTCCATCTGTTTTACCCGCACCAACTATGATGTGAAGTTCGTCAATAAACAGTATAATTTTACCTTCACTTTTTTTTACTTCGTTTAAAACAGCTTTTAATCTTTCCTCAAACTCACCACGATATTTTGCACCTGCCATGAGAGCACCCATATCAAGCGAAAATATTGTGTGATTTTTTAAGTTGGTTGGGACATCTCCACTAACAATTCGCTGGGCAAGTCCCTCTACAATTGCGGTTTTACCAACACCTGCCTCGCCAATCAAAACTGGATTGTTTTTGGTTTTTCGAGATAATATCATTATAGTGTTCCTAATTTCGTTATCCCTGCCAATAACTGGGTCCAATTTGTGATTTTTTGCCAGCTCAACCAAATTTGTTCCATATTTTTTAAGAGCATTATAAGTATCCTCCGGACTATCAGTTGTAACTTTTGTGTTACCCCTAACATTTACAAGCTCTTTTATGAAATCTTTTTTTGTTACTTTATTTTTGCTAAGAACATCTTGTGTTTGCTTGTTTGCCTTTTCAAAAATTGCAAGCATAATATGCTCTACAGAAACATACTCGTCACCCATCTGTTTCGCAATATCTTGTGCAAAAAACAAAATGTTATTGGCTTCGCTAGATAAATAAGCTTCACCAGCGGGACTAACCTTTGGCAAATTTTGAATTATTGTATTCAAATTATCTAAAAGCATATTGGTATTAATCTTTATATCCGAAAGCACTTGACAGATAAGCCCATCAACATCATTTACTAGGCAATAAAGCAAATGAAGCGATGTAATCTCCTGATTCCCATTTTGCATAGCAAGGTTCTGAGCGTTTTGCAAACACTCTACACTCTTTTGCGTAAATTTATCAAAATTCATATTCCACCTCCTATTTATTCACAATGTCTATTGTATAACTTAGTGCTAGCAATGTCAAGCGTTGAGTGCTAATTTTTTTATTTTTTTTACAAATTAATTATGTTCATTTTTTATAGTTTTAATTTTTCTAATACAAAAGGTTTTCTTTGTCATAGGTATAACCTCTTTTGAGCTACGGTACAATCCCGTGGCTTTCTAATACAGAAAAAACGGGCAATATGCTCGTTTTTTGTTGTTTTATTATTCAGCATCTGTGTCTGTTAGGTCAATCTTGTTAACCTGAGCAAGAATCAAGTTTTTGATTTCCTCGTAAAGCTCTGGTGTCTTTTCAAGATATGCCTTAACGTTCTCTTTCCCTTGTCCGATCTTCTCGTCATTATATGAGAACCATGATCCAGATTTCTTCAAAATTCCTAAATCTAATGCAAGGTCAACTACGCAACCAACTTGTGAAATTCCCTTTCCATAGATAATATCAAACTCTGCAGTTTTGAATGGAGGTGCCATTTTGTTTTTAACGACTTTAACTCTTGTTCTATTCCCAACGATATCCGCACCGTCTTTAATTGTGTCAACTTTTCTAACGTCAAGTCTGATACTTGAATAGAATTTAAGTGCCTTCCCGCCTGTTGTTGTTTCAGGTGATCCGAACATAACTCCGACTTTTTCTCTAAGCTGATTAATGAAAATAACGATTGTGTTTGATTTATTGATAATTCCTGTTAATTTTCTGAGTGCTTGGCTCATCATTCTTGCTTGAAGACCTACGTGGTTATCCCCCATTTCTCCATCAATTTCAGCCTTTGGTGTGAGAGCTGCAACTGAGTCGATTACAACTATATCAACTGCACCTGACCTAACTAACATATCACAGATATTGAGAGCTTGCTCTCCGTTGTCTGGCTGTGAAACATACAATTCTTCAATATTTACGCCCAATTTTTGAGCATATGAAGGATCTAAAGCGTGCTCAGCGTCGATAAAAGCAGCAGTTCCGCCTAGTTTTTGAGCTTCTGCGATCATATGAAGAGATACTGTTGTCTTACCTGATGATTCTGGCCCATAGATTTCAATAATTCTTCCTCTTGGCACACCACCAATTCCAAGTGCGATATCAAGTGTCATACATCCTGTTGGGATGACATCAATCTTTTGCTCTACATTTTCGCCTAATCTCATGATAGAGCCTTTTCCATATTGTTTTTCAATTTGCAAAAGAGCTTGGTCTAATGCGTCATTCTTACTTGTAGTTTTCTTTTCCATAATTTCTCCTCTATATTCACTAATATTTTACTACATTTCTACAAATTTTCAAAGTCTTTTATTCTAAGTTTTTTAATTAAATTAAATAGTGCCGAATTAGTTGCTACTCTTATTGCATCCTGCTGATTTCCTTCAATTGAAAGGTTGTACACTTCAATGGATTTCTTGCTTCCAAGAGCCATATTGATGTGATAGTATACTCCAACTTTTCTTCCAGAAATAACAATTGAGATATCGGCCTTTTTCTTTTCAAGAAGCACGAAAGATGTTTTGTTGACCATCTCATTTTCATCCCTAAAAATCGACTCTGTGTCTGTCTTTACAAAGCCGTTGTCGATCGCAAAAGAGAAAGTTTCACTTGAAAGTCTAGCAGCTCCGCACTGTAAAAGTTCTCGCGCCACACTGCCACACGTAAAAGAGTCATTTATCGCAATCTTTATGTTTGATAAATTGATCATTTTTGTTGCCACCTCAGCAATTGACATGTTGCTTTGCGCATAGATATTTTCTCCAAAGGTCTTGTTAATTATAACCTCGTCGTCGCTTATAAACTCAGAGCTAATATTCTTTTTTAAGTACAAATCTGTGCTTAGTCCATCGCTATACAAAGAGTAATCACTAGAAATGGAAATTCCCTCAAGTTTCTCCTCAACCTGATCTTTTGTTTGGCCATACATTCTGAAAGTAAGAATATTCGGTAAGCTAAATCTCTCCTTTATTTTCTCCAATGATTTTTTCATTAAAACAGGCAAATCTGCTTCAATTGGAAGGACTAAAATTGGATAGTCATCCCCTGTCAAAACTCCCTCACCCTCAACAATTTCACTCTTTGATGAATAGAAAATCTTGCACTCAGAAACAAAATTATCTATTAAATCGTCGTGCAGAAACAAAAAAGTTGGCGATGAAAAATCGTCAAACTTTTCGTTTTGCTTTTTTATTACAATTTCTTCCGAGTTTAATCCATATCCGAGCATGATTTTTGAAAGTGCCTGGATATCGACTCTAGCATCCCCTGCTAACACCTTGTCAGAGAGGATTACAATCTTGCAATTCATTCTTCTTTTTCCTTCTCTTCAAGCTTTTGTATAGGTTTTTCTAATGGCCCCTCGGCTCTTGTCATTTTACCAGTTCCTTTAAGCACGTTCTTGTTTTTTACTAAGTAGTTAACGCCAGAATAGATAGTCAAAAGTACTGACAAGCAGAACAAAATTAAAAGTGTGATTCCGCATGCTGCATTGAATGTTGTACTTAAAGTAAACTCTGTTACTAGGAATGCATAAAGGAGATATCCACCGATTGTTATATCTTGGAAAATAGTCTTTATTTTCCCAGCCTTATCAGCCTGCATAACATATTTTTTTGCAGCAGCAATTTGTCTTAGCGCACTAATAATAAATTCCCTTGCGAGGATTATAATTACACCTACAATTCCAACAATTCCAACATAGTTAGGAATTGATGTCATAATTGGAGCTCCATCGCTAAGTGGCCATGACACAATGAGAATAAGTGTTGCCATTACAAGGCACTTATCTGCAATTGGGTCCAACAATTTTCCC
>CALCWV010000050.1 GCA_937907645.1 uncultured Clostridia bacterium
AGTTCATCAACTCTTATAACATTTAATGTGCTCTTATCGAATACAAATGTAAGCTGTGGCACAGATGGCATATCAACCATTTGAGCTAATTCTCTTTTTATAAATCCACTAGATTTTTGTAATATATTTATAATTTCATCTGCTCTATCAAAGTCTTGCTCAAGTAAAGTTATTTTTACTTTACAAAACTTGAAGTCAGGTGTAACGTTCACCTCTGACACCATAACAAAATCATTGATTCTTGGGTCGTTCATTTTGTTGTGAATGATATCAGAGATGCAACGTGTAAGTTCGCTATTCGCTCTTTCAATTCTTTTTGACATCTTAACCTCTCTTTACTGCTTCTTTAACGAAGAATTCAATTTCGTCACCCTCTTTAATGTCGAGGTTATCTCTCAATTTAACACCACACTCGAATCCTTTAGCAACTTCTGCTTTTTCATCTTTTACAATCTTCAAGGATTCAACTGTACTTGTTCCGATTTCGTCTTTTCCTCTCTTAACTTTTGCTATGCAATTTCTTGTGATTTTTCCATCTCTAACATAGCACCCTGCAACTTTTCCGGCTGTTGAGAGTTTAAACACCATGCGAATTTCAGCCATTCCGATGTATTTTTCTTCATACTTAACTGTTAACATTCCTGCTAATGCAGCTGTGACATCGTCTACGATTTCATAGATGATCTTATATTCTTTGATTTCAACCTTCAAGTTGTCTGCAAGTGTCTTAGCCTTTCCAACAGTCTTTTGATTGAATGCAATAATTACAGATTTAGTTGTTTCAGCAAGGATTACATCAGATTCAGTTACAGCACCAGCTGCGCTGTGTACGATATTCACCTTTGCTTCTTCGTTTCTAAGTGACAATAATGTTGACTTAAGAGCTTCAACAGAGCCTTGTGTGTCAGCTTTGATAATCAAATTCAAAGTCTTGAGTGCCCCTTCATGTACTCTATCCATAAATCCATCAAGTGTAACGCCTGAAGTTTGAGCTGCTCTTTCTTCCTTAATCTTAGCAATTCTCTCTTGAATTACTTGTTTTGAAAGGCTTTCTTCAACGGCATAAACGTTATCACCTGAAGAAGGAACTTCGTTTAATCCTAAAACAGAAACTGGCGTTGATGGACGAGCTGCTTTAACAGGTTTTCCATGTTCGTCAAACATTGCTCTAACCTTTCCAAAAGTAATTCCTGACATGATTGAGTCACCGACTTTAAGTGTTCCATTTTGAACAAGAACTGTTGCAACAGGCCCTTTATTTTTATCTAGTTCGGCCTCAATAACTACACCTGTAGCTTTTCTCTTTGGATTAGCTTTCAATTCTTCCATTTCAGCAACAAGAAGAATTGTTTCTTTTAATTGGTCTAAGCCCATTCCTGTTTTAGCAGAAATTGGAACAACAATTGTTGAGCCGCCCCATTCTTCTGGGAGAACTCCATTTTCAGCTAATTGTTGCTTAATTCTATCTGGATTTGCCTCAGGCTTATCCATTTTGTTGATTGCTACAATCATTGGAATATTTGCAGCTTTAATATGATTAATTGCTTCAATTGTTTGAGGCATAATTCCGTCGTCAGCAGCGACAACAAGGATAGCGATATCTGTTGCCTTAGCTCCTCTAGCTCTCATAGCTGTGAAAGCTGCGTGTCCAGGAGTGTCAATGAAAGTAATTTTTTCATTGTTAAAGCTGATTTGATAAGCTCCAATCTTTTGTGTAATTCCACCAGCTTCTGAGCTAACAACATTTGTCTTTCTAAACGCATCAAGAAGTGATGTTTTACCATGGTCGACGTGCCCCATAACAGCAACTACAGGAGGTCTCTTAACAAGATTTTCCTTGTCTTCTTCCTTCTCTGTACTCATATCGATAAGTTTTTCTTCCATTGTCTTATCGAGTTTGAGTTCTACTGTTATTCCTAACTCTCCGCAAACAAGTTCTGCTGCGTCATAGTCAATGTTACTGTTGATTGTTGCCATAATTCCAAGAATCATGAGTTGTTTTACAAGTTCTGAAACAGGCTTTCCTGTCTTTTCGCTTAGGTCTTTAACAGAAATTGATTTTGATGTCATAACGATGTGTGTTACGCTAGGAGCAACAATTGTTTTTTCCTTCTTTTTGTTCTTTGGATTAGCAATTTTTCTTGATCCCATTGTTGTTTCTTCAAATCCATCATCATATGAAATGAATGTATTTTTTCTGTTATCAACTTTTCTGATATTAGTTTTTCTTTCTTCAATCACCTTGTTTCTATCTGGAGTTTTATTCTTGTTTCCGTGATTTCTTTCAGGTTGTTGAATGTTTGTATCAGGAATTTCAAACGATTTAAAGCCGTTAGCCTTTGTTGAAACAAAGCTTGTATTCTTTTGTCCTGGCTTTCCTGGGAATGCTGAACGTCCGTTTTGTCCTGGTCTTTGGAAGTTTGGTCTTTGGCCTTGGAAATTAGGTCTATTTTGACCATTCATATTTGGTCTATTGCCCTGATAATTTGAATTTCCTTGGAAATTAGGCCTATTGCCTTGATAGTTTGGTCTCTGTCCCTGGAAATTAGATCTTTGTCCATTTTGAGAGAATTGTCTAGGCTGAGTGTTATCGAATTTCTTATAAGAATTAGTGTTTGCAGCAGGTTTCTTTTCATTGTCAAAAGAAGGTGTAGGTTTTTCTACAACTTTAGGTGTTTCAACAACTTTTTGAGCCGCCTCTTCTTTTATTTCAGGCTTAGCAGTAGGCTTTTCTTCTACTTTTGCCGCTGCATCCTTAAGATTTTGTTTTCTTACTCCTGCTCTCTTTGAGAAGTCATCTAACTGGGTTTTAAGTCCCCTTATATCACGCAAAAATTCAAGGATAGTACCTTCTTTTTGCATTTGATGAATACTCTTCAAGCTTTCTAATGTTTTGTTTGTATTTGCCAACTTTAATTCTCCTTAACTAGATATTTTTTTATCTCTTCACTAATTCCCTTGTTTTTAATTCCGATTATTTTGCAATTATCAATTAATACATAGCTTTGTAGGTTTGAAATTTCTTGAACCTCAATTCCTCTATTTCTAAATCGATTAGCTATCTTTTGTGAAGTCTTTCCGGCTTCCCTGTCAATTAAAACTAGATATAACTTCTTGTCATAATTATCTAATTTATCGCCACCGATTATGAGATATCCAGCATTATGGGCTAAGCCTAAATATTTTTTAATCTCTTCCAAGAATTGCTCCTTTTATTTCTTCATAAACAGAATCTTCAATCATCATTTTAAATGCCTTGTTTAGCACTTTTTGCTTTTTTAGCTTTTCTAAACAAGCTGTATCTTTACAAATATATGCCCCTCTGCCATTCGCTTTGCCAGTTTCGTCCACAAAGATCTTCCCTTCTTTGTTCTTAACAATTCTAAGAAGGTCTTTCTTGTTTTTCATCTCTCTGCAAGCAATACACATTCTAAGAGGTTCTTTTTTATTCATTATCATCTCCGTCAAATGAAATTTCTTCTAAGTCGTCAAGATTTTGGAATGAATCGTCTTCGCTAAGTTCAGTAAGCTCATATTCAGTGTCAACTTTCTTTTCCTCTGTCTTTCCAGCAACGCTTTCAGGTTTAACTTCAATCTTCCAGCCAGTAAGTCTAGCAGCAAGTCTAACGTTTTGTCCTGATTTTCCAATTGCAAGTGAAAGTTTGTCGTCTGGAACGATAACTCTTGAAGCATTTAAGCTTTCGTTTGTTTCAACGCTAATAACCTTAGCTGGGCTAAGTGCTCTTGCGATGTATTCAAGTGGATCTTCACAATATTCAACGAGGTCAATCTTTTCTCCGTTCAATTCTGAAATGATTGTGTTGATTCTAATTCCGTGATTTCCTACACATGTCCCAATTGGATCAATGTTTTGATTGTCAGTATAAACAGATACTTTAGCTCTATTTCCTGGGTCACGTGCGATATTCTTAATCTTTACTTCCCCGCTAGCTACTTCTGGAATTTCAAGTTCGAACAATTTTCTTACAAAGCCAATATTGCTTCTTGTAACTTGGATTTGAGGTCCTCTGAATGAATCTTTAATCTTCTTTACATAAACTTTAACTCTTTGTCCAACTTGATATTTTTCTCCAGGAATTTGATCTGTTGGAAGCATAATTCCTTCAACGTTTGTGTTGGCAATTTGAACATAAACTGTTCCATTGTCAATTCTCTTAACAATTGTTGTTAAAAGTTCATCTTCTTTCTCAGCGATGTCGCTCAAAGCCATTTCTCTTTCTTTTTCTTTGATTTTCTGCATAACTACTTGCTTAGCAGTTTGAGCAGCAATTCTTCCAAAGTCCTTAGTTGATTCTTCTGATTCAACTTGATCTCCAACTTTATAGCTCTTTTTGATTAACTTTGCTTCTGCCAAAGAGATTTCCTTATCCGGATCGACTACTTCGTCAACAACAGTTTTATATGAGTAGATTCTAATCATATTTCTGTCTGGATTAAGAACAACCTTAGCTGATTTCCCTTCCCCATACATTTTTTTATAAGCTGATGTTAAAGCATTTTCTAAAGTAGCTATAAATGTTTCTTTATCAATTTTCTTTTCTGTTTCCAAATCGTCTAATGCTTGGAAAAAATCCTTATTTATCATTTTTTATCTCCTTAAAAATTAATTACTGGTGCTACATGTGCAACTTTCTTTCTATCAAATGTCTGCAATCCCTTATTATCAATTGTAATTGACTGCTCATCATAGGAAGTAAGCACTCCTTTGAATGTCTTCTTTCCGTCTTGCTTTGCAAATAGAGTGATCTCTATTTCCTTTCCCATATTTCTTGCAAAATCTCTGTCTGTTTTGATTGGCCTATCCAATCCGAGAGAACTTACACTTAAAATATAGTGTGCGTCATTTGTTGGATTGATTTCGTCCAAAATTGGATCGATTGTTCTGTGAACCTTTTCGCAATCATCAATAGTAATGCCGTTTGGAGAATCAATAAAGAATATCAAATTCATTCCATCTTGCTGCTTGCCATAGAAAACTTCGACAAGTTCATATCCCAAGGATTCAATCACTGGAGTTAATTTCTCACTGCAAATGTCCTTGACTCTATTACTAGACATCTTACACCTCCTCTATAAATGGAAGAGTGGGCAATCTCTTGCCCACTCCTTCATCATCTAGCATCCTTATTATATCAAATATATTTAAATAAATCAACATATTTTATACTATTTTTCAATTATTTTTCACTTCATTTAGCTTTAATAGCACTTGAGCTGTAGCATATGCATCGTTATATGCTCTGTGAGCCCCTTCAAGAGAAACACCAAGAGCTGCTGCAACTGTTGTCAGTTTGTAATTTTTGGAGCTAACTTGCTTCTGTCTTGCTAAGATATATACATCGATATTTTCATTGTTAAAGCTTAATCCGAGCTCTTTGGCATAGCGAGCGATGAATTTGTTATCGAAATTTATATTGTTATATCCTGAAATGACGCAGCCACTTGCAAAATCAAGGAAATCTAACATAATATCCCCTATTTTTGGTGCATCAGCGACCATATCGTCTGTTATATTATTGACTCGGCTTGCTTCTTCTGGAATATGCATCTCAGGATTTACAAATGTAGAAAATTTCTTTGTCACTCTTCCTTTTTCAACCTTAATTGCACCGATTTCTATAATTCTATCTGTCGATGTGTCGATCCCAGTTGTTTCAAGGTCATAGACAACGAAATTGTTGTTCATGATATAGTCATTATAAACAATTTCCTTCGTGAAAAGGTCATCTTGTCTGTGACTAATAAAATCTTCAACTAAAACAACATTCTTTCTCTTTTCAGGCACTTTAGTTTGAGGTGGCTTTTTGCTCTCTTCATCAATGGTTGCGACAGCAACACGCTTTATATAATAAGTCAGCTTGTTTCCAAGACCTAACTTCAAATCTCCGAGGCACAAAATGGTCATTTCATCCTGCAGAAAATCCATTTTTTTGATATTTGCTTTTGCTGCAAAATATATACACTCAATTTTCTTTCCATCATCTAAAACAAAGGAATAATAAG
>CALCWV010000051.1 GCA_937907645.1 uncultured Clostridia bacterium
TAAAACACAAAAAGAAAGCAAAGATACTTTAAGATAATCTATAGAAAATTCAAAAAAAACGAGCGTATTGCCCGTTTTTTAATTTTTTTATTGTTTCGTGAGGGTGTAACCTTCCCTGCTGTCCTTCACGATATAGCCTAGTTCTGCTAGCTTATTTCTTAGTTCATCGGACTTTGCCCAGTCTTTATTTAAGCGGGCTTGCCAGCGCTCCTCCGCCAGTTTAGTAATTTCCTCTGGAACTGTGTGTCCTTCGTTCTTTAAAAGATTTAATCCTAAAACAGTGTCAAAACTTTCAATAAGTTTTAGCTTCGTTGAAGCTGACATTTCTTGCTTTAAAACATCATAGAGAACTGCTAATGCCATTGAAGTGTTCAAGTTGTCTTCAAGGGCAGCTTGGAATTTTTGCTTGTACTGGTCAAATTTAGTGTTATCAAACTCTCCTGGATTTTCCTTTTGAATAGCAGATATCTTGTCTTTCACTCTGTTATATGTTGAAAGTGCACCATTCAATCTGTCGTAGCTAAATAGGAGAGGCTTTTGATAGTGTGATTGTAAGCAGAATAATCTGTAGACAAGAGGATCATATCCTTTTTCAACTAACCTATCAACTGTTATAAACTCACCTGAGCTCTTTGACATCTTTCCTGTTTCGTTGTTTAAGTGTTCTACGTGGAACCAATAGTTACACCATTTGTGTCCAAGATAGCTCTCGCTCTGTGCAATTTCGTTCGTGTGATGTGGGAATTTATTATCAACTCCACCGCAGTGAATATCTAGATATTCTCCCAAGTATTTAAGACTTATTCCCGAACATTCAATGTGCCAACCTGGATATCCATATCCCCAAGGGCTATCCCATTTAAGCTCTTGATCTGCAAATTTCGATTTTGTAAACCAAAGTGCAAAATCTGTCTTGCTTCTCTTCCCCATATCCTCTTCAACGCCATCTCTGACGCCTACCATAAGGTCGTCCGTATTGTGATTTGTGAAGACATAATATTCCTTTAATTTACTCGTATCAAAGTATACGTTTCCTTCTGAAATATAAGCATATTCCTTATTTATGAGATCTTTTATTATCTCAATATATCTATCAATGCAAGTAGTTGCAGGGACAACAATCTCTGGCCACTTAATATTTAATCTGTCGCAATCATGCTTGAATGCATCTGTGTAAAATTTAGCAATTTCTAGAACTGTCTTATGTTCTCTTCGTGCACCGCTGATCATTTTGTCTTCGCCATCATCGCTATCGCCAGCTAAGTGACCAACGTCAGTGATGTTCATCGCACGTTTTACGTTATATCCTATATATCTCAATGTTTTTTCCAAAACATCTTCCATGATATAGCTGCGAAGATTTCCAATATGGGCAAAGTGATAGACAGTTGGCCCGCAAGTATACATCGTGACCATATTCTTGTTTATTGGCACGAAATCTTCCTTTCTCCTTGTGAGAGAGTTATATATTTTCAACATGTTATTCTCCTAAAAAATATTTTCCATATCACGGGAACTAAGCTATACAATTTTGTTTAGATACTTTAATATTATGTCCAAAGACTCATCAACGTTAACATCAGTTGTGCCTAGACATGCTTCTAAATCCTCTAAATAGTTGTTTAATTCCTTTCTTCCCTTCTCAGTCAAAGATAAAGTGCGACATCGTTTGTCGATCTCGGCTTGATGAATAACAATACTTCCCTCTTTCTCAAGTGCAGCTGTCAAAAGAGCAAAGTTAGATTTTTTAATACCTAATTTTTCAATAATCATACTTACAGAAAGGTTTTCATATTGGGACACAAAATACAATACTTTAAATCTAAGTAATCCGCCTTCCGCATTCTTTTTTGATAAGTTCTCGCATAGAGATTCAATTTCTAAAATTTTTTGTGCTGTTTTCATAACTATTTAAGATTATATCCTTTTTTTTCAACTTATGCAAGCATTTTTACTTGTTTTTTTATTTATTTTGCGATAAAATTAAACTATGAAAATTGAAGGGACTCTTGAGGACATCATTTATCGAAATGAAGAAAATGGCTACACTGTAGGACTTGTTGACTTTAAGGGAACAATGGTGACTATCGTCGGCAAACTTATTTCTGCAAACGAGGGCGAAAACCTCGCACTTGAAGGCGAATTTGTTAAGAATAAAAAATATGGTTATCAGTTTTCCTTTACTTCCTATGAAACAGTTATGCCAAAAACTCTCGCCGGAATCGAGAGATATCTTTCATCGGGATTAATCCGCGGAGTTGGCCCTGTAACCGCGCATAATATTGTTTCCTATTTTAAATATAGCACATTTGACATAATTGAAATGGCTCCTGAGCGTCTTGCTGAAATCAAAGGAATAAGCAAGGATAAAGCTATGGAAATAGGACTAAAATTCAAGGAATTAAAGAGTCTTCAAAACGCAGTTATGTTTCTGCAAGGATACAACATTTCGACGAACATGGCGCTTAAAATCTTTGAAATTTACGCAGATAAAACTGTAGAAATTGTGAAAAACAACCCTTATCGCCTTGTTGAAGACATCGACGGGATTGGCTTTATCACTGCAGATAAAATCGCAAAAAGCATAGGGATTCCAAGTGAATCAGAGTTCCGTGTTAGAGCTGGTCTGATCCACACTCTAAACAACTCTACTGAAAAAAGCGGGAACACATATCTCCCTAAAAAAGTCCTCATATCTCAAGCTTCAGAGGTGCTTGGACTCAGCGAAGACGACTATTTAGAACTTTATGAATCCGCATTAGAGAGTATCGTAAACGACAAAACTTGTATGACGCTTTGGCACAATGGTGCTGAAATCGTAATTTTGACTAAATATTATAGATATGAAAGCGGAATTGCTCAAAAAATTGCCTTGCTTAATGGAGCTGTTTCAAAGAAAGTTAGACGTTTCCAAAGACATTAAGTTTTTTGAGGAAAGAAATCACTTAACGTTCCACGAAGAGCAAAAAAAGGCCATTCAAAATTCAATTAACTCGGGCATTTCAATCATAACTGGTGGCCCTGGAACAGGAAAGACCACTATTGTGAAATGTATCATTGAAATTCTTAAGCAAAGCGGAATGGAAGTCATGCTTCTCGCCCCTACTGGCAGAGCGTCAAAAAGGCTGGCAGATGCGACTGGAGAGGATGCAAAAACTATTCACCGCGCTCTAGATGTCAATCCTTTTGCGAATGCAGGTGGTTCAAGATTTGTTCACAATGAAAGCAATCCGCTTAAAACAGACGTAGTTATCATCGACGAAGTTTCCATGGTCGATGTCATGCTTATGTTCTCCCTTCTTAAGGCGCTCCCTAGAGATTGCAAGCTAATTCTTGTTGGAGATAAGGACCAACTTCCTAGCGTTGGAGCTGGAAATGTCCTTGGTGACCTATTGGAAAGCAAGGTTATCTCAACAACTATGCTCACAAAGATATTTAGACAAGCAGATAACAGCTTAATTATCTCAAACGCGCACTTAATTAATCAAGGTGTTATGCCTATTATAGACAACACTTCTTCAGACTTTTTCTTTGAGGAAAAGCTGGACCTTGGAGAAATAAAAAACTCCGTCGTCGACCTTGTTACACGTCGTCTTCCAAAATTTACTAACTTAGAGAGCAATCAAATTCAGGTGCTTGCGCCTATGAAAGCAGGCGTTTGCGGGATTGATAATCTAAATAGGACTTTGCAAGAGATAATTAATCCACCATCCCCTAGCAAGTTTGAAATTTCTGTCGGACTCAACGTGCTTCGCGTTGGGGACAAAGTCATGCAGACCGCCAATAACTATAACCTCGTTTGGAAGAGGATGAACGGCTTTTTGGAAGAGGAAGGAGAAGGAATTTTTAACGGAGATATTGGTTACATCGAAATGATAGACTATCAAACTGGCGAAACAGTTGTCATGTTTGACGACGGAAGAAGATGTGTTTATCCACGAACGGACATCGGAGATCTTTCACTCGCCTATGCAATAACAATTCACAAGAGCCAAGGTTCTGAGTTTGATGTTATCGTAATCCCAATTATTGCGGGAGCTAGCATTATTCTAACTCGAAATTTAATTTACACTGCTGTCACAAGAGCGAAGAAAATGGTCGTTCTTGTTGGAGAAAAAAAGAATTTGAAACGCATGGTTTCAAACTCATACACAGTAAAGAGATTTACACTTCTCAAGGATTTACTTATTGAGAGCGTGGAAAAAGTTTCAAAGCTGTTTGATTAAACACTTAAGAAGGAGAATGAATGAACTTTATCAAAAAGTTTCTTGATCTTTTGTTTCCAAAGAAGCTAAAATGTATTTTCTGCGGAAGAGATATTCCTGACTTTGATAAACAACCTTACTGCGAGGATTGTGCAAAGGAGGAATTTTTCAACAACGGGAAATATAGATGCAAATGTTGTGACACTCCGCTTCCAGTTGACGAAGGATATTGTTATCACTGCAAGAAAGATCACAAAGATTTCGACAAAGCACTTTCTCCCTTCATCTATGTTGGAGCTATCAGAAAGACTGTTTTAAAATTCAAATCTAATAATGGAAAATATCTAGCTGAGCCAATGGGAAAACTCATGGCTGAAAGAGTAAAAGATGCGTGTCTTGATTTTGACATAATCGTCCCTACTCCTCTGTCTGCAAAATCTTTTAAGAAAAGAGGCTACAATCAGTCAGAGCTTCTTGCAAATGAAATAGGAAAAGCACTTGGCAAGCCCGTTCGAACAGATATTCTTCTCAAGGTAAAAGAAACTCAACATCAAAAAGAACTTGGCTTTAGCGATAGACAGAAAAATCTTAAGGACGCTTTCAAAATTGAACACTCGAAAGATATCGAAGGCCTAAATATCCTGCTTGTTGATGATATCATGACAACAGGCGCAACTTCAAATCAATGTGCAAAAGCGCTGAAGAAATATTGTGGCAGCGTCTATGTCGTCGTATTCGCAAGAAGAGACTTAAATCACAGGGATAAGCCTACATTTAAACTCAAAAATTTATTTAAAAGCAAGAAAAAATTAAAGATATAAAAGAAAAAAAGCGTAAACTAGAGCAAGTTTGCTCGAATACGCTTCTTTTTTTAATTTTTAGACTTGTTATTTAATTTGTTCATTGCACGTTTTATTGTTTTTTCTTCTCAAATCTCGTTAAAGTTAAAATTCATGGTTAACATCCACATCCCTTTTTCCTCCACGGACAGGTTTAATAATTATGCTATCTATTCCTTTGCTAGGATTGTAAATCGAATTTTCTGTCATTGTTACGAGGTCATCTACTGAATCATATTTTTCAAGGTAATTATCAAACCACATACAAAGATATTGTCCAAAATGGGGGTTTTTTGCAAATTTTACAAAATCAAATTCTTTTGTATCTTTTTTAAATTCTTCTAGAAGTGTATTCTTGGCGTCATAAATTCTTAAAAGATCTGCTTTTAAAAAAATTTTATCATATGCGTCCGCAAGCTCTTTATAATATTTGCTAATAATATGTTTCCCTTGATTGTTTATATCTTTCATTAGAGTTTTAACGCTCTCATCTTCAAAAAACTCATTAGTTCCGTCCAACAAAATATTACTAATATATCTCTCTACATCATGATCATCGTCTGCTGCGACATTAGAAAGGTTTAAGGACACGAGTGCTGGTAATTGAAAAATATCGTTATTTATAGGATCATCCTCTTTGAGAGCTGTCCATCTTGACAGAAGGTTTGCCATAAGGCTTAATTTTACCATTTTTGTCGCTATTTGTGCAAATCTTTCATGCTCGCTTAACTTCTTTTCTCTTTTTTTCATTCTTCCTCCCTTGTGGATAACTTTTCTGCTATCCCTCTTCTTTTTAACTAAAAATAGTATACGCTAACTAACTAACTAACTTTGTCAAGGGGTTTTTTCGAGATTTCTTCAGTTTTTTATAGTCGCATTTTGTGGATAACATTATTTGCTGGCGCGCCCTTATGGGGCTTGCCTTGCAATTACCGCACAAATCAATTCTTTTTCAGTATTTTCTCTGTTTCAGAAC
>CALCWV010000052.1 GCA_937907645.1 uncultured Clostridia bacterium
CTGCGCAAGATGCGACTACTGGCACTGCTCTTTCAATTCCAACAGTTTTAACTAACAATGGAATGGTCGTTTCTGGCACAAGCGTTACAATCCCTACAACAGGAACATATATTGTTAGCTACACTGTTAACGCAACAACAGGAGCGACATCCCCAGATAACGTTGGCATAGCAATCAACGGAACATTAAGCGTTCCAACCGAATCTTTGCTCTCTGCAACAACGCACATTTCTGGAAGCTATGTTCTTAACTTAACAGCTGGTGACATTTTAACATTAGTTCCAACTCTAGCTGCACAAAGAAATATCACTGCAACCGGTGGTCCAAGCGTAACTTTCACAGTTGCAAGAATCGCTTAACAAAATAAAAAGAGTATATCCGAAACATACTCTTTTTTCATTGTCACGGAATTAAATCACATATGATAGTGTTTGAAACGCCATAATACTCTGGATTTAAATAAATAATATTTTTTTCTTGTTTAATTATTCCCTCTTTTATAAATTTCTTGAAATATGCATTGTTTTTTATATCATATCCAAGCTTAATTAATTTTTCAGTGTCCACTCCAGCATTACATCTTAAGCCAAGCATTATAAGCTCCACCACATGTTCTTTATCATCAATTTTTTCCTTGACGATACCTTTTCTATTTATATAATCCTGCATATTGCGTGAATTTGCAATTCTTGTGCTATTTATAAACGAGTGCGCCGCAAGCCCAAAGCCCAAATATTCACCCAATTTCCAATAATTCATATTGTGCTGAGAGTTCCATCCTTCTCTGCTAAAATTCGAAATTTCGTAGCGATTTAGCCCGTTTTTTGCAAGGAATTCCACAAGAGCTTCATACATCTTTACACATTCGTCCTCATTTGGGACAATTATCTCCCTGCTTTCCACCTTTTCAAATAGCGGAGTTTTTTCCTCAACTTGAAGCATATATGCTGAAATATGCGTGATATTTAAATTAACAAGTTTTTCTGCGTCACTTATTAAATCCTCTTCACTTTGCTCAGGAAGTCCTATCATAAGGTCTGCAGATATATTCTCAAATCCCGCACGTTTTGCATTTTCAATCGCCTCAAAAACTTGCTTGCAGTTATGTCTTCGTCCTATGAGCTTTAAGGTTTCGTCGTGAAGTGATTGCACTCCAAAACTTATTCTATTAAATCCCATTTCCCTGTATTCTTTTAGCTTTTCAAATGTTGCAGAATTGGGATTGCACTCGATAGTTATTTCCGCATTATCGACTACATCAAATTTTTTAAAAATTGCGTCCAACACATTGTTAATATCTTTTACATCTACTGACGATGGAGTTCCTCCTCCAACGTAAATAGTTGAAACATTTCTTTTATATTTGCAATTTTTTATTTCACTAATTAAGCTTTCAAAATACTTTTGTTTAGTTTCTAAATTGCACACTGAAGATGCAAAATCGCAGTATATGCACTTACTTTCACAAAACGGTATGTGAACATATATTCCAATTTTATTCATCGTCAATTTTTAAGATTGATAAGAACGCTTCTGAAGGAATTTCTACAGATCCAATTTGACGCATTCTCTTCTTCCCTTCTTTCTGTTTTTCAAGAAGCTTTCTCTTTCGTGTTATATCTCCTCCATAACACTTTGCAAGCACGTCTTTTCTCATCGCACTGACCGTTTCTCTTGCGATAACTTTGTTTCCGATCGCGGCTTGAATTGGCACTTCAAAAAGCTGCCTTGGAATAATCTTTTTAAGTTTTTCAACAATAGCTCTGCCTCTTGTGTAAGCCTTATCTTTGTGAACAATAAGTGACAGTGCGTCGCATTTTTCTCCGTTCAAAAGGATATCGACTTTAACTAAATCACTTGCGTTAAAATCTGATATTTCATAATCGAAGCTTGCATATCCCTTTGTTGCTGATTTCATTTTATCAAAGAAATCGTAGATGATCTCTCCAAGAGGAAGGACGTATTCTATTTTAACACGCGATTTGTCAAGGTATTGCAGATTTTTATATATTCCCCTCTTGTCTTGGCAGATATCCATTATTGCTCCAACGTACTCAGGAGGAGTAAAAATCTCAGCTTTCACCATAGGCTCGCAAATCTTTTCAATCTCTACAGGGTTAGGTAGGCACGCAGGGTTTGAAACTTCCAAAACATCTCCGTTGGTCTTGTATACCATGTATGAAACGCTTGGTGCAGTCGTAATAATATCAAGGTTAAATTCCCTTTCTATTCTTTCGGTTATAATCTCCAGATGAAGTAGTCCTAAGAATCCACATCTAAATCCAAAGCCAAGTGCTTGTGAAACTTCAGGAGAATATTGCAAACTTGCGTCATTAAGCTGAAGCTTTGCAAGTGCATCTTTAAGTTCGTTGTACTTTGCTCCATCTACTGGGAAAATTCCGCAGAATACAACAGGCTGAACTTCTTTATATCCCGGCATAGGCTCTGCAGTTGGATTATCGACATGAGTAATTGTATCCCCGACACGGATATCAGAAATAGTTTTGATTGAGGCAGTGATATATCCAACGTCACCGGCTTTTAGTTCATCCTTGACCTGCATTTTAGGATTAAATATTCCAACTTCTGTTACATCGTACACTCTGTTTGCCTGCATGATTAAAACTTTATCTCCCGCTTTGATTTTTCCGTCAAACACTCTTATAACGCAAACTACCCCCTTGAAGTTGTCATAAACACTGTCAAAAATCAAGCACTTAAGTGGAGCATTTTCATCTCCTTTTGGAGGCTGAAATTCTTTTATTATCATCTCTAACACTTGGTCAATGTTAGTTCCATTTTTCGCAGAAATGCACGGAGCATGCTCGGCTGGAATCCCGACAACATCTTCAATCTCCATTTTTACTTCCTCAGGTCTTGCTGAAGGAAGGTCAATTTTATTAATAACTGGCAATACGTCAAGATTATTATCAATTGCAAGATATGCATTTGCGAGCGTCTGTGCTTCAACTCCCTGTGATGCATCCACAATAAGAATTGCGCCTTCGCAAGCTGCCAAAGAACGTGAAACTTCGTATGTAAAGTCCACGTGACCAGGTGTATCAATTAAATTTAAAGTATATTCTTCGCCATCATAATTGTACTTCATAGTTGTAGGCGTAAGTTTAATGGTAATTCCCTTTTCTCTTTCCAAATCCATACTGTCAAGTAACTGCTCTTGCATATCTCTCTTAGCGACAGCACCAGTTGTCTCCATTAAACGATCGGCAAGCGTACTCTTGCCGTGATCAATATGTGCTACTATACAAAAATTCCTAATTTTATCCTGTCTTTCCATAGTTTTAATTATACATTATCTTTGTGTTTTTAGCAATTGTTTTATGCAAAAAGGCATAGTTTTATTTTTATGTATAAAAAAGGGCAAAATGTTAGTATTTTTTAATTGAAAAAAAGAAACAAATATGCTATAATTATCAAAAAAATATAATACAATATTTAAGGAAATGAAAATATGGATCAATCAAACAAAAATTTAGACCTCTTCAAAACTTGGGTTGTAGAAACTCCAATTGCTCACAGAGGCTTGCATGACAAAAAAGCGCCTGAAAATTCTCTCGCTGCTTTTAAGAATGCAATTGATAAAGGATATAACATTGAACTCGACGTTCAAATGCTTTCTGACGGAACAGTTGTCGTTTTTCACGATGAATCTCTTTCACGTATGACGGGAAATGACGGATACCTCAAATTCCTCACAAAGGAAGATTTGAAAATGTTGACCTTGAAGGATTCAAAAGAATGCATTCCTACTCTTCAAGAAGTTTTGGATTTTGTTGACGGCAGAGCTCCTCTATTTATCGAAATCAAAAACACATCTAAAGTTGGAGAATTGGAGCAAAAAGTTAAGGATATGCTGAAAAACTACAAAGGTGAATTCGCAATTATTTCCTTTAACCCAAGAGTTTTATCATATTTCAAGGAACATGCTCCAAAAATGCTTAGAGGTCAGCTTGCTGGATCATTCAAAGGAGAAAAACTTGGATTTTTCAAAAAGTACGCTCTAAGAAGCATGCTTTTAACAAAAAAACAAGACCTTGCCAACTTCATTATGTATGAAGCTAAAGCGCTGCCTTGTATGTATGTTAGAAAATTTAAAAGACTTCCACTTATTGCATGGACAGTAAAATCACAAAGCGAATATTTGCGAGTTGTGAAGTATTCGGATAATGTTACTTTTGAAGGCTTCGAACCCAAGATATAAAGCTGACGCAGCCTGAAGGCTTTGTCTAGCA
>CALCWV010000053.1 GCA_937907645.1 uncultured Clostridia bacterium
AATGAAAAAAAAGAGGGCAAAAGATGCCCTCTATAGTGGAATAATCAAGGAAACTTTTCCGTCAGTCAGCATTTCATCTGCATATTCTGACAAGGAAAAAGAAGTGCTTTTGAAAGCACTTGGCAGCTTCTATGACACCTTTGAAAAGCTTTTTGACATATCCGTGAGCTTGGATGGGAAACATCTCAATGAAACATCAGCAATCTTGAAAATCAATGAAATTGAGTCAAATATTAATGCGATAGAAAGTAACTTTGAAACGTTATTTGAAGGCAGTGACATTCAGTTTTTAAAAACTATAAATACATCCCTAAAAGAGCTAGGAAAGACAATTGACCTACTTTCAAAAAAGAGCTATGTAACGCCTTTGCAAACGCTCTCATCTGCTGTTAAATATCGCTACGCAGAAACGCTGCATCTTTATAAAGAGCTGCTTGGAGATTTAATTGAAGAAAAGTAGTTGTAAAACTCTGCAAACATTTCTCTTGATGAAATAATTTGAACTTGGCAGGATGAGCCATAAGCGTAGCGGGAAAGTTCCTTTGTGACCCTGTCGCTTGCGTCAAAAAATTGAGCAGACGGATAAATTTCAGCTAGCTCTAGTTTTATTCCTTCAAAATGAGTACATCCCAAAACTACAGCTTTGTAGTCCTCTTTTGGGAGAGTATTTTGAAGGTATTTTTTTATTTTTTCTCTACTGAAAAGATTTTCGTCAATCACTTTTGGAAGATCTGGGGGATAGAAACATTTGCGTTGAATTTCGCATAGCAGAGGAGAATTTTCAATTGTAACTTTTGTCGCAAGGACTATGTATTTTTCAAGTTTTTTTGCCTCTTCAATATTTGGATATGTCCCAATGAACTTTATTTTTGGAAATTCCTCTTTTAGAAAGTCTATTGCGACGGACGTTAGTGTGTTGCACCCAATAACTACAATATTCGGATGAAAAAAGCTATCCAAATCCAGGATTATATTTTTTGCAATGCGAAGAAGCTCATCTTTGCTTTTGTTTCCATAAGGAACATTTTTGTCATCGATATATAGAAGATAGTTAAAACAAGGACATTTCTCCATGCATTTTGCAAGAACGTTTATCCCTCCGCTGCCACTATCAATAATTGCTACTTTTTTCATAGTTTAATATATGTGCAGATAAAAACATGTGCTAAAATTAAACTTTCTTATTATCCAATGATCGCAACTTGTTAACGCATAAATCCACCAAAGATCGTTAGTCTATAACAGAGAGTATCTGTCAAAATTTTAACTTTATTAAAATCCTTGCTATTACGACAAAATATGTGGCACACTTGCTTTACAAATTCATAAAAATAAGGTATCATTTAAGAGAATGAGGAGGAGAAAATGAAGCTTAAGCCGTTATTTGATAGAGTAATAATTGAACCTAAAGAGGAGAGTAAAGAAACTCAAGGGGGAATTATTTTGCCATCAGTATCTCAAGAGAAATCACAAATTGCAAAAGTTGTTGCAGTTGGGGAAGGTGGCTTGCCAGACGGGAAGGAAATGAAAATGAAAGTAAAGGTTGGCGACACAGTTTTGTATGCCAAGTATTCCGGAACAGAACTGGAGCAAAACGGGAAGAAATATATTGTAATTCGCCAAGCTGACATTTTAGCTGTGGTTGAATAAGGAGGAAATATGTCAAAGGCAATTTTAGAAGGAGATAAAGCAAGAAAAGCTCTTGAAAGAGGAGTCGACACGCTTGCTAATACAGTAAAGATTACATTAGGACCTAAGGGAAGAAATGTTGTCCTTGGAAAGAAGTTTGCAACTCCGCTAATTACAAATGACGGAGTAACTATCGCAAAGGAAATTGAGTTAAATGACCCTTTTGAAAATATGGGTGCAGAACTTATCAAAGAAGTTAGTGTAAAGACGAATGATGTAGCGGGAGACGGAACAACAACAGCATGTGTTCTTGCTCAAGCTATTATTAAAGAAGGAATGAAAAACTTTACAGCAGGGGCAAACCCTATCATCCTTAAAAAGGGAATTGACAAGGCTGTAAAAGTTGCTGTCGAAGAACTTAAAAAAATCAGTAAGCCTGTTGAAAACAGCAAAGCTATTGCACAGGTTGCTTCAATTTCAGCGGGAGATGAGTACATAGGTGAGCTAATTGCAAATGCTATGGATAAAGTTGGAAGCGACGGAATTATTACGGTCGAGGAATCTCAGACCATGTCCACAGAACTTAGCCTTGTTGAAGGAATGCAGTTTGACAGAGGATATCTCTCTCCATATATGTGCACAAATGGCGACAAGATGCTTGCTGAGCTCGACAATCCATACATTTTAATTACGGACAAGAAGATATCTAATATTCAAGATATTCTTCCTATCTTAGAACAAATTGTTAAAACTGGCGGAAAGCTTTTGATTATAGCTGACGAAGTTGAAGGCGAAGCACTGACAACTCTCATTTTAAACAAATTAAGAGGGACTTTCACTTGTGTTGCTGTAAAAGCTCCAAGCTTTGGCGACAAGAGAAAGGCTATGCTTGAAGATATCGCTATTCTTACTGGAGGAAAAGTTATTTCTGACGAACTTGGAGAGGACATTAAACAAATTGATCTTAGTGACCTTGGAAGAGCCAAGAGCGTGAAGGTTGACAAGGATACAACAACTATAGTTGAAGGTGCTGGTGACACAGGAAAGATCGGCGATAGAGTTAAGTCTATAAAAGAACAACTAAAGACATGCACAAGCGAATATGAAAGAGAAAAACTGACAGACAGAGTTGCAAAACTTGCTGGAGGAGTTGCTGTAATAAAGGTCGGCGCGCCAACAGAAGTTGAAATGAAAGAGAAAAAACTTAGAATTGAGGATGCTCTTTCAGCTACAAAAGCCGCAAGCGAAGAGGGAATTGTCCCAGGCGGAGGAACAGCTCTACTTAAGACAGCACAGAAGATTCGACAGCTTGTAGACCAGCTTGATGGAGATGAAAAGACAGGTGCAAGAATTATTTTAAAAGCTATCGAAGAGCCAGCAAGACAGATTTCAAAGAATGCTGGAATTGACGGCGGAGTTGTAGTAAATAAGATTTATGAAAATATCTCACAGCCAGCTTACGGCTTTGACGCCTATAGCAACGAGTACTGCGATATGGTGGAAAGGGGAATTATTGACCCAACTAAGGTTACTCGTTCAGCTCTTCAAAATGCCGCAAGCGTAGCTTCAACACTTCTCACAACAGAAGTTCTAGTCGCTGAAATTGAAGACAAGAAAGAAAAACAAGAACAAGAAGATTATTAGTATAACCTTGACAAAGACCTTATTCTGTGATAATCTCTTTATATAAATGGAGATTAAAATGGGAGTTAAAGGAAAAAATAATTATACAATTGAAGATGAGTTACTTGCCTGTGATGATATTTTTAATAGCCACGAAAGCAACATAGCTCAAATGATCAACTCACTTAAAAAAGAGTATCCAAATGGAAGAAAGACTTGTGAACCTCTTAAATCGAGATGTTCAACCGTAGCCATGGATCTAATTGACGAACTTAGAATAATGGAGTCATATTTGGATTTTGAATATGCACTTGTTCAAATGTGTGTCAAGGAAAACAAGCTTTCAAGTAGCAAAAGAACAGCTGAGTGCAAGGAAATTTACGTTGGGCACGTTGAAAGATTCGAAGAACTAAATGAAGAGGGACACAACACACTTAGAGCTCTTAACTTGTATAGACCTAAGAATGGAAAACAACTTTAAGAATATAACCTTTTAATTAGGAAATAAATATCATGGAGGCATTTATGAAAATAATTAAAGGGTTATTTTTTTCTTTTATTGCAGGATTAAGTGTATTGTTATTTGGGTGCGAGTATGCAAATAATATTAGAACCGCCAGCTTTTCAAATATAACAGCATATGGCAGTGATAAAAACACAGTTAAAGTTTCCTTTGAAAAGGATGAGAGAGTAAATGATAAGTATTTTGACATTCAAGTAAGATCCAGTGAAGAAGTTGATCTGAACATAACTGAGGAGCTAAAGGAAAGCTTGGACGTGCAGATTACAGATACAAAGTGGAACTCACTTACAACACTTTTAGTCAATGCAAAGGGGAAAGCGGACTCAGAAGTTTTTGAAGTGTACAAAAAAGTTCAGTCAAAGACATATATAATAACGTCTGAAAAAGAGGTCACTCTTACTTTTAGAGTTGTAATTGGAGAGGCGGAAAAGAACTCAAAGGACACCGGATATATCTTAACCAACTCCAAGGAAGTGTCAGATGAATTTAAGCTTAAATTGGTCAAATTAAAGGATGAAAAGAAATAGTTTGACATAATGGCTCAAATATGATAAAATAAAAAAACAAAGGAGAAATTATGGAAAATACAAACAACGTTGTTACTCAACCTAACGACAAAGACAAAAAACTTGAAACAAAAGCCAACACATTAAAAGCGTTTCTATTTTCACTGCTTATAATGTTAGGCGGAGCAGTGCTATGGGGAGTTATATATGCTCTTGGATTCTTCAGTGCATGGATTGCATTCCTTCCAGCATTTGGAGCAATTTTAGTTTACAAAAAATTTAAGCAGGACGGCAAAATCGGAATGCTTTTCTACATATTGTTGCTATCGCTAGTATTTAACTATTTCGCAATGATTATTTCATCAACTATTGTAGTTTTGAGAGCTTTCCCAGAATATACATTCGGAGAAATCTTCCCACTTGCATTCGAAATTTCATTCGGAGATGGGGTTGGAGATACACTTGGATGCATCGGATTTACAGCACTTGGAGTTGGACTTGGATATGTAAGTGCAATTCAACAAGCAAAGAAAAATCAAATAGAGAAAGCATCTTCACTTAATACAACAACGTTTACACCAATGCCAAATGGATCTGTTGCACCTATTCAAGAGGAAACAGTAGAAATTGGTGCTCCAGCAGAAGAAAATAAAGCTGAGAAAATTTTGACTGAACTTGCTGGATATGTTGAAATGTATGAAGGAAAATTAGTAGAAAAAGAAGAGTTTATGAAATTGGTTGGAAATTTCAATAAAGAAACTCTAAGTAAGCTCACAGAAGAAGAAAAAGCAAATATGGTTATTGCATGCGCAAATGCAGAAGAGAACGAAAATAGAGAAAAAGCAAGAAAACTTTTAGTTAAATTACTTGCAAAATAATTTAAACGGGCAGAAATACTAAAAAAATGTCCAATAGATTTGTCGTTTAACGATATTTCAAGTTATTAAAAAATACGACTATTTCATTTAGTTGTATTTTTTTTGTTAATATGCTATACTCGAGATAATTAAAAAGGCTAAGAGGTAGAAAATGATTAGTGTAAAAAATTTATATTTGAGATATATAAGAGAATATTATGCTCTATATGACATCAATCTTGAGATTGCGCAGGGCGAAAGTGTTGCTCTCATTGGGGCAGACGACAGCGGAAAGACCAGTTTGCTTAGAGTTATGACAAAGCTCGAGAAGCCAACAAAGGGAAATATATATATTAACAACAGACCTTTGAAGAAGGTTAATTTCAAGAATGACCTCAGCGTTGGATATATCCCTGCGACCCCAGTTTTCATGGAGAAGAAGACTGTTTATGAGAATCTTAAGTATGTTTTAACAACAAGAAAACTTCCTCCTCAAGAGGTTGAAAACAAGATCAATGACGCAATCATTGAATATTCATTGGAAAAAATAAGGGATGAAAAAGTATGTAATTTGTCTTTGACTGAGAAATTTATCCTTTCGTTTATTAGATTAACATTCAGGGAACTAGACCTTTTGATAATTGACAATATCTTTGATAAACTAGATGAAGTTTATGTTGAAATCATTCAAGATCTTGTTAAAAAACTCAGAGGCAAGGACACAACACTTATTTTAGCTACAACTCAAGAGAAAATCGCTAATCTTTTCTGCAAGAGAAAAGTATATTTCAAAAACGGAGTTATCGTAACCCCAGAAGAGTTTGTTGCTGAAGAGCAAGCTTAATAGAGATAATCATTTTTAGGGAAGGGTTTTTCTTCACCAGAAAGAGGTTTTGTTTCCTCTTTCTTTTTTTTGTTTAGAGAAGAAGTGAGCGTCTGAATAAGTTGCCCTTGACTGTCACCAGACATTCCCGAAAGCAAAGAGGATAGAAGAGCGTTATTGTCCTTCTCTCCGTTGTTTTGCATTGCAGAAAGAAGCAAGGGGAGAATCGGATTTGTCTGTCCTTCCTCTTGTTTAGGCTGCGGAGCCGAATATGCTTCGTCAGGATAGAGCTGCGAAGACTTGTTATTATTGAAATTATTGTTGAAGTTGTTCATATTATAATGTATATGAAGAATCTTTTTTATGTAGAATAGAAAAATTTTAAATCATAAAATAAATTTGAGGAGGATATATGAACTTTTCGGAGTATACAAAGCAACCACAACAAGAGGAAAAAAGGGAAGAAAGGGCGAAATCTATGAGTGAGGAAGATGTGATGAAGCAATATGAGGAGCTAAAATCCATGAATAACAGCCAGCTCACAGCAAGACTATTTGACGAAGTCGCAAGACAGAAGAGGGATGGAATATTCGATTATGCATCTCTTGCCCAGAGCGTTGAAAATATAAAGGAATATCTTCCACAAAAGACTTATCAAAATCTTAAAAACATGTTGGATAATTTGCGATGAATTTAAAAATAGATAATATACTTTTATCGAGAGTGGTGGCTCTTGATAACGAAAAAAAACTTGAGTGCATAGTTAAAGCGAAGAACTTTAGCCAGGTTAAAAAGTTTTTAAAACATAAGAATATAGAAGTTCTTAGTGAATATTTATTCATAAATTCCTTTTTTGTAAATGTTAAGAAAAGCGAACTACTAAATCTATCGAAGTCGGTCAGTGTCGAGAAAATTTATTCAGTTTCAACAGCGTCCATGATGATGAATGTTTCAAAAAAGATATTGGGATGCGACAAGACTGAGCTAACTGGAAAAGGCGTTTGCGTTGGTGTCATAGACACAGGTATTGCTCCTCATTTTGATTTTTATCTTGCACAAAAGAGAGTTGCGGGATTCATTGATTTTGTTAGTGGCGAGAAATATCCTTATGACGATAACGGTCACGGCACGTTTGTCAGTGGAGTGTTAGCAGGTGGAGGAAACAGCAGCGTGGGGAAGTACAGCGGCATTGCTCCACAGTCAAAAATTTACTCTCTAAAAGCACTAGACAAAAACGGCGAGGCATATTCGAACAAAATCCTTGATGCGATGGAATGGATATTTGATAATCACAAAAAGAAGAACATTAGGGTCGTTTGCATGAGCTTTGGGAGCGAGCCTTTGGGATATAACGATCCAATCATGGTCGGAGCAGAATCTTTGTGGAAAGACGGCGTTGTGGTCGTGTCAGCGGCGGGAAATTCTGGCCCAGAATATCAGACTATCAAAAGTCCTGGAGTTAGCACAAAAATAATCACTGTTGGAGGCTTTGACGACAATCGTTTTAGCGAAAAAGACTATGATAAATCGCTTTTTGAAGTCGCAGAGTTTTCTTCAAGAGGTCCTGCTTTTAACAGATTCAAGCCCGACGTTGTTGCTCCGGCAGTCGATATTACGTCGTGTGATAGACATGGTGGATACACAAGGCTGAGCGGCACAAGTGTAGCGACTCCAATGATAGCAGGGCTATCATGTTTAATTATTGAAAAGTATCCGTCAATCACTCCAGACCAAGTTAAAAGAATGCTTATTTCAAATGCTGAACCTATTACATATAATAGAAATTTAGAAGGCTTTGGCGTGCCAAAAATATTTTAAATTAATTAATTTTTTATGATTTATTTAATAAAAAAAGGATGATATTTATTTTCATCCTTATTTTTTTATATTAATATTAAATTCATGTTATTTAATAATTAATATTAAAAATAATTAAATACTTTTCTTTTCGTATTTTTCGATTATTTCGACAATTTTCGCGTTTGAATTATTTATTCCAGACTTCTTCATATTTTGCTTATATATTTCCTTATTTTTTATTAATAAATCAAGCTTTTTTAATAGTAATTCTTTTGAATAATCTTCTTCAAAAATAACCTCAGCATATTTTAATTTTTCAAATAATTTTGCGTTTTCAATTTGATCCCCTCGGGAGCATTTTTTTGATAGTGGAATAAGAAGCATCGGCTTTCTCAAGCACAGAAGTTCATTGATTACACCAGAGCCAGCTCTTGCAATCACAACGTCAGCGCAGGCATAATAGTCTTGAAGATTATTAGAGTACTCAAGTTGGATGTAGTTTTCTCTTTTTATATCATTTGAGTTCCCTTTTCCAGTGATATGGATGACATTGTATGAGGAAAGAAGGTCTTCTAGTGCATCCTCAATTTTGTCGTTTATAAACTTCGAGCCAAGGCTTCCTCCAATGACGAGAACAACAGGATTATTATTACTAAACTTATTCTTAATATTGCACGCTATACCGTCCAAAAGCTCCTGTCTTATAGGTTGACCTGTATAAACACATTTCTTCCTTCCCTTTGTTGTTTCTAGAAAAGTAGTGCACATCGCATTGCATCTTTTTAAGATAATCTTGTTTGCGAGTCCCATGCTTAGATCCGACTCATGGCTGACAATTGGAACACCTAATTTTTGCCCAGCAATTACAACAGGAACAGCAACGAATCCTCCTTTCGAGAAAATGACGTTTGGAGAGATTTCCTTTAATATCTTCTTCGCTTTTCTTATGCTTGACCAAAGCTTGAAAGGGATGAGAAGATTTTTCAAAGTGAGCTTTCGCACGAGCTTGACAGCTGGGATTTCGTGGAAGATGATATTACTAAACTTGCTCACAATGTCCTTTTCAATTCCGCTTGTTCCGATATAGTGAATTTCATAGTCCTTAAAGTATGGCAGTAGTGCAATAATTGGATAGACGTGCCCCGCAGTGCCGCCCCCTGTAAATACAATTTTTTTCATTGATAACTCCTCTGTATCTATTCTATGTAGTCTTTTAAAATTTATGAGTTTAGGGAATAATAGTGGTTTTGAAAATGAATAAATATAAGTAAAAGTGCATAAAAATACATTTTCCTTAAATCAAGGGAAATTATTTGATAAATTTTCAAAATGTGTTATACTAAGCTATAAGGACTTGACTTAGGAGAAAATATGGCTGAAAAGAGATATGATTCAAAAGATATAGTTGTTTTAGAGGGTTTGGATGCTGTTCGTTTGCGCCCAGGAATGTACATTGGAACTACAGGAGTTAAGGGATTTCACCATTTGCTTTGGGAAATAGTTGATAACTCAATCGACGAGATTGCGTGTGGATATGGTGATATCATTACAATCACACTTAACAAAGACGGAAGTGCGACGGTTGAGGATAACGGCCGTGGTATTCCTGTTGATATGCATCCAACACTTCATAAATCGGGCGTAGAGGTTGTCTACACAAAACTGCATGCTGGTGGGAAGTTTTCAACTGCAAACTACAAGTATTCAGGCGGATTACACGGAGTTGGTGCGTCAGTTACAAACGCTTTATCAAGGTGGTGTGACGTCACAGTTTATCGTGGTGGGAAGGAATACAATATTAGATTCCATTCGCCAGAGGTTAACGGGAAAGTCAAGAGCGGAATAGTTGAAACGCCTTTAAGAGAAGTTGGAACTTGCAAGAAGACAGGAACAAAGGTGACTTTCTTGCCAGATGACAGAGTTTTTGGCGACCAAAAGTTCTCATTTGAAACAGTATCCCGCAAGGCAAGGGAGCTCGCTTTCTTAAATAAGGGACTGAAGATAAAAATAATTGACAACGTAGATAAAAACCAAGTGTTCTATCACTATGAAGGTGGAATTGCTGACTTCGTTTCCTATTTGGTTGAGGGAAAGAACACTCTTATCAAGGAGCCAATTTATCTAACTGGCGAAAGTGAAAATTTTGCTGTCGAGGTTGCTTTCACATACACAGATTCATACACGGAAAACTCATTTTCATACGTAAATAACATTCCAACAACAGAAGGCGGAACTCATGAAACAGGAATGAAGTCTGCATTCACAAAAGTTTTTAATGACTATGCAAGGTCAAGCGGATTTTTGAAGGACAAGGACCAAAATTTCCTTGGCGAAGATTTTAGGGAAGGACTGACGGTTGTTTTGACTGTAAAAATGAACAACATCCAGTTTGAAGGGCAGACAAAGACAAAACTTGGAAACCCTGAGGCTAGAACAAAAGTAGAAGCAATTGTTATTCCTAAGCTACAGGAAATTGTAAATGACAAGAAAAACGCATCAAAGATTGAAGTTATCTTAAACAAAGCCAAGGGCGCTGCAAAGGTCAGAGAGGCAGCAAAGAGAGCCAAGGATTTAACAAGAGCGAAAAACAGCGCAGACAACTTCAATTTAGTTGGAAAACTCGCAGCTTCAACGTCTAGAAACAGGGAAAAGAGCGAAATGTTTATCGTCGAAGGAGATTCTGCGGGCGGCTCAGCTAAGCAAGGAAGAGATAGAGCTTTTCAAGCTATTCTTCCACTTAGAGGAAAGCCATTAAACGCTGAAAAGAAAAGAATTGACCAAGTGCTTGCAAATGAAGAAATTAGAACGATTATTTCTGCACTTGAAACAGGAATTGGAGAGGATTTCAAGTTGGATAACTTAAGATATAACAAGGTTATCATCCTATCCGATGCCGACCAAGATGGTGCTCACATCAGAGCAATTCTTTTGACGTTCTTCTTTAGATACATGAAAGAATTAATCACTGACGGACACGTGTTTATCGGCTTGCCACCATTATATAAGGTTTATAAAAAAGACTATGTCGAATATGTTTACTCAGATAACGAGCTCCCTCAAGCAATTAGCAGAGCGGGAAGAGGATATCTGATTCAAAGATACAAAGGTTTGGGTGAAATGAATCCTGAACAACTTTGGGAAACAACCATGGATCCAGAAAAGAGAACACTTGTGCAAGTGACCATTGAAGACGCTGCAGAAGCGGAGAAAATGGTGTCAACTTGGATGGGTGACGACATTGACGCAAGAAAGGAATATATTAGCAAGCATGCGAACTTCGATAGGGAAGATTCCTTTATGCAAAATTACAAAAACGTTTAGGAGGATGAAGTGAAAGAAGTAGATAACGACGGATTGACATATGACCAAAATCTTGCAGCCTCTCTTCCAACGGGTGAAGGCGCAGATATTAAGCCTATCAGCAAGAAAAATCAAGTGGATGTTCCAGACGATAATGGTGGAACAGGCCGCACAGGGATTATATACAAAAGCTTGGAAGAAGTTTTTCACGACTCCATGATTCCATACACAGAACACGTTGTTTTGGATAGAGCATTGCCAAGAGTTGAAGACGGACTTAAGCCTGTTCAAAGAAGAATATTGTATTCAATGATGGAGCTTGGCCTTTATCCAGATAAGCCATACAGAAAATCCGCAAGAATTGTGGGAGATTGTATGGGTAAGTATCATCCTCATGGAGATTCTTCTGTCTATGATGCTATGGTGAGAATGTCGCAGGACTTTGTACTTAGAGGACCACTCGTAGACGGACACGGAAACTTTGGATCTGTCGATGGGGATAGCGCTGCTGCAATGCGTTACACAGAAGCGAGAATGACTCCGCTTGCCCTCGAACTACTCAGAGATTTGGACAAGGGAACTGTTAAGTGGAGCTTGAACTTTGATGATACTTTAAAAGAACCGGATATGCTCCCAGGAAGATTTCCTAATCTATTAGTAAACGGCACTTCAGGAATTGCTGTAGGTGTAGCCACAAACATTCCGCCTCACAACTTAGGCGAAGTTATTGACGGAGTTGTTGCATATATCGACAATCCAAATATCAAGTTAGAGCAGATGATGAACATCATTAAAGCCCCAGATTTCCCAACGGGCGGTGAGCTTATTCTTGGAGATGGCTTGGAAACAGCATATAAGACAGGAAAAGGCAAAATTACTATCCGTGCAAAAGTGGGGATTGAAACAACGGGCGACAAGACCAGTCTTATCATCACAGAGCTTCCTTATCAGGTGAACAAAGCTCAATTGCTCCAAAAAATAGCTGAACTCAAAGAACAAAACAAGGACAAACTTTCTTGCATCAGTGAAATTAGGGATGAGTCTGACAGAAAGGGAATGCGTGCTGTAATTAGACTTAAGAAGGAAGCAAACCCTAAGAAAGTGCTTGAATTTTTGTTTAAATCGACGAATCTGCAAGTTGGATTTACTTTCAATATGGTTGCAATTGCTGGTGGAAAGCCAAAGCTCTTAAACCTTATGGAAATCATTTCCTACTATACGGAATATCAAAGAGAGGTTATTGTTCGTAGAACAAGATTTGACCTCAATGTTGCAAAAGATAGGGCACATATTGTTGAAGGACTACTTATTGCAATCAAAAACATTGATGAAGTAATTAAAATAATCAAAAAGTCTGCAAATGTAACAGAGGCTAAAACAAAGCTAAAGTCGAGATTTGGACTTAGCGACAAACAAGCTCAAGCAATCTTGGATATGCGACTTGCAAGACTTGTTAACCTTGAAGTTGAAAAACTTGAAGAAGAATTGAAGGAATTAAAGAAAACAATTGAAGAGCTCACAAAGATTCTAAATTCAAAAACTCTTCAACTTGAAGTTATTAAGAGAGAAATTCTTGAAATAAAGAAAAAGTATGGCGATGCGAGAAGAAGCAAGATAATCAAAGGTGAAGAAATTAAGCTTGCTGAAATCAAAGATGAGCCAATCGCTGTTCACAACTATGTTATTGGCCTAACAGCTGGAAATACAATCAAGAGAGTTAGCGCTAAAAACTACGCTATGTCAAACAAAGACCTCACAGCAGATTCAACAATTTCTGACGTAGCAACTCAGATTGTTCAAGCCAAGACGACCGACACTATTTTAATCTTCACGAACACTGGAAATTGCATTAAAACTTCAGTCGAGAAGATTAAAGAGTGTAAGTGGCGAGATAACGGCGTATCCCTTATGAGTATTGACAGTGGAGTGCAAACTTATGAAAAAGCTGTCAAACTTCTTGTCCTCAAAGATGAAAAAGAAGTTATATTCTTCACAAAGAAGGGTATGGTTAAAAAATCTAGCCTAAAAGACACAATAATTTCAAAATCACTCTATCAAGTTGTTAAACTTGCCGACGGCGATGAGGTTATAAACGTTGAATATGACACTCAAGGCTCAACGATCCTCATGCTGACAAAGTTTGGCTTGTCATTAAACTTTGAAAAAGGCGAAATCCCAGTTCAGGGGCGTATTTCAGGGGGCGTTCGAGGAATCAACCTTGAAGACAAAGACGAAGTACTCTTTGCAGGACAAATTCTCCCAGGAAACAAAATTATAGTCGTTTCTAATGGCGGAGCAATCAAGAAAATGGATGTTTCCGTGTTTGCTCTTTCACAACGTTATCGTAAAGGACTGAGATACATAACATTTGGAGCAAAATCCAAAGAAGTTGCTTTTGCGAAAGTAGTGGAGTCAAGCATATTAGCTGTTGACTTCGGCATTAAAATTCTTCCACTTGACACAAAGAAGCTCAAAGAGACCGACCGATTGAACGGTGGGGATGAGCTTATTAAGAGGAAATTCCTCAACATTTATTAGACAAAAAAAGTTTGCAGAGCGTTGTTTCTAGCATCCAGTTCAGACAGTTACGTATGTTAATACGTGCCTGCCTGAACTGAATGCAGAGCCTAGCTCTGCTTTCTTTTTTTGTCTAATAAAAATTTACAAAGTCCTGTGTTAACTGCCGTCCGCCCCTGAAAATCATTTAGGAAACTAAACTCATTCCAGTGGCGAACGGCGAGCCTTGTGAGTTGCTCAATTTTTTAACTAAAATCGTTTAGTTTTTCATGTCATCGAAGAGATTATTTGATGACTTCTTTTCTTCATGAGAAGGGCTTTCTTCTTTCATATAGTTATATTTATCCTGCTCGCTGTAGTCTTTTCCAGAAATTTGGTTATATTTTTGCTCTGGAGAGGATATATTATATGTGGCGGCAGCTTCCTTTTTCTTTTTCCCGAATTTAAACTTGAAGTCAACAAGATTTAATTTCCCTTTGCCGATAATTGCTTTAATAACGATAAAAACAGTGGCTACGCCAACAATTATATATATCAATCTTGAAAAGATACTGGCCTGATATCCGAAAAGCCCCGCAACATAGTCATATTGCAAAAGGCCAACAAGTAGCCAGTCTATTCCCCCGAGAATTACTAACAAAAAAGCTAAAAATGTCAGCATTTTTAAACCTCCATACACATGTAGTGTGGGCTAAAATCTGATAAAATATTACAAAAACTGCAAGAAAAAAATAAAAAACATTTGACAAATCGATATCGATTGTATTATAATTACGCAGCGGATTTGAGAAAACAATATTAACATATTGAGGCGTTTTTGAAAATATCAACAAAATATTGTAGAAAAAAATGGAGGACATTATGGCACAAGCACGTTATTTAACACCAGAAGGCAAAAAGCAAATCGAAGAAAAGTTGGAATTCTACAAGAGAGTCAAAAGGCCAGAAGTAATCAAGAAAATTGGAATTGCTAGAGAGTTTGGGGATCTTTCAGAAAACGCAGAATATGATGCTGCAAAAGAAGAACAAGGTATCATCGAAGCTGAAATCAAAAACATGGAAGACCTACTTCTCACAGCTATTATCATTGATAAAGATAAACTTGACTGTTCAAAAGTTCATGTTGGAACAACAGTAAAATTGTATGACGAAGAGTTCGACGAAGACGTTGAATATTCTATCGTTGGAACACAAGAAAGCGATCCAAAGAGGGGAGTTATCAGCAATGAATCACCTTTGGGGGCAGCCTTACTTGGACACAAAGTTGGTGAGTTTGTAGTAGTTAAAACTCCAAGCGGAGATACTAGATACAAAATTCTTGAAATCAGAGTCTAAGCGTTTTCTCTTCGGAGAAAATGTCTTTTTTAGGGATATTTGAAGTTATGTTTTAGGAAGCTAAGACATAATTTCTATTTTATTCCATAAAAACATTTGCAAATAGCATAAATATATTGTATAATGTCTGTATCAAAGAGAGAAGAAAAAATGATATTTAAAAATTCTTTAAAATTATTTTGTTCTAATTTCGGCAAAGTTTGGAAATACTTTTTTTACAGTGTAATCGTAACAGGAATCGTTATCGGACTTATGATGCCTTTCTTAAACGAAATCAGAACAGTAGTTTTAGCAAACTGGACAAATGATATTTTGAATGCAATTCCTTCAACGGGACTACTATATGGGTCAAATGTTGCGGGCATGTTTTCTGCCGTTTGGGCTTTCTGCTATGGCTGTGTAACAATGCTTTTCACTAATTATTTGTGGGTGGGAATTTATTTAGCTTTCCTCATGATTATTATTTGGCCTTTCCTCATGAATGTAGGGAAGTACACTGTTCATGAAAGCTTGTATAACTATATGTCAAGTCAAACAAAGTCAAGCTATTGTGCAGTTTTAATTAAAACATTAAGACATTCTTCTGCTTATGCAATTTTAAAGACTTTAATGTCAATAATTTGGAAAGCAATCCTTGTTGTTGGCTCTTATGCTTTGTTTACAATCGAAGCTCCTCTTTTCGATTACTTCCTTCCTGTAATCGTTATCGTAGTTGGCGCTTTGGCAACAGCAATTGCTCAAACATTCATTTCCGGCTGGGCTCCAGCAAGTGTTGTTTACAATTTTAACGTTGTAAAATCATACAACATTGGATTTAAAGCAGTTGTAAGAAAGTATGGAAGAATTTTATCAACTGGATTTATGATAAATATGATTTTTATCTTTTTGATTATGGGATTTGGCGTTGTTTCTGCCGCTGTGTTTATCCCTCTATATTATGGTCTTAATAACATGTTCGAAATGGTTATGTTCTTCAGCAGTCAAGGGATGAGATACTATGTTGACGCTGACACAGTTGTAACTCCAAAGAAACTCGAACAACAAGATACGATAGAAAAAACAAAATATTTGTTATAAAATTTAGCAATATTTGAAGAGAAAATTAATAATGTTGAGACATTATGTTTTTTGTATGAAATTAATAAAAGGAGAAAAATGAATAGTAAAGTAAAAATCACCTTTTTGGGCGGAGTAGGTGAAATCGGAAAAAACATGACCGCCATTGAATATGAAGATGAAATTATTGTCATCGATGCAGGACTAACATTCCCAGGAGATGACCTTCCAGGAATTGATATCGTTATTCCAGACATCTCATATTTACTTGCAAACAAGGACAAAGTTAAGGCAATTATTCTAACTCATGGACACGAAGATCACATCGGAGCCCTTCCTTTTGTATTGCAAAGTTTAAACGTTCCAATTTATGGATCAAGACTGACACTTGCATTAGTTGAAAGCAAGATGAAGGAATATCCAAAAGTTAAATACAAAGCTGTTTCTGTTAAGGCTAAAAATGTGCTTAAGCTTGGAAACTTCACAATCGAGTTTATTCATGTAAATCACTCAATCGCAGGAGCGCTTGCTCTTTGCATATCAACTCCAGTTGGCAATATTGTTCACACAGGGGACTTTAAAGTCGATTATGAAGCTTTAGACGGAAAGACAACAGACCTCGCTAGATTTGGTGAATTAGGGAAGAAAGGAGTAAATTTACTTCTCTGCGAAAGTACTAACGTTTGCAGAAAAGGTTTTTCAATGAGCGAAAAATCTGTTGGAGTAACTTTGGACAAGATTTTTGAGGCGAATAAAGAAAAGAGACTCTTTGTTGCTACTTTTGCATCTAACATCCACAGATTGCAACAAATCCTTGATTTAGCTGAAAAATACAAGAGAAAAGTCGCTTTCACTGGAAGAAGCATGATCAATGTTTCAGAAGTTGCTATGAAGATTGGTGAGCTTAAATATGACATCAAAAATATCATCGATATTGACAGCATCAATAAATATGAAGACAAGGAACTCTTGATTGTAACAACTGGAAGCCAAGGGGAGCCAATGAGCGCTCTTACAAGAATGGCAATGGGCGAATTTAAGCAAATAAAACTTAGACAAAACGACCTTATTGTTTTCTCAGCATCTCCTATTCCAGGAAATGAGAAGTCAGTTTACAACGTTATTAATGCTTTGTACAAACTTGGTGCGGACGTAATCTATGACGAACTTGCTGCAGTCCATGTATCAGGACACGCTTGTGAAGAAGAGTTGAAGCTTATGCACAACTTAGTTAAGCCTAAGTTCTTTATGCCTGTTCACGGTGAATTTAGACACTTAAAAACACATAAGGATTTAGCAATGAGACTAGGAATGGAAGAGAGAAACATAATCCTTCCATCGCTTGGAGCTCAGGTTGAATTGTCAGCAAACTCAATGCGTCAAACAGGATATGTGACAGCAGGTCAAAGACTTGTTGACGGAATTGGAATTGGGGATATGGATAGTAACGTTCTTAAGGAAAGATTACAGCTTTCTGAAGACGGAATCTGTGTTGTTGTAGTAAATATCAACAACGTTTCAGGAACAGTTACAAGCGATCCATTTATTATCACAAGAGGTGTTGTATATGAAGCTGAGTCAGAGGAGTTTGTTGCTGACGCTAAAGCTGCTATAATCGCATCGCTAAAGGAACAAGACTTAAGAGCAGTTGAGCCTTCAGTTATAAAGAACACTATCAGAAGAAACGTTTCTAACTTTATATTTAGAAGAACGAAGAGAAGACCTATGATCCTTACAATCGTTCTTTTGGACTAGTATGAATAAGCAAGAGCTCAAAGACTTTGCAAGAAAAAATTGGGTGCCTATCTTAAGGGATAAGAGCGCCGATTTTTTATGTAAAGTTATAAAAGACCAGCAGCCAAAGACGATCCTTGAGATAGGAACTTGCCTTGGATATTCGGGAACACTTATGCTAGAAAATTCTTCCGCATTTCTTACAACTATTGAGAAGGATGAAAAGAAATGCGAGCAGGCAGCTGGGAACTTTAAACAAGCGGGACTTGAAGAGAGAGTAAAAGTCATCTGCGGCGACGCAGGTGAGGTTATAGAAAAGCTTGAAGCTGAGGGAAATAAATATGATTTTATCTTCCTAGACGGACCAAAAGGTCAGTATCTTTTCTATCTTCCACATTTAAAGAAAATGCTAAATAAGGGCGGAATTTTAATGGCAGATGATATCTATTATCATGGCTGGGTGAAGGGAAACGATTATCCAAAGCATAAGCACAGAACAATTATACTTAGACTTAGGGAATTTATTGAAAAAATAACGACGGATGAAGATTTTGACACAATTTTGCTCGATTTGGAGGACGGAATTAGTCTTTCCTGTCTTAAATAATTGGATATAATTGACTTAAATTGTCAAATTGTGGTAGAATAAGCGTATGGAATTTGAAGCAAAGATTATTGAGTTCCTTCAAGCTGGTGCTTGTCAGGAATGGACAGTATTTTTTAGAATAATCTCATTATTAGGAAGCTGGGTTGGTTTTCTAATTGCTTTTATTATTATTTTTATGTACAGCAAGCGCTATGCCACTATTTTTGGGATAACCTATGGCGTGGGCGTTGGATTAAACTACATAATTAAGCTCATTGTTGCCCGCGCAAGGCCTTATGAAGCTTTTTCTGATATACAGATGCTGACAAGTGCACTCGGAAATAGTTTTCCAAGCGGGCACTCCGTTTCGGTCACAATAATTGCGTTTTTCGTCACAGTCTTTGTTTTCAAAAAATCCCAGAATAAATTCATTAGATATGGAACATTAATATCAATGCTGCTCTATGCAGGACTAGTTTTCTTGTCAAGAATGTATCTCGGAGCACATTATCTCACTGATGTTATCGCAGGAATATGCGTTGGACTTCTCATGTGTATGATTTGTTACATTATATATAGAAAAGTGAGAGCGCTCATGATAAAAGAGAAGGTGTAGCATGGAAAAGGTAATTTCAAAAAGTGTCAGTGACACAATAAAACTTGGCGAAAAAATGGCAAAAAAAATTAAGAGTGGGACAATAATCCTTCTTCATGGGGATTTAGGAGCTGGCAAGACTCATTTTGTCAAAGGCCTTGCTAGGGGACTGAAGAACAAGTCTCAGGTCACAAGCCCAACTTTCACAATTATGAACGCATATGAGGGCGGAAGACTTCCTGTTTATCACTTTGATATGTATAGACTAAGCTCCGCAGAAGAGGCAATAGAGGCTGGCCTTGAGGAATATTTTGATATAAAGAGCTTGGACGGCGTTTCGGTCGTGGAGTGGTCAGAGAATGTTCCGGGGCTTATAAAAGGAAATGTTATTGATATAACAATTGAAAAGGCCGAGGACGAAAACAAGAGAATAATCACAATAGGAGAAAAAGTATGTTAGCAATATCAACTGCGACGAAGAAAGCATATATAGGGATAGACTACAACGGAAAGAGATACTTTTCTTGCATAGACGCTGACTGCAAACAGTCAGAAAATATTTTAAAGGAAATAGACAAGTTGTTAGATAAAAACGGCATCGCTTTCAAAGATGTTGGGAATATCGCCGTTGTTATAGGTCCAGGCTCATTCACTGGGATTAGAATTGGCACTGCTTTAGTCAAAGGTTTATGTGCAGGAGATCCAAGCCACAAAGTTTATCCTATTTCAACGTTGGATCTAATGTCAAAAGTATTTCAAAAGAAAAACAAAGGCCAAGAGCATTATTGTGTCATGAATGCACTGAGTGGAAGAATATTCTATGCTAAGTATGACGCAGATGGAAACAAGGTTGGAAGGGAAGAGATGTCCTTTACAGGAGATGACATCGACATTCGCAAATCTGTGTTCTTAATAGAAGAATACAACGATATTGACGGAGGAATTCAACTTGACAGTGAGACTCTTTTGGATTACGCTCTTGAGCTTGAAAGGACGAAAGAAGGCATAGATGCGAGGGAACTTACACCTGTGTATATAAGAAAGTCTCAAGCAGAAGAAAATATTCAATAAAAAATTAAAAAAAATATTAAAAAATAGTAGACATTTAACAATGATATAAGTATAATCATTGGAGAAATGAGAATCTTAGATTGAAGAGAGTAATTTCATGATTAAGGAGTTTATATGAGAAAACCAGAATATAAGAGATGTCCTAGATGCGAATTAAACTTTATTAAGAAGAGTGAAAAACTTTGCAGCGTTTGCCAAGCTGAATTAAATTCAAAGGGAAGTTATGTCAGCGACCTTGACTTAGAGCTTTGCCCAGTTTGCAAGACAAATTATATTCAACCAGGGGAAATTATGTGCCCAACATGTCTTAAAGAACATCAAAATGAAGATGGAGAGCTTGCAGAAGATTGGGAATTATATGCTAACCGTGAGGACGAAGACGATTATGTTGACCCAGACGAGGAAACAGGCGGAATGGCTTCAATCACAGATGATCCAGACGAACTCATTTCTGGCGGATATGATGACAGCGGCTTAGATGACTTCGACGACGAAGACTTAGACGATATGCCTGAGGATTTAGATGACGACGACCTTGAATCTGACGATGACGATGATGACAACGATGACTTCGACGACGATGATGACGACGAGGACGATGATTTTTAATAAAAAAAAGATTGGACTATCCAATCTTTTTTTTATTAAGAAACTATTTTAAATTTTGTTTTCAATTTGTAAAAAAAGCACTAACTTATCTTAGTGCTTTTTTGTATTAATTTTACTTTTTAGGACTAGCCTTTAAATCTTTTTTAGATTTCTTTTCTACGTCTTTATTTTGATTTGCAATCTTTTTCTCAAGAACTAATAGATAATCTGGAGATTTAATTGTTTCAAGATTTTCATTTGCTTTTTGAAGTTTATCTGTGAGCTTTGATCTCTTTGAAGAGTAGAGTTTGAATTGTCTCTCAATTTCCTTTGTAACCTTTCCGCCATTTTCTTTTCTAGCATTTTCGATATATTCTTTGTGCTCAGCTTCCAATGTTTCAAGGTCTTTTGTCAAGACTTCGATATCTTTTTCAACTTTAGCAATTTCTTCGTCCTTTAATTTCTTAGCTTGATTTTTAACATATGTTTGGTCAAGTTTATCTTTTCTATCATATTCTTTGCTTGCAATCTTCTTGTCCTTAGCATCTTTGATTTTCTTTCCAAGTTTAATCTTTCTAAGGAGTGTTCCTACAACTGCGATAATAACAGCAACAGCAGTGATGATTGATGGAATTAAGATCCAAGTGTAATTATCTGATGAAGAAGTGTCGCTGTCGTCAGTGTTATTGTTATCGTCATCAGTGTTATCATCGTCACTTACTTCTTCGCTTGTTGTAGTAGTGAAAAGTGTTTTGTTGTAATCTGATTTGCTTTCTGCAGAAGTGTAAGTTGCTTCGTCACTTTCTGCCCATGCAATATCTGTAATGAATGCTGTTCCGTAGATATTAGCGTTGTTTGAGATCAAGCCAAAATCAAGTGTAGCTGATTCAGACTTTGTTGACTTAAATACAATAGTGTATTCTGTCCAGCCATCGTTACATGTGAGTTTTGAAACTTTGTCAAATGTGCTAAGTCCAACTGAAAGCCCATAGTTATATTCGATTACATTTCCGTCCTCGTCCTTTTCAGGTAAATCTTCAAGGATAGGGAAGTAGTTTGTTAAAGCTTTGAATTTCAAAGTATAGTATTTATCTTTTTCGACATCAAGTTTATATTTTGAAGATAATTTGTATGAAGCACCTTCGCCAACTCTTAAAACTAAAACATTGTTTGGAAGATCTTGATTTTTATCAATTGGGTTATTGTTTTGGTCTGTAAATGAAGTATTCCCATTTCCGATAATAACTCCGCCTTCAGCATCTGTTCCATTCGTGATTGATCCTGAGAAAGCAGGGTGCTCAGTTATATTTGAGTTAACTTTGCCATAAGCGTCTAGATTTAAAAGTAGGTTTGACATATCAATGTGTCTTGGAGCAGCACTATAAACAGCCTCTGTTGATGAATCAATTTTAACGTTATCAAGGAAGGCATATCCAGTTTGAGGTTCTTCCTCTGTTCCGAAGTGAACAACAAGTCTAACTGAGTGAGATGCCTCGCCAGTGTAGATATATGCATGATATGTGTCCCAAGAAGCTTGAGCTGAGATGTTTTCATCGCTGAAGAGTACAACTCCGTCATCGTTGATAAGCTCAACTGTTAGTCCACCAGTATATGTCTTGTATTGGAAAGACAAATCATAGTATGAGTTTGCTGAAATTGAGAATGCATCTGTGTTTTTAATTGATTGATATGCAGATAATCCGCTCCAGAACATAAACACGTTGTTTGACTTAGTCTCATCAACTGGTGCGCCTGTGATTTTTGCAGGGTTTGGTAAGCTTCCCCAACTTTCTGTTGAATATTCAGCATAGTAAGCGGAATATGTGTTGATAATCCCAGCGCTCGTGTATTCGTTTTCGTCTTGTGAAACAGTCCAGTTAGCTGGCAGTAGTGGATACGATAAGTTATCGTCAGTTGTTGAAACGAAGTTAAACATTCCATTTGAAATTGTATCGCTAGACTTTGTTGGCAAGAGTGAAAGTACATTTTGTGAAGGAAGGTCGCTTGAAGCAACTTTTTCAACTGTGATATCGTCAACAATTGCGTATCCCAAAGCTCCAGTTTCACTTGAACCTAAAGCAAGCTCAATCTTAACTGCTGAGTTATATAAGTTGTGTCCTTGAACATAGAAATTAACTTCTTGATAGTTGTTGTTATATTCATCACTTGAAGTTGATGTTATTTCAGTGCTTTCGCCAGTGTGAAGTGTGTAGCTTGATTTAATTCCAGGGAAAGAGTTGTAAATAGAGTCTGTTTCCTTAACTCTAAGTTTAAACGCACCTGATTCAAGGTTTGTTCTCACTGAAGCTGTGATTTTGTAGCATTCATGGATGCTAATAGGAAGCTCTTTTGACTCAATAGCGATCGAAGCAGCCTCTTCAGTCCAAAGAACCATAGATTGTTTATTGTTATTTTTATAGTTTGTTCCGGGATATGATTTTCCAGTTTTGCTCTCAAAGTATTCCCTTGATTCCATGCTGAGTGGTTCAGCGTATGCTTTTGTTGAAGTTGTTTCAGAATTTACAACTTTCCAGCCAGGGAGGTTAGAAGGATCAGAAGTTTTATCTTCTTCAAAGTCGAAGTTGTATCCTGTCGTATCGATTAATCTTCTTGCTGTTTCAATTTTTACATATTTTGCAGTGCAGTCTACAGAGTTATAATCAGCGTGATTTCTTTCCAAAACTTCATAGAAAGCGTTTGCAGAGTATCTCTTTAAGCAAACATCGTCGAAGAATGCAACACCATATGATTTGAGCTCTTCAGTTCCGAGCCAGAGATGAAGAGAAACAGTTTGTGACTCATCGCCAGTAGCAACAAAGAAATAGAAGTTTGTCCATTCTCCTTCAGACTTTCTTTCAAATGCCATCTTAACATCTTTTCCGTCAGCATCCTTTAATCCTGTGAGATACATGGAAGCGAACTCGCTTGCCTCGTTGAAAGATTTTGTTTTAACTGCTACTTGTAGTGAGTAGTATGAGTTTGCGCTAAGAGTAATGTCGTTGGACTTGTATCCTTCATTAGTGTATCCATTTGTTTGACCACTCTTAAGGGCAGAGTTCACCATTAAAATCTTCTTGTCACTTGGATTTGATGATCCAGGGTTGTCGCATGACAAGTAGTAAGGTGTATTTCTTGATTTAGTAAAGCTAGAACCTGTATCAATGATCATTGTTGTAGCTCTTCCGTCACCCTTAATTCTTGTCCAACCTGTTACATCATTTCTTGAGTAAGATGAGCTGGAGCTGTTGAATGAGCCGTTTGTAACTGTGATTTGCTCAGAGTATGATCCAGTGATTGCAGTGTCCGCGTGAGATGTTGCAGCGACTAAACCAAAACCTGCGCAAGCAGGAAGAGCTAAAAGCATTGATGCAAGAAAAATTTTAGGTAGTAATTTTTGTTTTTTCATAGTTCACCTTTTAAGTATTAAGTAAAGTTATACGTGTTTATTATACAACATTTAAATTGAATAATCAAATAATTTTTTTAATTTTATAAATAATATTTATATGAAAAACCTAATAAATGCAGAGAAAGAGAATAAAAATCAAGGAGAAGTAGCAAAAAAGGCAGATAACGAGGGAAAAAGTCCTAAAGAAGTTATTGCCAAGAAAGGGAAAAATAAAAAGAAAAAAGCGGGAGAAAAATTAAAAAAGAACAGCTTTCTATTTTTCTTAGGTGGAATAATTGGAATAATCAATGGCTTTTTCGGAGGTGGAGGAGGAATGGTCTGCGTGCCAGTTTTAGAGAACATTTTGAAGTATCCAGAAAAGGAAGCGCACGCAACTGCAATTAGCATAATTTTCCCTTTAAGTTTGCTCAGCACAATAATCTATGTATTTAACGGAAAAGTCCAGTCTTTGCTTCTGTGTTTGGTCGGTGGAGGAGTCATAATCGGGGGGATAATTGGGTCATTTTTACTCAAAATTTTGCCCCCAAAAGTGGTCGCAATTGTGTTTTCAATTTTAATGATTTTTGCAGGAGTTAGGATGATAATATGACGTACTTTTTCTACATGCTTTTTGGTTTAATTGGAGGCGTTTTTGGAGGCATGGGAATGGGCGGAGGAACCCTTCTCATTCCTCTTTTATCGATATTTTTAGGCATGGAACAAAGCCTTTGTCAAGGCATAAATTTGCTCTCTTTTTTGGTCATGGCGCTTTTCTCTTTATTCATTCATATGAAGAATAATTTGCTCCGATTTGATGGGATAATTCCGCTGATTTTAGGGGGCACTTTTTTCTCAATTTTAGGGTCGCTAATTGCAACAACTATGGACGGAAAAATCCTCAAAATTTTATTTGGTGTTTTTCTCTGTATTTTAGGGATTTTTCAATTTATAAAAGTATTTAAAAAGCAGAAAAAATAGTTTACAAAAATATTTTTCTATGATATAATGCATGCGTAGGAGAATTTATATGGTAAATAAGAAAAAATGTATATCATGTGGAACCTGCGTTGCTATTTGTCCAATGGGTGCAATTTCGTTTGATAAGGACGGCAAAGCAGAGATCGACAAAAATAAATGTGTTCATTGTGGAGCTTGTGAAGCAAGCTGTCCAATGCAGGCAATAAAGTTGGACTAGGAGGGATACATGGATAGAGTTGCAATATTATCAATCGAAGAACTTGGAACAAGACTTGTTGTATTCGAGTCAAGACACGGCAGATATCAAATTATCAAGGAAAATTTTGATGCTTTCCCAATCGGAGAAGATATTTTCACCGACCAATTGATTAAGCCAAAAACTGTTTCCAAAGTTGTTTCAATTTTGACAATTTACAGAGAGATGATTCAGGGATATGGAGTTGAAAAAATTGTTGGAGTTGCAAAGAATTATGTCTCAAAAGCAAGAAATCAAAAGGGATTCTTTGAAGAACTTTACAACAACACAGGAGTTGCTTTCAATATTCTTTCAGAAGAGGAGACTTTCAGAGATTTATTCCTTTCAATGAGCAATTCAATTGACGCTTCAAAAGCTGTCGGAATTTACATTGACAAATATGCTACATATGTGCAAAAGTACAATCGTAGAACAATCCTAGAGAGTGTAGTTATCCCTTGCGGAACTGAGAGTCTTAAATCAAAGGGCAGCGTTAAAGAAATGATTGACACAGTTAAGAGCGAACTTGCTGCTCAAAAAGGTTTGTCATTCGAAGGCGGAGAAAGCCTCGTTGGAACTGGAGATGCTTTCATTAACTTTGGAAGACTCACAAAGAAAATAGCTCACTATCCAATTGATATTGATAACAACTATGTTATCGATGAAAAATCAGCAAAAGATGCTTTTGCTTTCATCAAAGGATTGGATTTAGAGAAAGTTAACAAAATTAAAGGCATGAGAGGAGATATCAGTTCACTTCTTTCAGGACTTGCAATCATTGAAGCTTGCTGCGAAGTTGGAAAGTTTGGAGAAATAATCATTTCTGACGCAGATATCTTGAATGGAATTGTTCTTTCCAACCTTAATGGCGAGCCACAAGAAAAATATGCTGATATCCTCGGAAATTCATTTGATAATTACTATGAATTTCACAAGAGAGAGGACTCAAACAACATAAAAGTTTACAATATGGCTACAATATTATTTAAGCAATTAAAGGTTATGCATAAGCTCCCAAGAGTGTATGTAAAACCTATGAGAATAGCGGCATATATGTACGATTGTGGCAAAGTTGTAAATTACAAAGACTTTGAAAAGTATGGCTTGTACACACTTCTTAACTCTGGAATTAGCGGAGCTAGTCAAAAGGATATCTTGCTTGCAGGATTTATCATTATGTGTCAAAGACCAGACAACTTCTCACTTGCAGAGTGGATGAAATACAAAGATGTTGTAACAGAAGAAGATTTGGATGCAGTAAGAAAGCTTGGAGTTATTGTAAGACTTGCAGTTGCACTAAATTCTTCAAAGAAACAACTTGTTAACGATATCGTTTGCGATATCCTTGGCGATTCAATTATTATGAAAACAATTGCTTCAGGAGATGCAACATATGATATTATGCAGGGAATGAGCGTAGCTCAAGATTACAGAAAGGTGTTCAAGAAAAACCTTCAAATTATTTAATTAATTTTATAAGGTGAAAAAAGGAGTGGAATGGCAAGAAAGAATATTAAAACAATGTTTAGCTCGTTAGTTTTAGCATTTATTATTGTCGTTGGCGCTGTTGTTGGCGGATTTTACTATCTTATTCACCTTCTTGTAAAAGATTATGACGAGCCAACTTATGACCCTAACTTGGATAGCGCCCTTGAGCTAACAGCAGATCATGAGGGCTTTTGCCTCACAGATATTGCGCAGGAAAATAACCTAAATATCGCAGGACTGAGCGAGTTTTATAAAGATGCGTGTGTGTCGATTATAGTTACAGTGAATGACACGAGTGCGTGGCTCGGAAGTGGAGTTTGCGTTGCATCAAAGGACTATGAATATGCAACAGGCAAAACTATTGTAGAGGGAAGTTATATTGTAACAAACTATCACGTTATCGAAGAAATTTATGGAGAGGATGTGACTAAGTTTACAGTTGATGTCTATCCAAACGAATATGATAACACAGAAAGATATGGAACGACACTGCCATATCCAGCACGAGTGCTTTGGAGCGACCCATATTTAGACGAGGCGATTTTATATGTTAGCCAAAACATTGATTGGGTCAGAATGAAAGATAGAACAATCGCATGCTATGATAAAGACAAGCTTAAAGATAGAGAAAGAGCATTTGTCATCGGCTCTCCAAAACAGATTGAAAATCAAAACACTGTAACAACCGGAACAATTTCAGACTCAGCCTTAAATTACAGTTACACTGTTGATACAATTAAAGAGGGATTTCGTGAAGTTGAAGTGCTTTCCAATGTTTATGAATATCTAATTCCAATTCAAATCCAAATCGCAGGAGGAAACTCAGGCGGAGGATTGTTTGATAGCAGTGGATATCTTGTTGGACAGCCAACGCTCGGGTCGTCCGAAGACGCATGGGCAATAAACTATGCGATTCCAATTTACTCAGCCACACTTGTTTTAGATGATTTAATTGAGAGTAACGAAGGAGAGGGGGATTTAGTGAAGCTTTACTCAATCGACTACTTCGATATCGCTGTGATCGATTGCTATGAAGCTGATGTAATGAAGGATTGTTTTAGCGGAAATCAAAAATATTTTTATGGAAAATACTATTTAAGCCAAGATCTTTTATATTCTCGTGAAGAAGGGCTGAAAGTATTAACGAAGAATGAAGAGCTTGGATTTGAGTTTGGAGATATAATCTTGTCTGTTACGATAAATGAAATCGAAAGAGCTTTGACAAGCAGAAATGATTTGATATATGAACTCTTGAGATGCAGAAAGGGAGATGTAATTCAATTTAACATTGAAGATAAAACTATGGTAAATGTCGAGTTGGCATAGAGGAGGTAGAAATGTACGATTATGCAATAGATTTGGGTGGCTCATACACAACGATATATGCCCGCAAACAGGGATATATTCTAAAAGAGCCAACAATGGTTGCTGTTGAGGAAAGCAAGGGCGTATATAAAGTAAAAGCACTTGGAGACGAAGCAAAAAAACTTGTTTGGAAGACTCCGGAAAGCGTGGAAGTTTTCAATCCAGTTTCAAACGGAGTTATCGAAAACTTCGAATATGCTGAGATTATGCTCAAATATTTCCTTGAGAAAATTGGATTTAAGAAAAATAGATCTACTGCAGTAGTTTTAGTACATTGCGGAGTTACAAAGGAGGAAAAGAATCTTTACAGAAGACTTTTTGAAAATGTAGGATTCTTGGATATCGACTTTGTTCCTTCAATCTTATGTTCAGCTTATGGTGCGGGAAAAAATATTTCTTCATCAAAGGCAAGCATCGTTGTCAATATTGGCGGATCTGTAACAGATATTGCAGCAATCAATCTTAACTCTCTTATGCAAGGCGTGACTCTCGGAATCGGAGGAAGAGCAATGGACCTTGAAATTTCAAACACAATCGCTCTTTCAAAGAAAAATAACGGCGGAGTTTTAATCGGCGTTCCAACTGCTGAAAAAATAAAGAACGAAGTCGGGTCATTATACAAAAATGACATGCTTAATATGGAAGTTATGGGCACAGATCTAAGCACAAGAGCACCTGTTACAAAAGTCATCTCTTCAGCAGAAATTAAGCCTGTTTTGGAAGCTTTCTTTGAGGAAATTGTAAGAACGATTGAAGTTACAATCGCAACACTTCCACCAGAAGTAACTTCGGATATTATAAATAATAGCATTGTCTTCACTGGCGGAGTTGCAAAAATGACTGGACTTGATGAATTTTTAAAGAAGAATTTGTCCTATCCATTTATAATTGCAGACAATCCAGAAGATGTGACAATTCTTGGAGCAGGAAAGCTGCTTAGAGATCAAGATTTACTTGTTTCAGCTATAAGGAGCAACTGACATAAAAAACCAATATATGAAAGGATTTTACAAAATTATCCTTTCATTTTTTTTGTCATAATAA
>CALCWV010000054.1 GCA_937907645.1 uncultured Clostridia bacterium
AAAATAAATGCAATTTGTTTACTCAACAATTAAATATTTCCTTTTTTACAAAGATATAAAACAAGATTTGGAAAATCAATCACACTTTTTGTTTTTGAACATAAAATAAAAGTGTGTAGGTGATGCACATGAATACATCAAGATAAACTTTTAGGAGGTACATATGAACTTATTTGGAGGCTTTGGTGGCGGTTGTGGAAACACTTGCAACGGCGGATGCGGTTGCGATTGCTGCACACTTATCATCTTAATCTGGCTTTTACAAAGTTGTGGATGTAATCACGGCACAGACAATATGAATTTAGGCGGATGTGACAGTTGCACAATCTTGTTACTTTTAATATTGTTAGGCTGCTGTGGTGGCTGCGGCTGTAAATAATTAGTACATAGACGCAAGTTGTAAACAGATTTAAGAAAGGGGAAAAATTTTTTTCCTCTTTTTTTATAAAATAATTTACTTTTTAGCGAATATAGTGTAAAATAAAGGTAGAATAATATTTTTGGAGGAGCTAGTATGAACGTAGTAAGTAAATATGGCGAAGGCGCAACATTATTATGGAAAGATAGAAAAAGACCAATATTTGGGCTTCCATGGTCTTTCACCCGTTATAAATTAATCAAGAAAGAAGGATACTGGTTCAAGATTTTCTGTGAAACAGGCTTACTCTACACTATCGTAGAAGAAGTAAATCTTTACAGAATTAGAGATATCTCATTGTCACAAACTTTAGGAGATAAAATCTTTGGAACAGGAACAATCACTCTTTACAGTAACGACGTTAAAGCTCCAGTCTTTGTTCTTAGACATATTGCTCATCCATACAAAGTTAGAGATATGTTATCAACACAAATCGAAGAGCAAAGAAAACTTGCTGGCGTTAGAGTCGCTGAGTTCCAAGGCTAAACTAATAAAAAAATCAAAAAAGCATCATATGATGCTTTTTTAATTTCTATTTTCGGAAGTTTTATCTGAAAACGACAAAGTCATTTTCAAGCAAAATTGGTGTGTATTCAAACTAGCAAGAAAAAAATTCATATATTAATTTGAGCCTTTCATTTTTCTTAGTTTATTTAAATATTCTTTAAAATAATCTGGAAGCTCAATTTCAAAAGTCATTTCTTCTCCAGTTCTTGGATGCACAAATGTGATTTTATAAGAATGTAACAACTGTCCGTTTAGGCCTTTAACAGCACTTCCATAAACATCATCTCCAACGACTGGATGATGCAAAAACGCAGAATGTACTCTGATTTGATGTGTTCTGCCTGTGAGAAGTGAAAACTCTACAAGGCAATTTTTAGGAAATCTTTCAACAACTTTATAATCAGTAATTGCAAGTTTCCCGCTGTCGCTGACAGCAATCTTTTTTCTATCCTTCTTGCTCCTATCAAGATATGTTTCTACTCTGCCCTCGTTATCCTTTAAATTTCCGTCTAAAAGCGCGAGATATTTTCTTTTGCAGGTCTTATCTTTAATCTGTTTTGCGAGCGATACGTGCGCGAAATCATTCTTTGCGACTAGCATTAGTCCCGACGTATTTTTATCCAATCTATGCACTATTCCTGGCCTCAGAACACCATTTATTCCGCTTAGATCTGTTATTCTTGCAAGTAGTCCATTGACAAGAGTTCCAGTTTTCGTGGAGGTACATGGATGCACAACTAATCCCTGAGGTTTGTTTATAACAAGCAGGTCTTTATCCTCATAAACAATTTCAAAATCGATATCTTCCGCTTTCGCGTCAAGAGGCTTGTCCTCTATGATGTTAAATTCAACGATTTGACCTTCTTTTACTTTCTCCCCCGACTTAACTATTTTGCCATTTAACTTTATTTCCCCACTTTCGATTATTTTTTTAATTCTCGAGCGAGTTAAATCAGGATATTTCTCTAAAACGAGCATATCCAGCCTTTTTTTGCTATCTTCCTCTTTAATTTTGTATGTTCCCATCAGTCTTGTTTCCTTTTTTACTTGCTTTAACGGCATAGATGATGTAGAAAATAATAATTAAAATAACACCCACACAAACAAAGCTATCCGCAACATTAAAGACCGGAAATGAAGGCCAAAATTGAAGATGTATCATATCTCTTACATATCCAAAAGCAAGTCTGTCAATTAAGTTTCCAATGCACCCCCCCACAATGAACGCACTCGCTACATGAAATAGAGCATTATTCTTGCTCTCCCTGTAATAAAAGTAGCCATATGCCGCCAAAAAGATAAATGTAAATATAATTAGAAATATTTGGTTGCCCGAAAGCATGTTCCAAGCAGCTCCGTTGTTGTGAACATTTACAAAATTTATAAATCCTGGAATAAAGTCCTTTTCAACTCCTAACGCCATATTTTTGTTTACAAAATATTTTGTTAAAAGGTCTGCTAAAAGGATAAAAGCCAAAATAGGCAGAGCAATAAAAAGCATCTTTTTATATTTGCTACTAATTGTCTTTTTCAATTTCAACTCCTTCAGGCAAGATAATATAATATTTCCCTTTTTCTAAAACTTCTATCTTTGCTCCAACCATTTGCACAGCTCCTGAAAGGAATGCGATAATTTTATCCATCTCATCTCCTTGGCAATACTCTATGCTTAAAATAAAAGCTTCATCGTTCTTAATATATGTTAAATAGTCATTTGCGTCATCTAAAATCTCGGGATATACAACCTTTATCCCGTCGATATTGTCAACTTTTTCAACCTTTTGTTTTTTCTTCAAGTTATAAGAAGCTTTAACTTTCTTCTCTTTCTTAACTTTCTTCTTTGCTTCTTTTTCTTCTCCTTCAAAGCCCAAAAACTCAAAGATTTTACTTGTTATTCCCATAATACTCTCCTGTTTTTGAAAGGATAACACAATATGAAAAAAAAATCAATCAAAAAAAAGGATTGAACAATCAATCCCCTTATTTTGTTCTTTCAGTTGCAGCACTCTCTTCTGAAATAGCCTCTTCTTTAGCTTTTTCAAATCTTTGCGTTTTATTTTTGTATTGTATATCAGGTTTCCATTCACCTTCTGAAGACAACTTGTGGGCTTCTTGTATGCGCATTTCACTTCCATTATAAAGTAATTGTCCGGCAGTGTAATCATAAACCTTCTCTGCTTCATCTAAGCCATAAGGCCAATCATAAGTTTTACGTCTTACTGTTGGTGCTTTTGTCATAGGCTTATTTATTTTATAATAATACAATTTATCGCCTTCAACTGCAACAATCTCCATAGACTTTGTATCTACGTTTGTTTTAATATAATTTTCGGCTACTTCTTTTGTAGTAACAATTCTTTCAACAACGCTTTCTTTGAAAATTTCCTTTCCTAACTTTTTAACAGTACCAGGAATACGGATCACTCCATCATGAATTGCATAACATCTGTAAAATGCTCTATTTCCAATTTCTTCCAATCCTTCGTTAAGTTCAACATATTTCAAAGAATCACAACTTGAAAAAGCTCTAATTCCGATGCTTTTCAATGCAGCATTTGCTTGGAAAAATTTCAAGTCACTACATCCTGAGAAAGCCTCTTTTCCAATAACCTCAACATTATCAGCCAAAACAATCGCAACCATCTTTTCATTTCTTTGATGTGCATCAATTTCCTTGCCTGAGATGAAAACTCCGTTGTCATCTACTAATCTGCCATAAGATACAAAGTCAAGTCCAACTAACTCTGAAACGGATTTATCCTTGTTAACATACAATGTTGACAAAATAGGATTCTTCTTTAACGATAAAATTTCATTGCTCTTTTTTCTTTGAATTTCAGAATATGCGGCTTCATATTTTTTCATAATTTCACTCCCCAATTATCTTTGTTATGGATATTTTAACACAATAATCATTCTATGTCAATCTCTCTTTTTGAATTTTTTGTATATAAATCCCTCAATTTGCTTCTGATATTTTGTTGTAACAAAGACGGCAGCGAAAGACACGACCAAAATTGCACCCCAAACGGCAAGTCCCCAGCCCGAATATGGAATAAAATCTCCGCTTCCAAGATATGATGTCATAAAAATTCCAATCGGCCTTGCAATAATATTCGTAATCATAAAGAAATTCCATGACATATCAGTAAGTCCAGCAACTAAGCACAGAATATCATCGGGGAACATTGGAAGAAGCATCATTATTGCAAAGCCGAATTTTGCTCTACTCAAGTACTTTGTCCACTTCTTGCAGCTCTCCTCTCCCACCATAAACACGACGAGTCTCTTCCCAAAAGTTTGACCAAGCAAAAACGCAACTGCGCTCCCAAGGAGAATCCCAGCCAGGCTTATAAGACTTCCCTGCAAAGGCCCAAAAAGTATTGCTCCCGCTATCGTCAAAATTGTAGACGGGATTGGAATAAATGTCACTTGCAAAAACTGAAGGCAGAAAAAGACCAATCTCCCCCAAAATCCTGTATGTTGTATAAGTTCACGCATTTTTTCTACTGAATTAAACTGCTGCCATAGCCCAGAATAATATAATCCAAGAAAAGTGCCCAAAATTAAAGCTAAAGAGATGACAACAACTAGTGTTATCCTCAAAACTTTCTTCTTTTTAGACTCCCTTTGCTCCATAATGTTATTATTAATCCAAAATTAAAAAATATGTAAGATTTTGTCTTACATATCTTTTTTATGATGGATTTTTCTTATTTTGTTGTGCTTCCAAAGCCCCCATTTCTTACAGCTGTTACATTGTCATCATAAGTAATTCCAAATTCGATGAAAAGTCCCTGCATAAAGCCTTGGTCCTTTTTCACTTCCATAGTTTTTCCTTCGTTTGAATCGTTTGTAATCTTTGCAAAAATATGCCCCTCATTATCTGAATAATAATAGTCCTCATCAATAATTCCAACTGTGTTGTTGAGCTGAAGTCTATACTTAAATCCTAGGCTGCTCCTTGGATAGAGTTTTAGCACCCAACCTCTTTCCATTTTGCATCTAATTCCTGTTGGAATCTTGATTGTCTCATTTGGCTTCAATGTGATATCAAATGGTGCAAAGAAATCATAACCTGCAGAGCCACAAGTCGCTCTTTTAGGGAGTTTTAGATTCTCATAAATCTGCCTTGCCTCTTCCTTATTCTCAAAAGCTTTTTCAAATTCTGTTAAGCTCACCTTTTCAAACTGTGCAATTCTCTTCATATTTCCTCCGTGATTCTATTCTACCACACTTTTGTCATAACTGCTCTTATATTTTTCAAATATTTGATATAATTTTTTGTTATGACAAAATCAGCTCAGCACGATCAATGTTATTGCAAACATAGAAACAATGCAGAGTAATGTGGCGCCAGCTTATTATTTTAAACAAAAAAAGGATAATACAATGATTATCCTCTTTCAATGTAATATGACAGTAAAAAGGAAGAGATTTTTACTGTCATATCTCTACGATTGATTTTTATAAATACACATATAAAAAATTTTAGATAAAAAATTGAGTGAGTCACGAGGC
>CALCWV010000055.1 GCA_937907645.1 uncultured Clostridia bacterium
TAATAAGTATAACACAACAATATTCATTTTTCAAGTAGTTTATTTAAAATATTTATCATTAAAAAAGGGTAAAAGTTCCAATTTTTAACTTTTTCCCTTAATTTCCCTGCAAAATTGAGTTTCTAAGCTGACCGCAAGCGCCGCCAATATCTGCACCCAAAGTTCTTCTAACTGTAGCAGATACGCCCCTTTCAGCGAGTTTATCTGCAAAAATATATGGGGCTTTTCCGCTTGCACCCTGCAAATTTCTTTCTTTGACATAATTTAGCGGAATCACGTTAACATGACATGGAAAACCTCTCAAAATCTTGGAAAGTTCTTCCGCATGCTGTATTTTGTCGTTCACATCCTTAACAAGCGTGTATTCAAAGATGATCCTCCTGCCCGTCTTTTCAAAATAGTACTTGCAAGCGTCAATAATTTCTTTAATTGAATATCTGTTCGCAATAGGCATAGTTTTTCTTCGGATTTCGTCATTCGGAGCGTGCAAAGATATTGTAAGAGTTACTGAAAAGCCTTCATCTGCAAGGCGATATATATTCGGAACGAGCCCGCATGTGGATAAAGACACGTTTCTTTGGCTTATATTCATTCCTTTTTCGTCGCCGAGTAGTCTAAAAAACTTTGTTACATTGTCATAATTGTCCAGCGGCTCTCCGCTTCCCATTAAAACAACGTTGGTCACAGCTCTATGTTTTAAATCCCCACCATTGTCACGATTGACAATCAAAATCTGCTCTAAAATTTCGCCGGCTGAGAGATTTCTTATTAATCCGTGCAGTCCGGACGCACAGAATTTGCATCCCATTCTGCACCCTACTTGAGTGGAAACACAAAGCGTATTGCCGTATTTGTATTTCATAAACACCCCTTCGATTATCTCTCCGTCGTTCATTTTGTAGATATATTTTTTTGTTCCGTCCTTGCTCTCAAGGACTCTCTCGATCTCAAAGTTTGGATATTCATCACGCACTGTTTCAAGTAGCTTTTTTGGCAGATTTGTTATTTCTTCGATCTTCTTTGTCTGCATGAGCGCTTCAAAAAGTTGAGTTCCCCTAAATTTTGGAAAGCCCAATTTCTCCACGTATGCAATCAATTCATCTC
>CALCWV010000056.1 GCA_937907645.1 uncultured Clostridia bacterium
TACAATATGGAGCAAAAGGAGAGATAAGACATCTTAACTTTGACGATACAGAGTATGGTCCAAATTTTGAGCCACTTGCTGAAGTTATCAAAGAGGAAGGGCTAACGCCAAGAATCATATGTGAATCAGCTGGAATGATGGCTGAGGACGCAGCAGAAATGAAAAAGATATATTTTAGCCTTTAATTTTGCAAAAAATTCAATTTTTACTAGACAAATAAGCGATAATATGTTAGAATAACTAAGATTTATGAATAAAGGAGAAGATTATGATTACAGCAGGAGAATTTAGAAAAGGCGTAACATTCGAAATGGACGGAAACGTTTATGTTGTTCTTGATTTCTTACACGTTAAACCAGGAAAAGGATCACCTTTTGTTAGAACAAAAATTAAAAACGTTATGACAGGACAAGTTCGTGAAGAAACTTTCAACCCAACAGATAAATTCCAATCAGCAGTTATTGAAAAGAAAGAAATGACTTACCTTTACAACGACGGCGATTTATACTATTTTATGGATGTTGAAACATATGACCAAATTCCATTAAACAAACAATCTGTTGCTGATGCTTTGAACTTCATTACAGAAAATATGAACACAACTATGTACTTCTACAAAGGAAATCCATTTGCTGTTTACCCACCAACATTCGTTGAACTTGAAGTTGTTGACTGCGAACCAGGAATCCAAGGAGATACATCAAAAGCTACAACAAAGCCAGCTAAACTTGAAACAGGTTATGTAATTAACGTTCCATTGTTTGTTAATATCGGAGATAAAATCCGCGTTGACACAAGAGACGGATCATACATGGAAAGAGTTAAATAATTATTAAATAAATTTGTTTGAATAGAAGCGAGAATTTCTCGCTTTTATTTTTTTATTCTCCCTTTTTCTACATCTTTTAAATTTGTTCCTTCTCATATCAATAAGTATCAGGAGAAGGGAATGTTAGAAGGAATCTTGCCAGATAACTTATTGAAAGTTATGAACTCAAAAGTTAACTGGAATTTAGTTAATGAAATTCGCCTTAGAGCAGATAAACCAGTAGTTGTTGTTGTTTCTGGCGAAAAGTTTTTCCTTGGAGAAAATGGACTAACAAAGAGGTTAAATGAAGCTTTTTATTCAAATAAAACTTCTATTGAAGATATAATTTTCCGTGCAAGCGAGTGTTCAATTTATTCTGTAAACGAGCAGATTAAAAAAGGATTTATCATGACAAAAGGCGGAATCCGCATAGGAATTGGCGGAAACTTAATTGAAGAGAAGGGAGTTATAAAAACTATGACCAACTTTTCTTCGCTTAACATTAGGATTCCTCATGAAATAAAAAACTGTTCACTTAAAGCTTTCAATAGTATTTACTGTGACGA
>CALCWV010000057.1 GCA_937907645.1 uncultured Clostridia bacterium
GCTTGTCAATAACTTTTAGGGGCTTGAACGGGTGACGAGCGTGTCCAGTGGACAGGTGAAGCGAGAAACCCCGGCGTGATAGCTCAGTGAAGCTCGGGAGAGCTTCGCAGAGCGGAGCAAGTCCCTTCATCCGCACCAAACGAAGAAGCTCGATTGTCATGTCGAGTTTTTTATTGCTTGTTTCTTTGTTTTTTTCATGAAAATAATGGCATTAAAACTTGCAATTGCTTCAATTTTAGGATATAATAAAAACATGATTTACACAATAGGTTATGCAGGCGCAGATATTAACAGGTTTGTACAAATCCTGCAAGATAAACAGATTGATATTTTAATAGATGTAAGAAGCATTCCAAAGAGCAAGTACTTTTGTCAGTTTGATAATACTTCTTTGAGTAAAACACTTATGAATGTTAAAATTAAATATCAAAACTGGTCATATGAATTTGGAGCAAAACAGTATCGTTTAGATTTTTATGCGGACGGCATTTTTGACTATGAAAAATTTGCTAAAAGCCAGCAGTTTTTAAAAGGTGTTGAAAAAATTAAAGACCTTGTAAATCAAAACAAAAATATTTGCTTAATGTGTGCCGAAATAGATCCAATCATCTGCCATAGAGCAATTCTTATTGGGAAAGAACTTTTTGCAAGGGGATTGGAATTAGAACATATTATTGCAAAGCGAAATGGAGAGACTCTTTTAGAAAATCAAAAAGATTTTGAAAAAAGACTCATGTTTACAACAAAGATAAATAACCTTTCCGAGGCTTATCGAAAACAAAATAAAAAAAATAGGCTACAAACTAACTTAATTATAAGTTGGTCAGTCAAATTTAAAGTTAATCACATTGTATAGTGGTTAACTTTTTTGTTGCAAAAGTAAAAAAGGAGAGAAAAAATAAAAAAGCAAATTTGTATATTAACAAAATCATTAAAAGACCATGATTACTGTGTGGCAGGCATAGATATTACGACAGGAAAATGGATTCGTCTTGTGACTTCAAAAGATGGAGGAGTATTCCCAAAAGAAATGATAGATGAAAATCATTTCAAAGAGTTAAATGTATTAGATGTTGAGGTCAAAGCACATGTTCCGTGCAATGTTCAAAGCGAAAATTGGCTTTTTGACGAAAATACTAAAATTAAAAAGATAGGAAACTTATCTCCACAGCAAGTCTTTAGTTTACATACAGTAGAAAAGCCAAAAACGATTTTTGGAACGACTGGAAATGAGTTACAAAAAGATGAAATAAAAAAACTAAATCATTCATTAGAAATCATAAAAGCGAATGAGTTGCAGTTCGACACTTCAATGAAAGGAGATGGTAGACACCACTATAAATTAAGATTTAAATATAATGGACACGAATATAACCTTGCATTGACAGATCCAAAATTTCGAAATGAAGATTTTGATCAAATTCGTATCCCTTGCGCAACAATTATTATAAGTATTCCGGCTATGCCTTATGAGGAAAACGGCTTATACTATAAATTTGTTGCAAAAATTCTGATATAAAATTTAGATAAGTAAAATTTCTTTTCTTTTTTAAATATTAAAATATTTCAATCTAAATTAGACATGCAATTAACAATTGTATTCAGCCGGATCATTTTTATGTCGAAAGCACACTCAATGAATCGAACTGTTTCGACAGATTTGGGGGTTGAAATAGGTTGAAGAGGTGTGATATAATTATCGGGCGAGGTTATAATGAAAATTGATTGGAAAAAATGTGATTACAGCTATGAAGAGATTATAGAAAACTCGATGGATTATATTGATAGAAGAATGCTCTATATGAATAACACAAGCTGGAATCAAGTTGCAGATGATATTGAGGACTGTTTGAAATACGCCATAAATGGACAATTTAGAAATGTCGTAGGTTTTGTGGAAGGCGAGCCTGCTGTGTTTGCCATGTTTGGCGTTGAATGTTCCGGTGATGCACTAAGAATATACAACCTACTTGTTGCTCCAAAATTTAGAGGAAAGGGAGTTGGAAAGCAAGCGGTGAAAGATATCATCGATGAAAGAAATATTTTCGATTTAAATAGAACATTTAGTAGAGTGCTAACTTCAGTGTATAGCGACAATGAAAAAAGTTATGATATGTTCACAGGTCTTGGTCTAAAATTTATGGAAATTGAAGACAACCTAATCAGCATGGAAAGAAAGTTATAAAGAAAGCCTAAATTAATTAAAAGCAAAAAAACGAGCGTATTGCCCGTTTTTTTAATTGCGTGTATTAATTGTTAATCGGTCGTTAAATTCCTTTACACCCCTGTCAAATCGGTCTTTAAAGCCTGAATCTAACTTAAAGAGTAGTGCCATCAGCTCGCCAACGTGAACTTGTTCCTCTTCCATGATGCTTCTCGTTGTTATTTGAGCACTGAGGCTTGACGTTTGTCTTAAGTGGTTTGCATATTGCATGATTGCATCAATCTCTCCGATAAGGTCTTCACGTGCATTTTGAATTGTGCGAAAGTCGTTGTCACTCAGATTATTGTCCTGCATTATATTTATAAATCTACGCATATTTCCTCCTGGATATATCTATGCGAGAAGGGAAGTGATTGCTATGCAGTTTAAAAAATATTAAGGAAGTTGTGAATGGATAAAAAAAAGACGGATAATTCCGTCTTAATTTTTTCTTTAAGATCCTGAGCTTTCGCCAGAAGCAATAAGAAGTAAGAAAGGCAAGAAGATTCCAACGAGGATTGTGATAATCGAAAAAGCAATAAGAAATCCTGAGATAATTTTGATTGCCTTCTTTGAGGATTTAACAGCTATACATGAACAAATAAGGGCAGCTATAGAGAATCCTAATCCTGGGAGCGCAATCAATATGCCGATTCCTGAGAATATATAGATGATGAAAGTTAAAGCAGACAGAGCATCATTTGTTCCTTGCGCTGGAATCCATGTTGAGAAGAAGTAGTAAAGTGAGAAAGCTGTTGCTCCAATTGCTATAATTAACGTAACGATTGCGGCAATAAAATGTCCAATTCTAGGCTTCTTTTCTGGAACAAATTTTCCTTGATTTGAAGCAGTTGCACGGATAATAGGTCTTCCTTCGCTGTCATAATAGATATTGATGTTTGGTGCAACAGGTTGGTTTTGCGTATTGTTTTGATTTGCAGCAGGCTGATTTGGAACTTGCGCAGGAGCTGGATTTGGCTGAGCAGTCTGAGCTGGGATTTCCTCCACGGTTCCGTTATTTTCAAAGTCTGACATTTTCTCCTCCTAAATTTATTTAATTATAACAAAAACATATGCAAAAAGCAATAGAATAAAAAACAAATAAATCAAAATTAATTAAAAACATGTAAAAATATTAGTGTTTTTTATAAAAAAATGGTAAAATAATTTCATAAAAGGAGAAGATATGGAAAAGAAAAAAATTGCAGTTGTCACTGGAGCTTCATCAGGAATGGGGAGAAAGTTCTGTGAAATATTAGATTCTCACGGCTTTGATGAGATCTGGGGATTAGGTCTCGGCAAGGAAGCAATGGAGGATGTAAAAAAATCTCTTAAGACTAGCTTTAGATATTTCGATATGGATCTAACAGATCATGAAAATCTTGCTATCTATAAAAAAGCATTACAAGAAGCTGACCCAGATGTTCAGTGGCTTGTAAATTGCAGCGGATTTGGAAAGTTTGGAAGATATGACGAGATTCCTGTTGAATCAAGTATGAACATGGTTGATTTAAACTGCCGCGCACTGCTTTTCATGACTGAAACAACAATTCCATACATGAATAAAGGTGGAAGAATTGTTCAAATTGCTTCAGTTGCTGGGTTCCAACCAATTCCATATATCGCTGTTTATGGAGCAACAAAAGCGTTTGTTATTAGCTATTCACGTGCTCTTAATGTTGAGCTTAAATCAAAGGGAATCAGCGTGACAACAGTATGTCCATTCTGGACTAAGACAGCTTTCTTCGACAGAGCAAAGAGAATCAATACAAAGACATCAAAAGAAGTTGTTTCAAAATATGTTGTTATGTATGATCCAGAAAAAGTTATTAAAAAGGCAGTTAAAGATGCAATGAAACGCAAAGAGATGTCTATTTATGGTGTTGTTGCTCGCTCACAAGTTAGATTAGTAAAATGTATCCCAACAAAATGGACAATGGGAATTTGGATGAGACAACAAAAATTAAAACAAAAGTACGAAGGAAAATAAATGAAAATTACATCTGCAAAATATATCACAAGTGCTGTTAATAAAAGTGGCCTAATTCTCGACGAAACGCCTGAGATATCTTTTGTCGGACGAAGTAATGTTGGAAAGTCAAGCTTGATCAACAATCTTGTTGGAATTAAGCGTCTTGCAAAGACATCATCAACACCAGGGCTTACAAAAATGGTTAACTATTTTGACATCAATGGAAATATTCGTTTTGTGGACCTGCCGGGCTATGGATATGCAAAAGTTGGAAGAGGACAAAAGGATGTTTGGTCGAGCTTAATGGGTGATTATCTTGCTCTTTCACAATCCTTGAAGCTAGTGTTTGTTTTGGTAGATGTCCGTCACGAACCAAGTGAACTAGATAAGATGATGATTGATTATCTAATCCACCAAGGCATTCCTTTTGCAGTTATTGCGACGAAGGCGGATAAGCTATCAAAAATGGCAATAAATAAATCTCTCCAAGTTATTTCTAAGAGCTTAAACTTGAGAAAAGAAATGATATTTGTACATAGCAGTGAAACGAGTCAGGGCAAAGAAAGTATTTTGGAATTTATTGAAAATGCAATAGAAAAGTAGGAATATGCCTACTTTTTTCTAATCTCCAAAACAAAACCTTCACGGATATTTTTTGGGACAATAGCATTTTGCAAAAGTATTTCCGTGGTTGAGACTTTATATCTTTCTGCAATACTATTTAAAGTATCGCCTTTTTTCACTCTATATAGCGATAGATTTTCTTGTTTCATATCATATTAATATTTTATCTTTCGGGCAAATATAACAAAAAAAGTATAAACGGAAAAAGCAGAAAATAAAATAAACAGAGAGGTGAAGATGAAATCCCTGTTTAAGTCCGTTTTATTAATTACTTTCTTTTCAATACTAACTCGCGTTGCGGGTTTTATTTTCAGAGTTTATCTCTCAAGAACAATTGGGGCGGAGGCTCTCGGACTTTATCAAGTTGCATTTTCTGTCTTTATTGTGCTGCTTACAGTTGTTTCAAGCGGACTCCCTTTTATCGTATCACGAATGACCGCAAAACTTGACAAGCAGAAGCAGAAGAAGGAAAGGGGATCGCTTATCTCATCCTCACTTATTTTAGCA
>CALCWV010000058.1 GCA_937907645.1 uncultured Clostridia bacterium
GTATTTTGGCTGGCGGAGAAGTTGTTTTACATAGATATCCAGATTACACAGATACAGACAATATGTGCAATATTTTGATTTATCTAGGAGCACGAGCAGAGAGACAGGATGATTGTTTATTATTGAATTGCGAAAATCTATCACATTACGATATTCCAACTGAACTTGCTGTCGTTGTAAGGTCGTCTATTTTTGCACTTGGAGCTATTGTCAGCAGATTTAGAAAAGCAAAAGTTGCATATCCTGGGGGATGTGAAATTGGGGCTAGACCGATTGATATACACCTATCTGGACTACGTCAACTTGGAGTAAAAATCGTTGAACGTCATGGATACATTTATTGTGACGGAAAAGATATGCACAGTGCGAATATAGTGCTTGATTTTCCAAGCGTTGGAGCAACCGAAAATCTCATGATGGCAAGTGTGTTGGTTAAGGGTGAAACAGTGCTATACAACTGTGCAAAAGAGCCTGAAATTGTAGACCTTCAAAATTTCCTAAATACGCTCGGAGCGAAGATATCTGGGGCGGGGACAGACAAGATTGTTATCGAAGGTGTAAAGAAACTCCATGGCGGAGAATATACTCCAATTCGAGATAGAATAATTGCAGGGACATATATGATTGCGTGCGCAATGTGCGGGGGAGATGTTACTTTAAAAGGAGTAAATCCTGCGTTTTTACATAGCTTAATTTCAAAAATTGACAAATATGCTTGTCAAATCACTTGTGATTATGATAAAATTAGGGTGCAAAGTAATGGAAAGCCGGTGGCTTTAGGCAAGGTCGAAACAGCAGTTTATCCGGGCTTCCCAACAGACCTTCAGGCACAAATTTTAGCACTTCAAACGATAAGTTCGGGGTCGTGCATGATTGTAGAAAATCTGTTTGAGTCACGTTTCAAACACGTTCCAGAGCTCATTAAAATGGGGGCAAGCATTCATGTCAAAGACCGAATTGCACTTGTCAAAGGTGTAGATAAATTGTTCGGAGCCGATGTCATGGCGACAGACCTACGTGGAAGCGCAAGTTTGGTCCTAGCGGGACTTGTTGCTGAGGGCTATACAACTTTAAGTTCCACGAAATACATTGATCGTGGATATGAGCATATTGAAAGAGAGTTATCTTTACTTGGTGGAGATATTAAAAGGGTGGAAGATTGAGAAAAAAGCTAGTCATTAGTCTGTCAGTTCTTTTAGGGTTAGTCGCTATCGCATTAACCCTGTGTTTTACCGTCTTTACTGTAAAGACAATCGATATAGATTTTAGGACAAGCACGGAGATTCAGTGGAACGAAGAAGAGATAATTGAAAGTGGAAAAATTAAGAAAGGGAAATGCGTGCTATTCTTATCAAAGAAAGGCTTTGTGGAAAACCTAGAAAGAGAAAATCCATATTTAGAAGTTATCAACATTGAAACAGTTTTCCCTTCAAAACTTGTAATTCACTGTGCTGAAAGAAGAGAGCTGTTTGCTCTGCAGAGGGAAAATCAAATTGTCTACTGTGACAAGGACTTAAAAGTTTTAAAAGTAGAAGAGGGAACATTCTCGTCATCGAAGGAAAATCCAATTCTCTTAGAAAATCTTACAATAAAAAATGAAGTTAAGATCGGAACTTTCTTAAATGTGGAAGAAAAAGGAATTGAAAGATTTTTGTCAAGTATGACGGAAAACTACAAGACTTTTCCACAAACTTTAGGATTTTGCAAGAGTATAAAGCTTGAAAGGGTTAACAATAAGCTGAGTAACAAAGATGAAACAAACTTAACACTTACAACCTTTGCTGATAGAGAAATAAAGATTTTAAACATTGAAGGAAACCTGTCTCGAAAGTTACAAAAAGCCTTTCAAGCACTTCCTGAGCTTTACGACCTCCTCGTTACCAACGGGGATTACACAAATGAAGAAGTTGACAGATGTTCGCTTTTAATTGGAAATCAAATTACTGATGAAAATGAACTATATGTTCATATCTACCTTGATGGAAAGGTCATCGAGAGTGTAAAAAAGAATAAAAATAAGTAAAAATGTATAAAAATTCATATTTATTCAAAAAAAGTGTTGACAAATTGAGTCGATTATAATAAAATTATAAAAATTGGAGTGGGGTATGATGAATAAAAAACAAGCGACAGTTTTAGAGATTGGCTCCTCAAAGCTCAAGGTTCTCGTTGGCAGAGAGGGAATTAACAATACCTTTGACATCATTGACAGTGCTGAAACTGAATATGATGGATATTTTGAGGGAGAGTTTGTTGATTTTGACAAACTTAAGTCTGTCCTCGCTGGACTTTTTGACAGCATTGACTACATAAAGAAAAAATACAACAAGAAAATTTATGTTGGCTTGCCTGCAGAGTTCGTTGGAGTGGAGAGAGTTGACACTGAGCTCAACTTTGATATCAGTAAAAAAATTAGACAAGCTGATATAGACATGCTCTATGCTCAAGCGGCAGAAAAGGTTGCGATGGATGAAATTGAAATCATCTCTACATCCGCAATATCATTCTCAATCGATGATGGCGGAAGAATCCTATCCGATCCAATTGGCAAAAAGGCAAAGAAAATTTGTGCAGAAGTTTCAGTTATTATAGCTGAGAAAGAAACAATTCAAAAGCTCAATGATCTGTTCTCTGATTTGGACTTTATAGCAGTTGAATATGTAAGTGAAACACTTGCAGAAGCAATGCTTATCATTCCAGAAGAAGAGAGGGAGCACAAGTGTCTTATGATAGATGTTGGGCATTTGTCTACGTCAGTCTCCTTTGTGAAAGGGAATGGAATCCTTTCTTTAACAGCTTATCCGCTTGGCGGAGGTTACATAACTGGAGATTTAACAGAAGAATTTGATTTGAGTTACAAAGAAGCTGAAAAACTTAAGAAACAGATGGTTATCTCAGTTAAGGGAGACAGGGGGGATTGCTATGACCTCATAACAGACACGGGAGTCAAGAGAATCAAGTTGCAGGAAGCAAACAATGTGGCTATTGACCGCGTTCATGAGATTGGTAGGGCAATAAATCAATGTATACAGAATTTCTCTGATGAGTTTATCCTCTTCCTTCCAACCTACTTAACTGGAGAAGCGTTGACAAAGCTCAAAGGAGCAAAAGATTATCTTTCAAAGTGCATTGCAAGAAATATTGTTGTTGGAGCTCCAGATGTTCCGGGAAGAGATAAGCCTGAGTACAGCGTTCCACTAGGATTACTTAACTACGCACTGAAAGGAAGAGCAGAATAATTTGATAAAAAATTTAAAAAACATTTGCTAATTGCTTAGAAATAAGCTATAATAGTATAGAATTGTGAGGAGAGTATTTATGGAAAATAATTTATCATTTGCTAAAATTAAAGTTGTTGGAGTCGGCGGAGGCGGAAACAACGCTGTTAACCGTATGATTGAAGCTGGTGTTGACACTGCTGATTTTGTTGCAGTAAACACAGATAAACAAGTTTTAGTTATCAACAAAGCACCTGTTCGTTTGCAAATCGGAGAAAGACTTACAGGTGGTCTTGGAGCAGGAGCTATTCCCGAGATTGGACAAAAAGCCGCAGAGGAAAGCAAAGATTCTATTACAGAAATGTTGCAAGGAACTCACCTTGTTTTCATTACAGCCGGAATGGGTGGTGGAACAGGAACTGGTGCAGCTCCAGTTATTGCAAAGATTGCTAAAGAATTAGGAATCTTAACTATCGCTGTAGTTACAAAACCTTTCGCATTTGAAAGCAGACAAAGAGCTATCAATGCAGACAAGGGAATTGCTGAACTTAAAAAATATGTTGACACTTTGGTTATTATTCCAAATGAAAGATTATTCCAAATCGTTCCAAAGAAAACTCCTATCGTTGAAGCATTTAGATATGCTGATGATGTTTTAAGACAAGGTATCCAAGGAATTTCAGACCTCGTTGCAAAACCTGGAATGATCAACCTTGACTTCGCCGACGTAAGAACAATCCTTAAGAATAAAGGTATCGCTCACATGGGTATTGGTCTTGGAAAGGGTGAAAACAGTGCTTTTGACGCTGTTCGTTCAGCTGTTGCAAGCCCATTACTTGAAACATCTATAGAAGGTGCAACAGGATTATTGTTAAATGTAAAAGGCGGAGCTGATTTAACAATCGACGATGTCTACGAAGTTGCAAACCTTGTTAGAGAAGTTGTTGATCCATCATGCCAAGTTATTTTCGGAAACTGCATTGATGACAACATGCATGATGAAATTGAAGTTACTCTTATCGCAACAGGATTCCCTGTTCCAGAGGACAAGCCAGAAGAAGAGAAACCAGCAGACGTTGGTGAATTTGGCAAAAAGAAGGAAGGCCCAAGCTTGAGAGGTCTTGCTGGACTTGCTAAATTAAACGAAGAGCAAGAAAAAGCTGAAGAAGAAAAGAAGCCAGTTAGAGAAGAGAAACCAGCAGACGTAGACCCAACAATTCCAGCATGGCTTAGACAATTAAGAAATAAGAAAAGATAATTAGAAAAAAAACATGGCAGTCGCCATGTTTTTTTAATAAGAAAAAGAATTTTATTATTCATATGTTTCGTCATCGTTATTAAAATAATCTCTGTCAAAAAATTCAGATAATGTTATCCCTAAACCCGAGCAAACTTTCTTGATAGTTATAATTTTTGGATGTTTACGATCTTTATCCATTAAAGAAAATAATGTTGAAGGAGTCAAATTTGAGATAATAGAAAGCTGAGTTAAATTAAGATTTCTTTCAACCAAATACTCATTTATTCTAGTTTTAATAGCTTCATCTAATGACATAAAACCCTCCTATTTATCTTCAAATTTACGCTATTACGTAAAAAATATCTTACGCTTGTGCGTAAATGTTTGACTTATTGAAGAATTTAATGCTAAAATAATTTACGTTGGAGCGTAAATATGAGTGTTTGTTGTTTTATTGGGAAAAGTCGATGTTCTTTTTCTGAAGAAGATATTAAAAGACTAAAAGACACAATAGAAGATTTAATTCATCAAGGGGTAGATACTTTTTATAATGGTAAAAAAGGTGATTTTGACTGTGAGTGTGCTAAGGCAGTTTATGATTTGAAGAAAAAGTATAATTTTATAAGGAATATCAAGGTTATAGCATACTATTCATTTAAAAAAGAAGAAGGGGCAATAGATTATTTGTTTGATGAGAGTTATTATCCAAGTCTAGAAAAAGTCCCTTATAGATATCGATACATTGAAAGGAATAAATGGATGATAAGAAATTCAGATTTTTTAATATGTAGAGTAAGTTCGCTCGGAAGTTCGTGCGGAATAAAAGAATATGCTCAAAGAAGGGAAAATATAACAATAATTGATATCTAACAAAAATTATTGTTTTCGGGCGAGATCGACAGATCTCGTCATTTTTTTGTTAAGGAAAAGTTGGCGGTGGGGGTTATAATTAGAAAAAGAGGTAATAATGTATTTTGAATATGTTTTAGTTGAAAACTTTATAATAGATTATTTCATTCTTGCCTGCACGGGGAAGCTGCTTAAAGAAAAAGGGAAGTGGCTCTGGTTAGGAAGTCTTTTGGGAAGTATTATAGCCGTTCTTTGTCCTCTCTTTAACCTCACAATTTGGAGCAGTTTGCTCATAAAAATATTTTCATCACTCCTTCTTACGCTTGTTTGTTTTTATAGCAAAAAGTTTAAAAGATTTGCTCTTAATTACATAGTATTTTTGCTTATGACTTTCGTCTTTGGGGGAGCAGTTGAAGGCCTCAAACAGCTTATCGGAAGCGTTACACTCGAGATAGCCCTAGCTGCAACTTTTGTGCTTTTTATTGCACTAAAAATTGTAATAAAGGCGATGAACAGAAAGAAAGTTATTGACAGCTTTTCTGCAGAAGTTTGCATCATTGACGGGGATAAGAGGGTGGAAGAGACGGGATATTATGATAGCGGAAATCTGCTCTACGACCCCATAACTTCCCAGCCAATTTGCTTAATCACTCATGAAGTTTTTTGCAAGCTATATGGGGGAGATATTATCAATATTTTTTTGAATAAAATCGATGAAAAAAAGCTGAAGAACGGACACTATATCGATGTAAATTCTGCTGTTAAAAAAGGCAAGATGCTTGTCTTTTCGGTCGATGAAATTATTGTCAGGGATGAAAAGGAAGAGAAGAGGTTTGAGAACGTTTGCTTGGGACTTTCATTTTCAAACTTTGAAAAAGCTATGCACTCAGAAATTTTGCTACACTCATCACAACTATGTCACTAGGAGGTTTTATGAACAGGTTGTTATTTAAACTAAAGATGTTAATTTTTGGAAAATTTAGGAAACGATTCTTCTTAAAAGAGGAGAATATCGTTTGCTTTATTTGTGGCAACGAGGCGCTGCCTCTTCCCCTTGAAGACGAAGAAGAACAACTTCTTGTTTTACAGGCAGAACAGGGCGACGAATATGCACAGGGCAAGTTAGTTGAACACAACCTTCGCTTAGTCGTCTATATCGCCAAAAAGTTTGAGTCCACGGGCATAGAATTTGAAGACCTGATTTCCATTGGATCTGTGGGACTAATCAAAGCAGTGAAGACATTCAACAATGACAAAAATATCAAACTTGCGACATATGCGTCAAGGTGCATAGAAAATGAAATCCTTATGCAGCTTAGAAAGAACAGCAAAATTGGAGCAGAAGTCAGCCTTGAAAAGCCGCTCAGCGAGGACGGGGAAGGAAATCAACTTGTGCTTGCGGATATCATGGCGAACGAAAACGATGAGATAGCAACGAGCATCGAAAGTGCCGCGGAGAAGGATGTAATTTGGCATGTACTAAGCAAGCTTGAGAAGAGGGAGCAGGAGATTATGATGCTCCGCTTCGGCCTTGAAGGAAGGGATGAACTGACGCAGAAAGAAGTCGCAGACAAGCTTGGAATTAGTCAAAGTTATATATCAAGAATTGAAAAGAAAATATTAAGTAAAATGAAAAAAGAAATAGTCAAAATTTTATGAATGAATTATTTTACATAAATAAAAACCGTGCATATTTGGTCTTTTTTAGCAGAAATATGTCAAAATCGTATATTTAATTACAAATAGGACAAATTACCTGTATTGGAGGTGATTTGTGGCTAATAGAGTAGTAATTTCAGGGATAAATACTTCACAGCTTCCGAAGCTAAGCAATCAAGATATTGAAGATTTAATGAAGAAAGTTAAAAGCGGAGATGAGTTCGCAAGAGATGCCTTTGTCGTTGCGAATTTAAGACTTGTCCTTTCCATTGTTCAGAGGTTTGGCGGAAAGGGTGAAAAGGCGGATGACATGTTCCAAGTTGGATGTGTTGGACTCATGAAAGCTATTGATAATTTTGATGATACGCTTGGAATTAGATTTTCAACTTATGCCGTTCCAATGATTATTGGAGAGATAAGAAGATTTTTGAGGGATAACAATTCCATCCGTGTGTCAAGAAGTTTGAGAGATGTGGCATATAAAGTGCTACAAACGAAGGAAACACTCTCAAAGGATTCTTTCAAGGAGCCTTCTTTGGATGATATTTCTGAGTATCTCGGGATTCCAGTGAAGACGATTACTTTTGCACTCGATGCTATCAGTGAAACGGTTTCACTCAGCGAGCCTATTTCTAGCGAAGGGGATACGATTGAACTTGAAGATCAGCTCAAAGATTTAAAGGACTGTGATGACAGTCTATATGAGCGAATTGCAATAAAAGAAGCGATAAAAGATTTATCGCCACGTGAAAGGGAAATTTTGCTTTTGAGATATTATATCGGCAAAACACAAATTGAGGTCAGTGAAGAGGTCGGCATTTCACAAGCACAAGTTTCAAGGCTAGAAAAGAATGCTTTAAAAACAATGAAAGAGAGAATTGTTTAACGTTTTTTGTTTCCTAAGATAAAATTATTTGGCTGATAGGCATTATTGGCTATTTCGACGAGGATTGAATCTTCGCCGATTTTTATTATTTGTTGCCAGGGGATGAAGAGGGAATCGCCAGACTTAAATACATTCCACAAACTTTGATTTCCGCCCGGAACAATTATTCCCATAACATAAGCGTTGGGCAGCGAAAAAACAATGTCGGTTATGTGGCCGAGTCTGCGTCCGTCGACAATATTGATAACTTCCTTACATCTTAGCTCTAAAAATGAGGTTTCCATGCTGTAGTATATGTGTAAAATTTGAAGAATATATCAATTAAAGACGAATAGGCATGTATGAATTTTTGTATTAAAAAAGAGAGGATAGCCCCTCTTTTTTTTGTACATAAATCTTCACATCTCTAGAGATATTTAATATTCAAGAATTAAAGTTCTTCAATCAGCTTTTTAAAGCTTTCGATATCCTTGAACTGACGATAAACTGAAGCGAATCTAACGTAGGCAACTTCGTCGACAGATTTAAGTGCATCGCAGACCATTTCTCCAATTTCAGATGAAGCAACTTCTTGTTTAAAGTTGTTTTGCAAGTTTTTCTCAATATCCTGAGCCATTTTTTCAATTTGTTCGATAGAAACAGGCCTCTTTTCACAAGCTTTAATCATTCCATTTCTAATCTTATTGATATCAAATGTCTGTCTGCTTCCGTCGCTCTTAACAACGAGGATAGGTGTAAGTTCAACTGTTTCATAAGTAGTGAATCTTCTTCCGCAGTTCAAGCATTCTCTACGACGTCTGATAGCGTTTAATTCATCGGTGCTTCTAGAATCGAGAACTTTGCTCTCTTCGCAACCGCAATAAATACATTTCATAGATTTCTCCTTTATTTGTTCATCGCTATTTTAACATAAATTTCTTTTTTATTCAACTTTTTTTTATCTCTTTACCATATTTTTTGCATTTTTTCAATATATTAGTCCTATAACAACAACATATTGAGGTGGACGCATATGATTTTATCCGAATTAAAGCTGGGACAAGAGGGAAGAATTGAAGCTTTCAGCGAGAAATGTCCTGTAAAAATAAAGCGCAGACTTCTGGATTTAGGTTTTATTACAGGCACAAAAGTGAGGCTTGTGAGAAAGTCGATTTTAAGCAAAGTTGTGCTTTTGGAACTTAGGGGATATGTCTTATCACTTCAAAAAAAGATAGCAAATTATGTGATTCTTGGAGGAAAGAATGGATGATGTAACAGAATATCTTTTAGTCGGAAATCCAAACACCGGAAAGACTTCGCTATTTAATAAACTGACCAAAGGGAATGAACATGTGGGCAATTGGCACGGCGTGACAGTTGAGGAAAAAATTGGACAATATGTCTACTTTGACAAACAAATGAGGCTTGTAGACCTCCCAGGTCTCTATTCTCTTTCGACGCTCAGCTACGAGGAGGGAGTTGCCCGTGATTATTTCTACAAGTTCTCCGAAAAGAGGATTCTTCTCATTTGCGACGCCAACAATTTAGCAAGAAATCTCTATCTCGCGCTTAATCTCATTGAATACGGTTGCCGCCTTGTAATTGCAGTAAATAATATGGACAAAGTCCCAAAGAACAAGATAAATTACAAGAAAATCAGCGAAAAGTTCGGCGTTGATTTTGTTTCAATTGACGCAAACAAGGGATATGGCTTAAATGAGCTCAATGAAAAGCTTATTTCTGTTGAAAAATGTAAGCCGCTTAAATATGTCCAAAAATTCAACCTAAGCAAAATTAAACAGGAGATTGCTTCATTTTTTGACAAGAAAAAATTGGACTATTTCGCCACAAAATGTTTGGAGCGAGATGAATACGTAATTGAAAAGCTTCCAAAAGAGACCTGGGAGAAAGTTGAAGAGTTTTTGCCAAAAGATTCTATGGAAATGGTAGCTAGGGCCCGCTATGAGTTTATAGCTAGCGCCATGGAATCATGTGTCGAAACGACAAATGTTGTCTATGGACAAAGCAAGCTTGACAAGATTATGATGAACAAGTTTTTGAGCCTGCCAATCTTTTTGCTGCTTCTCATGGGTGTGTTTTATCTAACCTTCTTTTCAATAGGAAAGTTTTTGTCGGACAGCCTTGTTCAGCTTGTAAATCTTGCCGGACAACCTCTTTTGTCGTGGCTGAGTGGAATATTTGGCGAAAGCTCGTGGATTGTGTCACTGCTAGATACTGCTATTATTGACGGGATAGGGACAATCTTTTCCTTCCTGCCACAAGTAGCACTACTTTTCCTTTTCCTCTCAATATTAGAGGACAGCGGATATCTTGCAAGAGTAGCATTTATGTTTGAGGACATCTTCGGCAAAGTGGGACTTTCAGGGAAGAGCGTGTACACGCTGCTCATGGGATTTGGATGCTCATCCTCCGCCATTTTGACGGCTAGGAACATGGAAGACAAAAACGCAAAAGTAAAGACAGCACTTCTCACGCCATATATTAGCTGCAGCGCGAAATTCCCGCTTTATCTCGTCATCGGAGGAGCGTTCTTTGGAGTCAATAATATCTTCTATATAATGGGGCTTTATCTCCTTGGTGTTATCCTTTCAATTTTTATGAGCTATATATTCGAAAAGACGGTCTTAAAAAGCAAAGAGCAATCCTTTATCTTGGAATTTCCTCCATACAGAATGCCGTCGTTCAAAAGAGTGGGGAAAGTTCTATATGAGAATGTAAAACTCTTTATTCAGCGTGTTGGAACGCTTCTCATTTCTATGAATGTAATTGTTTGGATTTTGTCCAACTTTACATTTAAAATGCACTATGTTCCGTCGACTCAAGGGAGCATGCTTGAGACTCTCGGCAAAGTCATTGCTCCGATTTTTATCCCTCTTGGCTTTGGCTCTTGGGGAGTTTCGTCGTCAATCCTTGCAGGGATTATAGCCAAGGAAGTAATCATAACCTCTATTGTGATGTTTAATGGGATAAATGGCAAGGGAGATATAGTCTCATCCCTCACAAATCATAATAATCCAGTATATTTTGCGGGAATCCCAAATGTTTTATCCTTCCTAATCTTTAGCTCTATCTATTCTCCTTGTGTCACAACGATGGCAGTTCTTTCAAAAGAAATTGGAAAGAAGTGGACGTGGCTTGGAATCCTTATTCAGCTTGTAGTGTCATATATAGTCACACTTTTCTTCTTCAATGTATTTAAGGCCATGGAGAGCTTTGGTGTCACACCTGTGCTTATGATCATACTTGCATTTGTCGTTGTCTTAGTGTCAGTGTTTGTTGTAATCGATCGCTTAAAAAAGAAGAAAACTTGTGCTTTTAATTGCAGCGCTTGTGGCAAATGTCACAAAAGATAGAAATATATAAAAGAAAACCTTTGCTTTTTGCCGATATTTGTGATAAAATAACAACACGGAGAGTGAGAATGGCTAAACCTATTGTTGCCGTTGTTGGAAGGCCAAATGTCGGCAAGAGCACATTTTTTAATAAGATAGTTGGAAAGAGAATTTCAATTGTAGATGATGCCCCTGGTGTTACTAGGGACAGGATTTATGCTGACGCTGAATGGTGCGGCAAAAAATTCACTCTTATTGACACTGGTGGACTAGATCCAAAGAGCGATGATGTATTTCAAAAAGTTATCGAAGAGCAAGCTAATATCGCAATGGAAATGGCAGATGTTATTGTTATGCTTGTCGATGCAAAGTCGGGAATTGCTCTCGCAGATGAAATTCTTGCTAAAAAGCTCAGAAATGCAAACAAGCCAGTTGTTCTTATCGTCAATAAACTCGATAAATTTAACGTTGAGGACACCTATGAATTCTATCAACTTGGGCTCGGCGAGCCATATCCGTTGTCTTGTGAACAGAGCAAGGGGATAGGAGATGTCTTGGATGTTATCACATCATATTTCAAGGATATCTCGGATGACGAAGATAAAAACGGGCTTAAGATTGCTGTTGTTGGAAGACCAAATGTTGGCAAAAGCTCAATCATTAACAGGATGCTGGGAGAGAAGAGAGTGGTTGTTTCAAATGTAGAAGGAACAACAAGAGATTCTGTATTTATCCCATTTAAATACAATAGAAAAATGTATCAGCTCGTAGACACTGCGGGACTTAGAAGAAGCAGGAGCGTTGAAAATGTTTCTGTGGAAGGCTACTCAGTTTTACGAACAATGAGTGCTATTGAAAAAGCGGATGTTGTTTTAATTGTTTTTGACGGAAGCCAGCCTTTAACTGAGCAAGATATCCGAATTGCTGGATATGTTCATGAAGCAGGAAAACCTAGTGTTGTCGTTGTAAATAAAGTCGACATTATGGAAACAAAGAAAGAACAGGTCAAAGAAAAACTTATGGACGAACTTTCATACATGGATTATCTCCAAGCTGTATTTATTTCCGCAAAAGAGGGAACAAGACTAGGGGATATTATGCCAGCAGTTTTGAAAGTTTATGAAAATGCGTCAAAGAGAATTACAACTGGACTATTAAACGATGTTCTCCAAGACGCAATTCTCAATTTTGAGCCACCAGCTAGGAACGGAAAGAAAGTTAAGTTGTCATATATAACACAAGCGGAAACAAATCCTCCAACTTTTGTTATCTTTGCAAACGATGCAAAGCTTATTAATTTCTCATATGAGAGATATTTGGAGAATAAATTTAGAGAGAAGATTGATTTTTCAGGAACTCCTATAAAAATAATATTTAAGTCAAGGGAGGAGAAATAATGATATATCTATATTTTGCAATCATTGCTATAGCCTCTTACTTTATTGGGAGCGTCAACTTTGCAAGAATTCTTGCATGGAAAAGACGTAATCAAGATATAACGACAAAGGGAAGTTTTAATCCAGGAACAATGAATATGCTTCGAGTTTATGGATTTGGAATCGCACTTTGGACATTAATTCTTGAATTTATTAAGGGAGGAATCCCAGCCCTAATCAGCGGACTTGTTATGGAACACTTCTTCCCAGGAATGTTCTATATAGCCTACTTTGTATCAGGCCTCAGTGCTGTTATCGGACAAATTTTTCCAGCTATTTACAAGTTTAAAGGTGGCAAAGGCTTAGGCACTTGCGCGGGAGTTTTCTTCTTTAGTCCACTTTGGTGGGTGGGAATAATTCTCTTTATTATTTGCTTTATGGAGCTATATTTAATCAACATCCCATCAGTTGTAACGCTGACATATATTACTCTTCTTGGAGTTGCTACAACTATATATATGACCGTGTTTGAAACTGTCAAGTTGTACTTTATCATCCCATTTGGAAGGACGCTTTCCTATTGGTGGGTCGCACTTGTGCTCATGTGGTGCATGATAGCAATTGTATATATAGCGCATCGAAAGAACTTCTATCGACTTGTGCACGGGAAAGAAAATAAAATCAATTTCAAAAAGAATTTATCCGACTTCTTCCACAGAAAAGATAAAAGCGTTGAAATTGAGGAAAATGTAGAGCAAAAACCTGAAGCAGAAATTGTTGTAGAAGATACAGAAAATAAGAATAATTAAAGATATGCCTTCATAGAATGTATTGTCGCAAAACAGACATCTATGGAGGTTTTTTATGGAGAAGTGCGAACTTTATAACGATATCAAATCACGAACAAACGGTGATATTTACGTTGGAGTTGTTGGGCCTGTTAGAGTGGGGAAGTCAACATTTATTACTGAGTTCATGAAGAAACTCGTTGTTCCAAATATACAAGAGAAAAATGCGAAAGAGAGAACAATAGATGAACTCCCTCAGTCAGCTGATGGAAAGACAATTATGACAACTCAGCCAAGATTTATTCCTAACGAGGCAGTTAAAATCAATGTTGCAGATAATGTTGAGCTCAGCGTTAGATTAATTGATTGCGTGGGATATATCGTTGCTGGAGCTGTCGGACATATCGAAAACGAAAAGCCAAGAAAAGTTAAAACTCCTTGGAGCGATGATGATATGCCTTTTGAAGAAGCTGCAGAAATTGGCACAAAGAAAGTTATGCAAGAACATTCTACAGTCGGGATTGTTGTAACAACAGATGGAAGCGTGACAGATATTCCTAGAAGCAACTATGTAGAGGCGGAGGAAAGAGTTGTTGCAGAAATGAAGGCGAGCAACAAGCCATTCGTTATGGTGCTAAATTGCAAAGAGCCAAACTCTTCTGTTGCAAAGAAAATGGCTGAAAGCTTAGCTCAAAAATATGCTGTTCCTGTCCTTCCAATCAACGCTCTTGAAATGAAAGAAGGGGATATCGATAAGATTTTTGAAAAGCTATTGTTTGAATTCCCAATTACTTCTGTAAAAATCAACATGCCAAAGTGGTTGCAAGCACTTAGCTACGATGATGAGATTATCCAAGAGGTTGTAAGAGAAATTAGGACTTTCGCTTCAGGAATGAGTAAGCTCAGCGACGTTGACAAAGATAAATTGGCCTTTGTTGGAAGCGAGTCATTTGACCCTATAACTTTCTCAAATATCCAAATGGGAGACGGAACAGTAAGATTTAACGTTGTTCCAAAGGAAACACTTTTCTATCAAGTTCTTTCAAACGAATGTGGATATGAAATTAAAGACGACTATGAGCTTATCACATATATCAAAGATCTCGCAGTTGCCAAAGTTGAATATGACAAGATCAAAGATGCTCTCGATGAGGTTAGAGAAACAGGCTATGGCGTTGTTCAACCTACCAAGGAAGACTTCGAACTCGCTCAACCAGAACTTGTTAAACAAGGGAACAAGTATGGTGTTAAGATAAAGGCAACAGCTCCAAGCTGGCATATCTTGAGAGTAGATGTCAACACTGAGGTTACACCTTTAGTTGGAAGTGAAGTTCAAAGTCAAGACCTAATTGACAGCTTAGCAGCGCAGATTGAAACAGATCCAAACTCAATCTGGGAGACAAATATCCTTGGCAAGAACCTTCAATCACTCATCGGGGACAACATCTCTTCAAAGCTCATTATGATGCCTACTGATGCTCAAAAGAAGATGAGAAAAACCTTGACAAAGATTATCAACGAAGGCAAGGGAGGAATGATCTGTATCTTATTATAATTAATAGATAAAAAAATAAAAAGCTAGCATATGCTGGCTTTTTTAATTATACAAATATTAAATTTATTAATACAAAATATTAGATTTAGCTAGGATTTTTAATCACACATCCTTTCATATGGGCATATATAAGATTATGAAAAAAGAAAACAGTAATTTTAAGATAATATGTATTAAGATGCCAAAATGGGTGGGCAAGATTTTACATCCTTTCAAGAAGAAGAAACCTGAAGAGGAGTAGTATTTTAAGCTAGGATAAAAGCTTTGTCTTTGTAGTTGTATTCCATCCTTGCCACAAGTTTTTGCAACAAAAAAACCACGATCACTCGTGGCGATTTTTAATTTTATCTCTCGAACTTATTTTGTACCTTTTCTTGAAGTCTTAATGCATTTTGTACAAGCAGTAACTTTCTTTCCGTCGATTGTTGTTGTTTGTAAATTAACTTCATAAGTTCTGTTGGCTTTATTGTTAGCGTGGCTTACAGTCTTTCCTGACATTTTTCCTTTTCCACAAATATCGCATACTCTACTCATTTTGTACCTCCGTTTATCATTAGCGCTTGTATTGTATCATAAAATAAAAATAAAAGCAATTGTTTTTGAAAAAAAATCTTTAAATTGCATAATTTTCACTAAAAATTTAATAAATTTGAAAAAAAGAGTTGGAATTTCTTTTCAATTGGTGTAATATATGGATAGCGAGATATATAAGGAGATTTGGCTTTGACAGTTGATACAAATAATTATTATGGAAATATTTCGATTAGCGACGACGCAATTAGGGTGGTCGCAGGTTACACTGCGATTGATTGCTATGGCGTCGTAGATCTTGTGTCCAAATCTTTAAAAGATAGCGCAAAGGAATTGTTTAAAAAAGAGTCTTACGCAAAAGGCGTAAAAATTCATAATGTTGAAAACAGAATTTACATTGATATTTACTGCTTAATGAAATATGGCGTTTCGATTAGTGCTGTTTCGGAGTCACTCAAGAAGTCAGTTAAATATAGTGTTGAAAACTTTACAGGAATGATAGTAGATAGCGTCAATGTTCATGTTGTTGGCGTGCGTGTTTAATGGGAGTAGATAATGATAAAGACGATAAATGGTCAGACGTTTAAAAAGATGATATTAACGGGGGCTGGTTTCCTCGAGCAAAATAAAAAATATGTGGACTCACTTAATGTGTTCCCTGTGCCAGACGGGGATACTGGAACAAACATGTTCCTCACAATGAAGTCTGCTGTAAATGAAGTTAGTAATTGTCCTTCACTTAATATCGAAGATTTAAGTGCTGCTTTTTCAAAAGGCGCTTTAAGAGGAGCAAGAGGAAATAGTGGTGTTATTACATCACAAATTTTTAAAGGATTTTGCTCAGTAACAGGCAAATATCAAGAGATAACAACAAAGGTGTTTGCGAACGCTCTTCAAGAAGGTTCAAACATCGCATACAAAGCTGTTACAAAACCCAAAGAGGGGACAATCCTCACAGTCATCAGAGTTATGGCTGAAAATGCTGTGAACATTGCTAAGAGAACAGACGACTTTGAAGTTTTCTTGAAAAAAGTGTTAGAAGCAGGAGAAGAAATCCTTCGTCAAACACCAGAAATGTTGCCTGTACTTAAGAAAGCAGGCGTTGTTGATGCCGGCGGACGTGGTATCATGGTTATTTTCACAGGTTTCTATAAGCTCCTTATGGGCGAAGAAGATATCGAACTTGTTTTCGAAGACGAAAAACCTGTTCAAACTGTCGATGAAGTTTTAGCTGATATCAGTAAGCTCGAAGAAATCGAATTTGGCTACTGTACAGAATATATGATCATCCAAATGCTCAAAAAGACAACTGAAGCGGACATTGACAAGCTCCGTGAAAAGCTTATGGCTATAGGTGATTCTGTAATTTGTATTGGAGATTTATCTTTAGTTAAAGTACACGTTCACACAAATAACCCTAACTTAGCTTTGGGATATGCTCTTGAACTTGGAGAACTCACTAACTTGAAGATTGAGAATATGCGTGAGCAAAACAGAGAACTAAAGAAAAAAGCTAAAGCTATGGAAGAGACCAAGAATATTGGTATCGTATCCGTTGCTCCAGGGGACGGCCTTGCAGCAATCATGAAAGACCTTGCAGTTGATGAAATTATCGTTGGGGGACAAACAATGAATCCAAGTGCAGCTGATATCGCCGCTGCAGCAGATAAAGTTCCTGCTAGAAACGTATTTGTATATCCAAACAACAAAAACATCATTCTTGCTGCTCAGCAAGCCAATGATTTAACAAACAAAAACCTTGTTATCATCCCAACAAGAAGTGTACCAGAAGGAATCGCAGCAGCAATCGCTTTTGATCCAGACGGCAACGTGGAAGATAACACAGAAGCTATGAATGACGCCATTAAAAACGTAAAATCCGGCTCTGTAACATATGCTGTGAGAGATACTCATGTTGACGGATTTGACCTCTCTGTTGGCGAAATTATTGGCTTAGACGATAAAGCTATCCTTGCCAAAGGAAACAGTGTTTCACAAACAACTGAAGCACTTATCGAAAAAATGATTGACGATAACGTAATGACAATTACACTTTTCTATGGTGAAGACATCAAAGAAGAAGATGCAGTTGAATTACAAGAAAGACTCGCTGAAAAATATCCTGAATGTGAAGTAACAGTAGCATTTGGGGGGCAGCCTATTTATTATTATCTCATCTCCCTCGAATAAAACAAAAAATCCAGCAATCTGCGTCGTTTACTGATGCCCAGTCAAGTTGGTTACGTATTTCAATACGCGCCCACCTTGACTGACCATCGAGCCTCGCACCTTACTGGATTTTTTGTTTTATTAAATATCATCCAATAAATGAAATTCTAAAAAAATACTCATTCCAGTGGAGAACGTCGAGCCTCGCTCTGCTTTCTTTTTTTGATTATTCGTGTTTCTTTGGAATTAGCAATTTTTTTTTACTAACGATTATTTCTGGTATCCAGCCGAGTTGGTTACGTATTTCAATACGCGCCTGCCTGTGCTGAATGCCGAGCTTTAAACTGGCAAGCCCCAAAAGGGCGCGCTAGCCTTTCAGTGGGCGTATCTATCAAACCTTGTCAAGGTTTGATTTTTATTTATTACAAGCACAAAACTTGTTTGAAAAGTTTTGTGAGATACACTCCACTGGTGCGACATTCTGACGAATTCTGCTCCAGTCGGTATGACGGGACGGGAAAAACCGCCCGTGAATTAGATTTAATTTTAAAAAAAATCTCCAAGCGAATCTAGAAAGCATCGCGATGCTCGGTATGACGTGATAAAAATATCACGTGAAATATGATTTTTTTTATTAAATTTTTCAAGCGAATCAAGTTCACATCGTGATGTTCAGCATGACAGCAAGTGGGAGCTGCCGTGGATTTGGAGTTGCAGCTTGTGAATTTGTGCAAACAAACATGGTTATCCACAACTTTCCTATTAAAAAAATATAAAAAATCTCGAAAAAAGACCTTGACAAAGTTAGTTAGTTAGTGTATACTATTTTTGAGTTAAAAAGAGGGAAAAGAGCAAAAAGTTGTCCACAAGTGACCAAAATTTTCCTTCTAAAAATTCAAAATAAAAAAACAAGGGAGAGAGAAAATGAAAATTAGAAATAATCTATTAATCAAAGTTAAGGAATCAGATTTAAAGACTGACGGTTATGTAGAAGTTCCAGAACAAGTTAAAATAATTGGGGAAGGAGCTTTTATGGATGTCTCTAGTAGTCTGAGAAATGTTGGAATAATACCTAATAGTGTAACAAGAATTGGTGCGAACGCCTTTAGCAAGTGTAGTGGGTTGAAAGAAATAGTGATTCCAGAGGGAGTTGAGGAAATTGGTGACTTTGCCTTTTATTATTGTTGCAATTTAGAAAAAATAGAACTTCCAAATAGCGTAACAAAAATTGGTGAGGGTGCCTTTAGGGGATGTAATAGGGTGAAAGAAATAGTGATTCCAAATAGCGTAACAAAAATTGGTGACTTTGGCTTTTATCATTGGCACAATTTAGAAAAAA